>JAWKZW010000001.1:3597500-3902500 GCA_041395725.1 Gammaproteobacteria bacterium | reverse complement strand
AACCCGGGAGAGGGCTTCGCTGATGAGTTCATCCAGGGTTTCTTTAATCGTTGCCATGGCGCTTTTTTCCCAATTAGTAGTACCGGATAGGCCCAGTCAGAGTGTTCGGCAGGTATCCGCGCGCGAAAAGGCGGGATTGTACACTATCTGCCCAGATTCTGATTGGCCGGCGGTGTCAATCGAGTAAAATGCCGGCTCGCGCCAACTTTCACACAGGTTTAACGCCGAATGTCAGAAAATTCCCAGGTCCAACTGGTGCAGGTGGATGCCGAGACAGCAGGTCAGCGCCTGGACAATTTCCTGTTGAAGGTTTTGAAGGGCTGTCCCAAATCCCGTGTTTATCGCATTATCCGCAAAGGGGAGGTGCGCATAAATCGCAAGCGGGCTAAACCCGACAGTCGCTTAAGTGAGGGGGATACCGTGCGGATCCCGCCAGTGCGGCTCTCTGAGCGTCAGTCGCCCCCCAGGCCCGGTCCTTCGCTTACCGCGCTGCTTGAGAACAGTATTCTGCATGAGGATGACAATTTACTGGTAATTAACAAACCCGCCGGATTAGCGGTTCACGGTGGCTCTGGTGTCAAGCTGGGTTTGATTGAAGCCATGCGCCAACTGCGCCCGGAATGGCATAACCTGGAGTTGGCGCATCGCCTTGACCGCGACACTTCAGGGTGCCTGCTGTTATCGAAAAAAATGAGCTTCCTCAGAGAGATAAACAGTCAAATTAAACAAAAATCTGTAACCAAGATCTATTGTGCGCTAGTGCTTGGTTACTGGCCGGATGGCCTGCAGGTGGTGGATGCACCCCTACAGAAAAACCACCTCGAATCAGGAGAGCGCATGGTAAAGGTGGATTCGGAGGGCAAAAAGGCATTGACGCGGTTCCGCGTTATCGAACATATCGGACGCCTGGCGACACTGGTCGAAGCCGAGTTGGATACCGGTCGAACTCACCAGATCCGGGTGCACTGCCGTCATGCGGGGCATCCCATTCTGGGTGACGCCAAGTACGGCGAGCGCAATCTGCCTGCGGCAATCGGTGAAATCAAGCGCCTGTGCCTGCATGCCTCGCGGCTGGAATTCAACTACCCGGCCAACGGGCCGTTATATGAGTTTCAGGCGCCTCTGGGTGTGGACTTCCTGGCTATCGTCAAACTATTGAGAAGTCAGCAAAAAACTGCCCGGGAATAAGCCCCGGAAGAGTAGATTTTTTTGACACATCGAGGCAGTGCAACTATTATTGCGCGCCTATGTCAGAAGCCCCCCTTCCAGCCTATGTCGATGCGCGAAAGGCTTTCGCCCAGAAACTGTCGATTGCGGGTCAAATCGAGCTGAGGAAGCTCGAAAGGGTGGCGGCTTGTACGGCGGAGGCTGACGGTAAGGTCAACGCTGAGCTGAGTTTCAGTACTGACAGCGCCGGACGCCGTCGAATCAGGGGTGAGGTTTCAGCACGGTTAACATTGGTCTGCCAGCGCTGTCTGGAACCGGTAGCCGAGGAAATCAGGGAAACAGTCGATCTGGTACTGGTACCTGATGAGGCGGCAGCAGAAGCGCTCAGCACGGAGTTCGACCCGTGGATTACCGAGGATCATCGAATTTTCCTTGCTGACCTGCTGGATGAGCAATTGTTGCTGGGAATGCCGATAGTCAGCTATCACAAGGACGGACCCTGCAGCGAAAACACCCGGGTCGAAGTAAAAGCGGAACCAGGGACTGAAAACCTCGGAAAAGAGGAGGCCGCTGAGGCCGATTCCAGCAATCCGTTCGCGGTGCTGGCGAAGTTGAAACTGGATTGAGGCTGGGCATTATGCAGCGCTTCCAGGTACATGGATTACTGAAAGATTTTTGAAAGAATACTGACGTTTAGGAGCTTACAATGGCAGTTCAAAAGAGCAAGGTTACCCGGTCGAGGCGCAACATGCGACGTAGCCACGACAGCCTGTCCGGACCCACTTTATCCACTGACAAAACCTCCGGTGAGGTACATCGTCGGCATCACATCACTGCCGATGGTTTTTACAAGGGTAAAAAGGTGCTTGATCTCGGCGACGAGTGAACTTGAGTTACCGCAAACGCATAGCTATTGATGCGATGGGCGGTGACCTCGGTCCCCGAGTCACCGTTCCGGCAGCCCTTCGGGCACTGGCATCTTACCCGGACCTGCACCTGATCCTGGTTGGCGACAGTACCCGGATTGGAGGGCTTTTGTCGTCTGCTGGGGGTGACTTCGAGTCAGACCGGCTGACTGTGCTGCACACAGAGACTGTTGTGCACGACGAGGACAAGCCCACCCGGGTATTGCGGGATAAGACTGAGTCTTCCATGTACCTGGCTGTGCAGCTTGTGCAGCGCGGCGAGGCCCAGGCCTGCGTCAGCGCCGGGAACACCGGTGCGCTGTTGTTGTCCGGTCGACACCTGCTCAAGACCATACCTGGCATTGAGAAACCGGCAATCCTGGCCACCATACCAGGGGCCAGCAGAAATTGTTACCTGCTTGACGTCGGGGCCAACGTAGACTGCAAGGCCGGGCAGCTGTTCCAGTTCGCTGTGATGGGTTCGGTACTGGCGGAATCCCTGGGTGGATTAAAGCAGGCCAGAGTGGCCCTGTTGAACATCGGTGTAGAAGAGTACAAGGGCAGCGAACAGGTTAAGGCTGCTGCTGCGTTGCTGGAAGCCAGCGATTCGCTCAACTATATTGGCTTTGTGGAAGGCAGTGCCCTGTTTGAGGGAATTGCCGATGTGGTGGTATGCGACGGCTTTGTCGGTAATGTCACGATTAAGTCCAGCGCGGGAGTGGTGCGGGTCATCAACCAGAAGCTGTCGGAAATCGCCAGCGCCAGTGGTGATAATCAGCAGGGAGCACTGGCGCAGGCAAGAATGATCGGCGAGTTGCAGCGGCGGGTAGATCCCAGTCAGTTCAATGGTGCAAGTCTACTGGGATTACAGGGCGGCATTATAAAGAGTCATGGCAACGCCACCGCAGAGGGATTTACCTATGCGATTGAGCGAGCGATCAAAGAAGCTGAAAGCGACGTGCCTGGTTTGATAGCGGAAAAAGTCGGCAATATTGTCGGCATGGTGACTTAACTGGACTGGCAAAAGCGCAGAGGTGTCACGAGCCGGTGCTGCCGCACAGTTTGTTAGAAATCATAATAAGATCAAGCGATAACTCTCATGCATAAATTCGGATTCGTTTTTCCTGGGCAGGGCTCTCAGAAACTGGGCATGCTGGCGGATTTGGCCAGCCAGTACCAGTCAGTGGAGGCCACTTTTGCGGAGGCATCCGATGCTGTTGGGCTGGACCTGTGGGAAATCTGCCAGCGCGATGCCAGTAACAATCTCGATCAGACGCACATAACCCAGCCAGCCCTTCTGGCAGCTTCCGTAGCTGTCTGGCGGCTCTGGAAAGAGAATGGTGCGCCGGACCCCGCCATCATGGCCGGGCACAGCCTTGGGGAATACTCGGCCCTGGTGTGCGCCGGTGTTATCGACTTTACCGATGCGGTGCGCCTGGTCCATAAACGCGGCCAGTACATGCAGCAGGCCGTGCCGGCAGGCAGTGGCGCCATGGCTGCAATCGTAGGGCTGGAAGACTATCAGATTCGTGAGATCTGCCAGCAGGTAGCTGACGGGCAGATCGTCTCCCCGGCAAATTTTAATTCCCTGGGCCAGACCGTTATTGCGGGTGAATCCGATGCCGTCGAACGAGCGATGGCCGCCTGCAAAGAGGCCGGCGCCAAGCGGGCACTACCCCTAAAGGTAAGTGTTCCCTCGCACTGCGCGCTGATGCAACCCGCGGCGGATAGACTGGCCAGCGACCTCGAAGCACTGGCATTCAGGCCCGCCATCATTCCGGTGGTACAGAACGTCAATGCGGAGCTGGCCACAGAGGCCGAAAGTATCAAGCAGAATCTGCTGAACCAGTTACATCAACCGGTATTGTGGGTTGACAGTATCCGGTTAATCCATCAGGGCGGCATCAAGCTGCTGGTTGAATGCGGCCCGGGCAAAGTTCTCTGTGGTCTGATAAAACGAATCGAGCCCGGCATTTCCTGCTTTGGCAGCGATGACTGCCAGAGCTTTCAACAGGCCCGTGAAGAGGTTTCAGGCTAAGCCTCAGACCAGGCTTAAAAATACGCGGTCTGGTCGAAAACGATCATTTAGAGGAGATCACAGTCATGAGCGAAGGTGCACGAGTAGCCCTTGTTACGGGCGCCAGCCGCGGAATCGGCAAGGCAATAGCCATCGAATTGGGCCGCCAGGGACTCACCGTGGTGGGTACCGCAACTTCCGACGCCGGGGCTACCGCCATCTCCGCCTACCTGGCAGAAAATGCTGTTCGCGGCCAGGGACTGGTTCTTGATGTCGCATCTGACGAGGGCGTGGCTCTCTGCCTGGAGACTGTTACGGAGAATTTCGATGCACCGCAGATTGTGGTTAACAATGCGGGAATTACGCGTGACAACCTGTTAATGCGCATGAAGGCATCGGAATGGGAAGCTGTCATCAATACCAACCTGACGGCCATGTATCGTGTGTGTAAAGGCAGTCTGAAAGGTATGACCAGGGCGCGCTGGGGCAGGATCATCAATATCAGTTCAGTGGTTGGCTCCAGTGGTAACGCGGGCCAGACCAATTACGCTGCTTCCAAGTCTGGTGTCGAGGGCTTTTCCAGGGCACTGGCCAAAGAGGTCGGTTCCCGTGGCATAACCGTCAACGTGGTTGCACCCGGATTCATCGATACAGATATGACCAGCGAATTACCCGCGAAACAGCGAGAGACGCTGTTGGCACAGATCCCTCTGGCCAGATTGGGTAACCCTGAAGAAATCGCGGCAGTGGTCGGTTTTCTTGCATCAGAGAAAGCCGGATACATCACTGGCGAGACAGTGCACGTCAATGGTGGTATGTACATGGGCTAATCTCTTAGGCTTTTCTTTCTGCATGAAACGGTGGAAAAATTTGGTTCCAAATCAAATTAATCCGCGTTAGAGATTACAACTAAATCAAAATAGAGGTAAACTTGCGTCCATATTTCGAGGCTGGTCTTGCGCCATTCCGCGGTATTGCAGTTGGCCGCATAAAATTGTTAAAACTCAGGAGCTAATGATTGATATGAGTAGCATTGAAGAGCGCGTTAAGAAAATTGTTTGCGAGCAACTTGGCGTAAAAGAGGAAGAGGTCAAACTTTCTGCATCCTTCGTGGAAGACCTTGGCGCTGATTCACTGGATACCGTAGAGCTGGTAATGGCCCTTGAAGAGGAGTTTGAAACAGAAATTCCAGACGAAGAGGCGGAAAAAATCACCACAGTCCAATTGGCAATCGACTACATTAACGAACACCTGTAAGGTTTCGGGAAATCCAACAAAAGCTACTCTGGCCTGCCAGAGTAGCTTTTGTTTTATACGCCCATCGTAATACGCGAGTTTACGGAGATACTGCAGTGAACGGTAGAAGAGTGGTGGTAACTGGCATGGGCCTGCTTACCCCGGTTGGTAATGACGTGGAATCGTCCTGGCAAGCCATCAAGAGTGGGCAGAGCGGCATTAATCCCATCGAGCATTTCGATACGTCAGAGTTCACCACGCGCTTCGGCGGATCTATCAAGAATTTCGACAGTAGCCAGTACATGCCGGCACGAGAAGCACGGCGCATGGATGTTTTCATTCAGTATGGTATGGCCGCTGGAGCCCAGGCAGTCAAGGATGCTGGCCTGGAAGATTGCAATATCGATCCTCAGCGGGTTGGTGTGGCTGTGGGTTCCGGAATCGGTGGCATCAGTTCCATCGAAGAAACTTCTTACCTGGTCAGAACCGAAGGGCCCAGGAAAATTTCACCGTTTTTTGTACCTGGTTCCATAATCAACATGATCAGCGGCATGCTGTCTATCCGCTTCGGTTATCAGGGCCCCAATATTGCTATCACAACTGCCTGCACGACAGGAACTCACAACATCGGCATTGCTGCCAGTATGATCGCCAGCAGTCAGGCTGATGTCATGCTGGCTGGCGGTGCTGAAATGTCCTGCTCCCGGGTCGGGCTGGGTGGGTTCTGCGCAGCACGCGCTTTGTCCACCCGCAACGATGATCCGACCCGGGCCAGTCGGCCCTGGGACCGCAACCGTGATGGTTTTGTGCTGAGTGATGGCGCGGGCGTGCTGGTCCTGGAGGAATATGAGCACGCCAGGGCGCGCGGTGCCCGTGTTTATGCCGAACTGGTCGGTTTTGGTATGAGCGGTGACGCTTACCACATGACTTCGCCGCCAGAGGGCGGAGCCGGTGCAGCACAGTGCATGAAAAACGCCCTGGCCAGTGCGGCCCTGGCTCCTGAGCAGGTCGATTACATCAATGCCCATGGCACATCGACACTGGCTGGCGATAGCGCTGAGACTGCAGCTATCAAGACCGTATTCGGTGAGCATGCTTACAGACTGTGCGTCAGTTCGACCAAGTCCATGATTGGTCACCTGCTCGGTGCGGCAGGTGCGGTGGAAGCTATCGTTTCCATCCTGACCATTCGGGATAATGTCGTATCGCCAACTATTAATCTGGACGACCCTGACGACGGCTGCGATCTTGACTATGTGCCTCATCAGGCCAAGGAACGGCAGGTCGATGTGGCCATCAGCAACTCCTTCGGCTTCGGTGGCACCAATGGAAGCCTTATTTTCGCCAGGCTGAACTGACCCTGAAGCTGGCGAAGTCCAGCCTGAGCGACAGAGACCATCGACGTGTCAGCTACTCTGATCAACGGCGAAACCACTACCTGTATACCGGTTTCTGACCGGGCCTTCCAGTATGGCGATGGGGTATTCGAAACGATTCGAATTAGCCGGCGAACCCCGACCCTGTGGTCATTGCATCTGAAGAGATTGCTCGCCGGTTGCCAGTATCTGGGTATTCCGGTCGATGCACGATTGATTGAGGCAGAACTCTTCCAATTGTTAGCAACCAATCCCTCCGACGGCATCGCGAAACTGTTGATATCCCGAGGTAGCGGAGGGCGAGGCTACCAGCCACCCGCGGTGACAGAACCGCTCCGGATTGCACAATTTTATCCTCTCCCGGCAGAGTTGGATTTGCGCAGAGACAGCGGTATCCGAACGCGACTGTGCTCCCATCCCATTTCCCGCAACGGCTCGCTGACCCGCTTCAAGCACCTGTGCAGGCTGGACCAGGTGATTGCCAGTGGAGAACTTTCCGAGGCATTTCCTGAAGGTATAATGCTCACCGAGGATGAACAGGTAATCGAAGGCACCCGCAGCAACTTATTTCTGGTCTCAGGCGGTGAGCTTGTTACTCCTTCTTTACAGGAGGCCGGCATTCACGGTGTGATGCGGGAATACCTGATTAACCGGTTCGCCGGGGGGGATGTCTCTGTCAATGAAGTCAAACAGGAGATAGTCAGCCTTGAGACCCTTCGCAGTGCGTCGGAGCTGTTCTTCTGTAACAGTGTATTTGGTATCTGGCCGGTTACCGAACTACAGCTTGTGGACGGACCTATTCCTTATGCAATCGGGCCCTTTGCACAAAGAGCAGGCGAATTTGTAGATGATGCCTTTGTTTTGGAAAACTAGATCTCTCTGGCTTTGGTTGCTCAGTGGCGCGGTTATTTCTGCGTTGTTGATTGCAAGTTTCCTGGTTCGCGCCTGGGAGCAGCTTAATGCGCCCCTGAACCTGAGCTCCAGTGTGGTTTTCGAGGTGTCTGCCGGCGCGTCGCTGTCAAGAGTGGCCGATGAACTGGCTGGCAATGGCTGGCTTGACTATCCGTTGATATTTACCCTCTGGTCCAGAATAACGGACAGTGACGGGTTGTTGCAGGCAGGGGAATACCAACTCGATCCACCGATCAGCGCTATTCAATTGTTGAGCAAATTGACCAGCGGCGAGGTTAAACAGTATCAGCTCACCCTGGTTGAAGGCTGGACGTTCACCCAGGCACTGAATGCTATCTGGTCCAGTCCAGGAATCACAGCGACTTTGGCTGGGCAGGGCGGCGCGGCGATCGCAGAGAGCCTGGCATTTCGTTTTACTCACCCGGAAGGACAGCTGTTCCCGGACACCTATTTCTACACGCGAGGTACGACAGATCGTGAGGTCCTGCAAAGAGCCCATCGACGCCTGTTGGAAATCCTGGACGAAACCTGGGAGCGGCGGGCTGGAGCGTTGCCGTTCAATTCACCTTACGAAGCACTGATTCTGGCCTCGATTGTAGAAAAAGAGACCGCCGTTCCCGACGAGCGGCGCCAGATTGCCGGTGTATTTATCCGGCGTCTTGAACAGAACATGCGCCTGCAATCCGACCCCACGGTGATTTACGGGATGGGCTCCCGCTTCGACGGCAACATTGATCGCGAAGCTCTGAACGAGGTGACCCCCTACAACACCTACCGCGTAAACGGGCTTCCTCCGTCACCGATCGCCCTGGCAGGTCGAGAAGCAATACTAGCCAGCGTCAACCCGGATACTGCAGATGCCTTGTATTTTGTCTCCCGTGGCGATGGCAGCCATCAGTTTTCCGCTACCCTCGAAGAGCACAATGCGGCCGTGCGCCGCTATCAACTCGGTGAACAACCGCTATAACGTACGGACATCAAGCTTCCATGACAAACAGCAGACAGTTACAAGACGGTGCCAAATTTATCACTATCGAAGGGGTAGAGGGGGTCGGTAAATCCACCAATATCGCATTCATCAAGGAGTTTCTGGAGCAGCGCAAGATTAACCTGTTGGTGACCAGGGAGCCGGGTGGAACCGAGTTGGCAGAACAGATCCGGGATCTTCTCCTGCAGGAACATGCCGAAGCCATGAACCCGACTGCCGAACTGCTGCTGATGTTCGCTGCCAGGGCTCAGCACTTACAGAATAAGATACTGCCTGCGCTGGCGCGCGGATGCTGGGTGTTATGTGACCGATTCACCGATGCGACCTATGCCTATCAGGGAGGTGGCCGGCAGCTGGACGTCAACAGGATTTCACTACTGGAACAATTAGTTCAAGGCGATTTGCGTCCGGACCTGACCATTATCCTTGACCTCGATCCGGAGACCGGTCTGTCCCGTGCATCAGAGCGGGGCGAACTGGACCGCTTTGAAAAGGAAAAACTGGAGTTTTTCCAGCGGGTACGTCGCACCTATCTGCAACGGGCGGCGGCTGAACCAGAGCGTTGCATTGTTATAGATGCCGGTCAGCCGTTGGAGAGCGTCAAGTCTGCTACACTGTCAGTAGTCGAAATGCTTTTCGAATCACCGACGGGGAATTAGCTCAAGTATGGAACTGGCACCTTATCCTTGGCAACGCCATCAGTGGCAACGGCTGATGCAACAGCAGGAGGGCGACCGCCTCGCGCATGCGTACCTGCTCATGGGTGAGTGCGGCCTGGGCAAAAGGCATTTCGCTCTGTCCGCAGCTGCACGGTTGCTTTGCACGTCTCCGGCCGACAATAAGGCCTGCGGCAATTGTCGCAGCTGCCAGCTCTTGGGTTCCGGCAGCAACCCCGATCTTTTACTGGTAGAGCCGGAAGACAGCAAGGTCATCAAGATCGACCAGGTAAGGCAGTTGGCTGAGTTCTCCAGTAAGACGAGCCACAGTAATTCCCGCAAGGTTGTCATCCTGCAGCAGGCTGAAGTGCTTAACGTCAATGCGGCCAACGCCCTGCTCAAGACTCTGGAGGAGCCGCCGGCCAGCACTGTCCTGCTGTTGGTCTCGGATAATCCCGGCAGGCTGCTCCCGACTATCCGTAGTCGCTGCCAACGTATTCTGTTTGCCGTTCCGAACCAACAGCAGGCATTGGAATGGCTTGCAGCCAATGCCCCCGGTGAAACCGGGCTGGAAGGGCTGCTGCTCCTGGCTGCTAACCGCCCGGTTCAGGCTCTCGAGCTGCTGCATAGCGACGAATTGCAGGACCGGGACAACGTCCTGACGGGGCTGGCCGCGGTGCTGGTCGGAAAACTGGATCCGGTTGATTTTTCTGCCACCGGTAAAACCATCGGTGCAGAAAAAATTATGGACTGGTTATGGCAGACCAGCTCGCTGACGGTAAAACACCTGTTGCTCCACGAGCCACCCGAGGCAGCCGGTCAGGCACTCCGCCTGATCTATCAGGCTCTCGCTGGTTCCGCCCGGTCGGAGGATGAAATACTGGCCCGTTTACTGGGCATCAACCAGGCGGCCGAGGAGGCAAGGCAGCAACTCATCGGTGCATCGAACCCTAATCCGCAACTGGTGCTTGAAGGTATCCTGTGGCGTTGGTCCCGCCTGGTTTCCTGATATGGGGCCTGATCCGTCTCCCGGGCGGCAGCCCAGACTGTTCTTCCTTCGCATCGCGGACACATCGGCTCTGCAGCATTATTACCTTGAATGGGTCGATTCCGGTGGCATCTTTATACCGACTCCTGTAACCAGCTGCCTGGGTGAAAAGGTGTTCATGGTTCTGTCCCTGGCTGACGCGTGTCATGCGGTTGAGGCAAGAGTGGTCTGGACCTGCCCTTGCAGGTCGCCGGGTGATCGGCCGGCTGGGATTGGCGTACAGTTTAATCAAGCGGAAGCTATTCTACAGACAACTATTGAAGAAATTCTCAGCAAATCCCCCGCCGATAAACTGGAAGTGCCAGTCCCCACATTTTAGAGTGATAGTGCACAGGGGCGGGGCGGTGCCGTTTCGCTATCGCATTTTGGTCATGATACCCGCCTGGTAGATCCCTGAAAGATCTGGAGGCGAGGTGATCAGTTGCTGATACGCAGAGTCAAAAAAAACCGGAGCCTGGGGGAGACTCCGGCGGAACACTGCTGGGGTTCGCAGTGTTGTGAAAAATCTGCAACACGCACGCGCAACCGCATTCGACTTGAGCCCTACTGAGAACTCGTTCTCCGAAGCCCGGCGTTTTAAAACCCGACAACTGCTTCATAGCCTGGCTCGATGCAATCGTAAATCCTGTAAGTTGTACCGGCATCGAGTGTGTTACCCGAAGTGCCAGCACATTTGTCTCAGGGAACTTTATTACTATTGAGTATGGACCAGACTGTCAATAATGCCAGTTCAGGGGTGAATCAGATTGATTTGCCGGCTTCAGGCTTCAGAAATAATCACGCACTATGGCGGTGACTTTTTCCCCGATAGCCAGGCTTGCAGTGAGGCCCGGCGATTCGATACCGAACAACT
Organism: Gammaproteobacteria bacterium; assembly: GCA_041395725.1. Lineage (NCBI taxonomy): Bacteria > Pseudomonadati > Pseudomonadota > Gammaproteobacteria > Gammaproteobacteria bacterium. The sequence goes on along the minus strand of JAWKZW010000001.1, from coordinate 3,891,342 downwards.
GCAACAGATTAGGGACTCCATGCCCGGCCGCATCCTGGAATACGAAATCGGCAGGCGGCTGGCCAGGGCCCGCAAGCTTAGGCCGGATGCCCGCATAATCGGGATTGAGCGCGGTCGCGTTAACAGCTGGAAAATAACGTCTGATGGCTTCGGCGAAGCGTTCGCGTTTGAGGGGATCGATACTGTAATTCACCTGGTCAATGTACTCTGTGTCGGGCCCGAAGCGTAACTGCCCTGCCATGTCCAGGGTGGCGTGAATGCCGAGCCCGGTCGTATTGGATTCAGGTAACGGGTAGACCAGGTGCCTGAACGGATTGCGGCCGGCATAGGAAAAATAATCTCCCTTGCACAGGTACTGCCTGGGAATACTGCCTGAGTTGAGCCCCTCGATACGGCTGGCGAGGGCAGCTCCCTCGAGGCCGGCGCAGCAGATCACGACACCGGCGCGGAACACATAGGCTTCAGCGACGTTACCCGTTGCTGTCATTATGCGGGTTTCTACCAGGCTCTCATTACCCCGGCTGAATAGGGCCTGAACCTGGGTTCGCGGTGAGTAAACAACACCCTGCGACTGAGCGAGATGCAACAGACTGGTCAGGTAGCTATGCGAGTTAATAATACCTGAGGAGGGAGAATACAGGCCCAGTGTCCCGCTGACCTGCGCCTCAAGTTCCTGAATTGACTTTCCCTCAAGAAGTTGAAGATCTGAGACGCCGTTGGAGGCCGCCTGCGTCAGGAGCCTCTCGAGAGCCTCCGCTTCACCCTGGCCGCCAACGATCAGCTTGCCTACGCGCTTGTGAGGGATGTCATAGCGCCGGCAGTGCTCATACAGCAATTCTTTGCCACGAACGCACAGAAGCGCTTTCAGGGAGCCTGAAGGGTAATAAATGCCTGCATGGATAACCTCGCTGTTGCGGCTGCTTGTATGCTGCCCAAACCCGCTTTCCTGCTCCAGCAGCACCAGGCTCCGACCGCGCATGAAAGGCGCTGCTGACAGTTGCTGCGCGATCGCCAGACCGATGACGCCAGCACCGACGACGGCAACATCAAAACTATCCAGACCTTTCACACACTTGCCTGAAAGTGAGGTTGATCCTCGGCTCCTCCAGTCCCTTTGCTTTAGGAATCTGGTGGAGCCAGTTGTTTTGCATAGTATTTCCCATTACCAGCAACGAGCCGCTGTGGAGCATCAGCCGATATCTTGCAGCACTGTGGTTGTCCTTGGGTTTGAGCTCAAAAGGCCGGCTGGCACCGAAACTGACCGAAGCAACGACTGGATTGGGCCCCAGTTCCGGCTCGTCATCCGCATGCCAGGAGACACTGTCCTGACCGTTTCGATAAAGATTCAGCAACACCGCATTGAACGATAGCCCTGCCAGCTCCTGAACCCGCTGCCTTATCGCCAGCAACGTTGCCGACCAGGGCAGTGGGGCCATCTGAATACCGGAATAGCTGTAATTGAACCCGCTTTCCGCAACCCAGCATTGCAGCCGGGGAATGGCAATCGATCGACCTGCCAGGCGGATAGAGGCTGACTGCCAGTTTATTTCATGTCTCAGAAGATCGAAGTATCCCTCTGACTCTGTTCTGTTAAATGCTTCTGGATATTCTGTCAGCTCGGCCTTTTCAAGCCGATGGGTTATCGTGGCCTGGGGGGCAAAGAGTTCTGGCTGGTTCGGGTGAGTTCGCATCGTTAAAAGCAATTAAAGCACAATCTGTGAAAGGTCGGTAAAGGGAGTTTCAATAGCCACACAGCCGTGCATAATGCCAACCTGAAAATTGATTATCCTTGGTTCAGTCACTGGAGAGGGCGCGAGTTTGTCGAATTATGATTATGATCTGTTTGTGATCGGCGGGGGTTCGGGAGGAGTCCGGGCCAGTCGCGTCGCTGCCAGCCTGGGAGCACGGGTGGCCTGTGCTGAAGAGCGCTATTTCGGCGGCACCTGCGTGAATGTAGGCTGCGTGCCAAAAAAACTGCTCAGTTATGCTGCCCATTATCGGGATGATTTCCAGGACAGTCGCGGATTTGGCTGGGACACGCCTGAAGTTGATTTTGACTGGGCTAAATTGAAAAGGGCAAAGGATCAAGAAATCAGCAGGTTAGAGGGCATTTACAAGTCGATACTCGAGAATAATAAGGTGGCTGTATTCAAGCATCGTGCAGCGGTGCTCGGCCCCCACGAAGTTATGGTCGCAGACCAGCACATTACTGCGCAGTATATCCTCATTGCTGTTGGTGGATGGCCCTGGGTGGCACCATTCGACGGCAGCGAACTGGCCATGACATCCAACGATATTTTTCATATGGACACCCTGCCGGATTCCATGCTGATTGTCGGGGGCGGTTATATCGCTGTCGAGTTCGCCAGCATCTTCACCCGCCTTGGATGCAAGGTAACGCTGGTGTATCGAGGCAATGCGCTGCTGAGAGGCTTTGACGAAGAAGTACGGCAGTTCCTGACCCGTGAAATCAGTCAGAGCCTGGATCTTAGGCTAGGGACTAAACCGGTAAGAATACAGAGCAATAATAAAAGGTTAGTTACAACTCTTGATAATGGAAGCGAAGTTGAGAGTACCACAGTTCTGGCCGCCACCGGCCGCAAACCAATGACCCAGAACCTGGGCCTGGAGAATGTGGCAGTCAAGCTCAGCGATAACGGGGCCATAGAGGTTAATGACCGTTTTCAGACTGCAGAACCCAGCATTTATGCGGTAGGCGATGTGATCAATCGGGTGGCACTGACGCCGGTCGCCCTGGCGGAAGCGCAACTGGTGGCTCGTGCGTTGTTTTCAGGGGATTCCCGGCACATGGAATACCAGAACATACCTTCGGCCGTTTTCTCCCATCCCAACGTCGCAACAGTAGGCCTGACCGAAGAGGAAGCCCGAGCTAAAAACCAGGATATCGATATCTACAGTGCGAGTGTCAAGCAGCTCAGGCATTCCCTGAGCGGTAGAGAAGAGCGGTCGCTGCTGAAACTGGTGGTCGACGCCGGTAATGACAGGGTACTCGGTGTTCACATGGTAGGCCCAGACGCTGGAGAGCTGGTTCAGGGCTTCGCGGTAGCGCTTAACTGCGGCGCAACCAAGGCGGATTTCGACCGGACTATAGGTATCCATCCAACGTTGGCGGAGGAGTTTGTGACCCTGCGCACCAAGCGTTAAAAACCGGCCTGAGCGTGTCTCTGGTGAGTCTGGGCATAGCTCAGATTATTCCATCGATTGCTTTTATTCGGTGAGAATTTATCGCAGCTCAATAAGTTTACACTCACTAACATAAGGAAAACAATATCCAATAATATCAATATATTGGAATAATATATTAAAGTCTTTACGCATAAGCCGTTGAGGCTGCAGCGATGCCAAACATGCAGGTTACCTTTAATAATATTGGGCCGGGTGTCTGGCCGGTACAGTCGCCGTATTATAGTCGGCATGTCGGCCTGATGTTCCAGATCGGATTTCGAGGCAGATCTGATAGCAGCGTCGGACAGGACATCTCAAGCAGTTTTCCGCCGAGCCTGGACACAAGAATCGTGTTCAGTTCGCGGGTTATTATGGCTGCAACGGGCCGATCGTCATCGGTTCATTGGACCGTTCAGTTGTGGATTGTGAATCTCCAATCAACGCTCTGGAAGCAATGCCCAGGTGTGTGAAGATTGATTCTGATGATCCAGCAACAATTTCAGCGTAGAAGCCGGAGCTGCAACCCAAAGGCCAACCCAAAGGGTTTGGCAAATCCAACGGGTTCAAAGTCGGCAAATAGCGTTAAGGTGATTGGAAGGAAGCCAGTTGAACGAATCACGGTTCGGGAATCAATTGCTGCTGACTCGACCAATACCAGGCATTGGTCAGTCATCAGGCACATAGCGTTAAAACAACAATGGTTTTATGTGCGAGAAGTGGTTATTTCGGATAAGTTCACTATTTCCGGTAATAAAGATTACCGGAAATTATAAAGCAATTAGATAACAGGTAGCTATCCCTTCTAATTCCGTTAAAACCGAGAAACACCCTTCCCTAAAGACCTTCGGTAATTACGGGACCTAACGATCGTGGTCAGCACTTTCAGCTTTTAGACGTTCAACCAACCAGACTTTGATTATCGACTGCCTGGTTACACCCTAAAAATACAAGGTAAGCTTTTTCGAAAAGCGGAAATGTGTGGCGAATATCCAGACAAAAAGTGTAAACATAAATCCAAAAATTGCTAACACGACACTCAATGGGTTCAGGGCCCCTGATGCGATTGAACTAACCAGGTTGGCGATAAGGAACAACGCCAGATTGACAGTCACAGAGCAGAACACCAGGATGTCAAAGACCCAACTCACATGGTTACAGCGCCGCAACTTTTCTTGAATTTGATTATTCAAACTCTCAAGTAACGCTGCGTCTTCGTGCCCAGTAGTCATGAAAGTGATTCCTCGATATTGGGCAGTATTGGCCCCTAACTCAGGCTGTAGCATTACTCACATTCAGGCGATGTAAAATGAAATCTCTAAAGTGAAGAGTTGCCATTTCATTCGGTGATTTCTGGTTGGGCTTTCAGCACGACCCCAGATCGCGTAAGAGCAATAAAATGTACTGCGCATAATATTGGCGCCCCGAAAAAATATAAAGCGTATAACAGGTTATCTCTGTCGGCGAACTGTGCAAACAGAAGCAATAACAGAAGAACCCCAATGCCCGTCAGAAAAATTTGTGTGAAACGCGGCAACTGAACATCTCCTGAAATCAACTCCATCAGCATACTCACTATGCCCATTAGCCCCAGCGTCCCTGGCAGTATAAGCCCGAGAAGCAGAAGGTATCCTCCTTGTACCAGGCTTATCAGACCCCAGGCAAATCCCAAAGGAAGGACGGCAAGCAGGTGCCAGTAGCACGCGATAAACTCGACGGCTAAAAGAAGACTTCTGGTTTTTGAATACATAGACAAAGTGACACTCAAATCAGTCAGCCATCTCATCCCGGGCAAGTAATCATTCTTCAATCCGGCGTATTGCTGATAGAGCAGCAAGGCTGGCACCAAACTGCAGTTTTCTGCCGGAGATAAGATCTGACACTTCGAGCTCTTCACGCCCAAAGCGCTTCATTGGCAGTATTTCCTGTCTGCGGCCAGGCGACTCTCGGGCTTCTCAAGATTCAGCGTATACGCCAGCCGACTACCGAAATACTCTTTTTCGGAGAAACCCACCTCAAGTGCCAGCCGGGATACTGTGTTGCGGCTTTGGAAATGGGGGTCGAAGATGATTTCAGTCACGGACAGTATTCCCCCTGCTTTCAATGACGCAAAGATCTCTTGCAGAGCCGTTTCCCGGTCCGGAATTTCGCCAAGCACGGTGACCAGCAAAACCCGATCAAACCGTTCCCTGCCAAGTTGGTTTTCTCCGGATCCTGCATGGAGGAAGTCAATATTGGTAAGCCCGGCTTCCTGTGCTTTTTCCTGTGCCCGGGAAATCATGCGAGCCTGGATGTCCATGGCGATAACCCGGCCTTGTGGGCCGACGCTCCCGGCTACCGGAACGGCTACCCTGCCCGGTCCACAACCCAGGTCCAGCACCGTCATTCCAGGGCTGAGGTCGAGATGTTCTACGATAGCTGCCGCCCGGTTTGTTCTGGCAAAGGGGTTGTCCAGCTCGACCAGCCAACCCAGCCAAGCCGGACAGGGAATCGAGTGTCGGCGCGACGCCAGCCGCCAGGCCAGACTGATAAGCACCAAAACAACAATTGAACCTATGAGTGCGGCCACTGGGAGCTTCTCCTGCTGCAGATGAGGCCAACATCGCACAGGCTGTCCAGCCTTGTAAAGATCAGTTCGGTAACAGTGGCGCATATTCGGCGGCGTAGGTGCTGGCTGATTTCATCTGATCTTTATTCTCTCGCCTGCCATGAGCTTACGCACAGATCACAGTCTATGTGCCCCTTACAGGCTCACCTTGTGCGCGCGTCTTTCGCGAGTCATTCGTTAGACAGGGCTACCCCGGGTGTTTCTGGAGCATTGAGGTGTGTCTGTCCACCGGTTTTATGGCCAGGATTTCTGCCGTCACCCGCTTGGCAGGCTGGCTGAACGAACGGGATGGGGCGATGGAAGAATTCGAGGCAAAGTGCATCGCTTCTATCTTGAAGCCGGCGGCGAGCAGGCTGTTGCGCAGATTGGTGGGTGTTATATGAGATACAGGCATATAATGGGGGCCTTAATATAATAAGGCGGTGGGGACGATCTCGAGTTGGCGGTGCTGAAAACGCGACAAGCGGTACCCGCTATCCAGATTGAAGGTCTGTTGCCAATAAGTCAGGCGCCGTTCACTGTGGATTTCGTTTCTTTAGCATGACGCTGAACCCCGTGACAGGTTCCCCATACTCGTAGCGAAGAAAGCCTTCCTCAAGACTGAGCACGTCAAACCCCGCTTCTTCCGCTGTCGATCGAATATGACTTTCAGAGTGGGAAAAGCGCCCGGAATCGTTCAATTTATAAGGGACTTCAGCCCCCTTTTCTACTGTGAAAGCGAAGTAGCCCTGGGGCTTCAGGACATTTGCGGAAGGTTTTAAAATCAGACTCAGGTCACCGAAGTAAATAAGCGTGTCACAGGCTGCGACCAGATCAAAACGGCACCCCTCCGTTGCTTTCCTGGCGAGAAAGGCGGTAATTTCAGCGACTTCCAGCTGATCGTAGAGCTGGCTGGTCTGACATTGCGAAACCATCTCTGGGCAAAGATCGACACCGATCAGGTGGGCGGCGTATTGGCGCAATACCTTGCCTGAAAGTCCGGTGCCACAGCCCAGTTCAAGCACCTGCAGGTTCCCGGCATTGTTGAGAAAGTTGTCCAGTAGCTCCTGCAGGCGCCTGGGCGCCTCATACCCAAGGTCTCCGCACATATTCTCTTCATAAAAGCCTGAAAACCTGGCGTAAAGCTGGCGAATACAGTCATCCGGCGCCCGGGCAGGAGGCGCTTCGTCGCTGAGTGCGAGCAGAATGAGTCTAGCCTCGGCATTATCCGGCCGCATCTCGGTAAAGTGTCGATAGGCTTCTCTGGCTTCCGCGCGCCGGCCGAGGATATGGGCTAATTCCCCCAACTCAAGCCAGTGCTCTGCGTTTTCAGGGGCCAGTTCACAGGCTTGAGACTGACAGACAAAGGCAGCCAGAATGGCACCGTTGTCACGCAGAGTATCGGCTTCCCGGGCAAACAATTCCGATCGGCGAAGGTTATCAATGCTGGCTTTTGAATGCTCCGCAAGCAGGAGCTGGTTCTTTTCGGCCTTCTCGAGCCATGCTCGAAGCTGCGGCGAATGATCACTGACCTCGGGGCCCAGCAGCGCAACAACTTCATTTCGCGTTCGTTTGCCGTCACAAAGTTCGTAAAGGAATGCCGCGGTACCATTGAGTTTATGGAGCATACCTTTTGGCTGACAATAAACCAGGTATTCGTCATCGGTTACGAAGATGGCGTTCAAAGGATTCGGCCTTAAGACCACAGGAGTCGAAGTCATCATCTCAGCTCAGCCAGGGCATCGTTGAGGCCCTGGCTCCGGGATAAGAAAGGATTGGGCCTGGCTAGACCGACCCCTTGCCTTTGCCCTTACCCTTACCCTTACCTTTGCCTTTTCCGTTACCAGGACCCTGGCCTCCCGGGTTCACGCCCTTGCCCTTACCCTTGCCACCTTGAGAAGTCCCGTCGCCTTTGCCGCCCTGAAAGGTGCCATCGCCCTGACCTTTGCCCTTGCCCTTGCCTTTGCCTCCCGTACCCGGTTGCCCTTGCTGCGCCAGCAAGGTCGAACTTGGAACGGCCAGTGCCACGGCGCCAGCCACGACCAGGCCGCGCTTGATAAACCTGCGTCGCTCAGGCCTGATAGTTTTCAGCAGGGAGTTCAGACTTTCGAATTCTTTGTTTGACATACATCGGGGCTCCTGTGAATCTCGATTCAGCGAGGCGCAGCCTGCTGGTAATCGCCAGTAGATAGAGCGGGTTGACGGTTTCGCTACGCTTCACCATTCACCTGCCACTTACATCCCTCTAAACGCAGCAACAGGCAGCAGGTTGACAAGCCTGCGTTGAGTAAGTCTATTACCGTTCAACCTGTCATTGCTTTGACCGATGTCAGACCAGCGGCGTCAGACCTTCTTAATTAGACTGACCGCGTAGAGAAGTACCACCGCGCCGATAGTCGCGGTAACTATTGAACCGAAAAATCCCCCGGCACTGACGCCAAGCATGCCGAAAAGAAAGCCGCCAACCAGGGCACCCACGATGCCAACCACAATGTTGCCGACCAGGCCAAATCCCTTGCCTTTGAGGATCTTACCAGCCAGCCAACCGGCGATGCCGCCGATGATCAGCACTGCAATCAAGCTGTTTGCTTCCATTAATCTGTTGCCTCGTTGTTGTAGAAGTACAGGAAAGTATAGAAAGAAGAGTTATTGATACTGGTTCACATTGACAGCTACTGTGCCGTTGTTGGCAGGGATTGTCAAAGGCGGTTGCGGGCTTGCGAAAGATTTTTTACAACGCAGGTATTTCCTCACCTACCCACCGGGCGCTGTCGGTAAGCTGGTCTATCAGATTTTCGAAATCCTCCAGTTCCTGTGGCCCGGCGAAGTAATTAAGCACCGACTTCGCTTCGCTCCTGGTTTCTACAGTAGTGATGCGCGAAGGAAGATCTGAAACCGCCGTAACCGAATTGTCTGCTTCTATGCGGACCCGGTACTCTGCAGACAAAGAGTAAAAATCGATTTCCCGGGCGAATTGTGCCAGTCGGTCAAAATTGGCCGGATCTACCCTGTGATTGTAATCACCCACCGATGCGACGAATCTTTCCCCATGAAATTCAACCAGGCCATTCGGGTAAATGCTGACATTGTAGACCGGACAGACACCAAAACAGGCGGTGCGCTGCAACGAAATCCTGCTGACTGATTCCTGGCTTTGCGCACACGCCTGTATTGCCGATAACCCCATCAGGACAAGGACCAGGATAAACCGACCCCGGAGAGTGAGACGGTTGTTGCGGAAGCCCCCCATAATTGTGCCTGCCCTTCTGTATAAGGCCTGAAAGTGGTAGTGTTCAGCCTACCCTTTTCGGCTGTCCCGAGGAAATCACGTGCTCTCGTTTTTTAAAAAATTGTTCATTTTTTTGCTGATTCTACTACTGGCGGTTACGCTCTTTCTCGTCAGCATGCGTTTCCACGATGGCCCACTGGAGATCATTTCAGGAGGCCCGTTCAAGACCGGAACCCGCGCCACGCCACCAGAGGACTGGAGCTTTCTTACGGATCGGGACACAATTGAGTTTCAAACCCTCACACCGTCCCGCTCTCGAACAGTGTGGCTTGCCGTGTATGAGGGCCGCCTGTTCATCGTAAGTGGCTACATGACTACCGGCTATGGTGCCATCTGGAAGCAATGGCCCCATTACCTGGAGAACGATGATCGCATTATAGTCAGGGTCGATGGGCAACTTTATGAACAGCGCCTGATGCGCCTGACCAGCGGACCGGAGATTGAACCGGTACTGAGGGAATTCAGTCGTAAATATGGTGAGGGTCTCGGCGTCGGGGCATCACAGGTCACCGAAGGACACACCTGGATGTACGAGGTAGTCGACCGCTGACACCTGCTCAAAAACAACGGGCGCCGGCCAAAAAGTCTGCGTCGCAGCCATGCAAACAACAACGGAGATTCAGTCCTCCGTTTGTTGCTGCACTCTATAGAGGGCAGTCAGCTGTCTTACTGCTCTGACTCCCTCTCTGCCATCACCTCCAGTTGTCGGGCCCCCGCGAGAATGCCGGGCAGTGCGTAGTTGCCTTCGTGACAGGCGTATTCGTAGATCACCTCGTCGGACGGGCGGGCATTGAACATCAGTTCGCCAGTCCAGGGTTGGCTGAACACCGTGTCGTCATCCAGGGTAAAGCTGTAAAGAATTTCTGAGTCGGAGACTCGGGTAAAGCGCTCGGTGACCTGCAGATTTTCCGACGCACCGCGAAAGCTTTGCTGAGGATGAAAGCCGAGGGTTTCCACCACCAGCGTATCGCCCTCCCAATGCCCCACGGAATCACCCATCCACTTCTTCATGTCGGGCATAAGTTCACTGCCATCGAGACGTACGATACGGGCATCGTGAACCATCTCGGCGAGAATTACGACGTAGTCATCGGTCTGAATGAACTGGTAGTTGTTGTTGTACATCACCGGCAGCATGGGTGGGCCGGAGTGGGAACCGAAGGACAGCAGGCAGCGCTCGGCCAGCGGGCGCCCCTCTGGTCCGTCGCTGCGCCCGGGTGCGCCGGGGTCACGGCGGAACATGGCACGGGGATCGCCTTTATAGGGAATCTGACCGTCAGGCGGGTCTATTACAATCGAAGCCCGGTACTCCCCGTTGATCACCTGGATGTGACTGCCTTCGTCTTTCCAGAATTCGTTGTAGCCGTCCTCGGTATTGCCGTCATTACCGGCCTGCGCGCCGGCGCCTGCTTCACGATCAGGGTCACTGGCGGCAAATTCTGCTTCCAGGAAATCCTGGCGCCCGGCCTCCAGGCGCGCCACCTGCTCCGCAGTCAATGCCCGATTCTCACCAAACTCCCGCCCCCGGGTCAGCGGTGTCAAGGTCTTGTTGGTCCAGATGCCTTGCAGATCCGGTCTGCCACCGGGGGTGCGCGGAATCATGCCATTTTCCTGTGCCAGAAGCCCGGTCGCGATCAGACTGACCAGGGTGCCCGTCAGACTTGTTTTGATCCTGTTTGTCTTCTGCATTGTTCAACCTTATTTTTAAATTCAGATTGTTAGCTATCATTCCTTATGTGAATTATCACTTTATGTCAGTGACTACTAACAGGGTTTTGCGGCGCGATTCCGGGCTAGGAGCATGACCGCAGTATATGTGAAAATACCGGTCAAAACAGCCCAGCCACGCTCGCAAACAGGCTACCTGGCCTGCCGGTATTCAATGCCAGGCTGGCTGCCCGAAACTGCGTAGTACCCTGCCCTCAAGCCGAAAAGGCAAAAAGAGGCCTGGGGCAGCGCAACAAAGCCATGGCGGGCCACGGTAGAATACCCGTTCGTTTCTGCAGTCCCCGGAGGACCGATGCCCAGCAAATTGCAAGGCCAGATATGGCTTACAGCGGATACCAGTGGCAGCACATTCGCACTGGAACAGGTGAAGCTACTCAGTGCCATCAGTGAGTCCGGATCAATCAGCGCCGCCGCGAGGGAACTGGGTATCAGCTACAAGACGGCCTGGGAGCGGCTGGAACGCATGAATAACCTGTCGCAACAGCCCCTGGTGACACGCTCAACGGGAGGCAGTCAAGGGGGTGGAAGCTGCCTTACCCCACACGGTGAAAAGATCCTGGCGGGCTTTACACGCCTTCAGGAGCAGCACAACGCTTTTATCAACCGGCTTGGTGGCGGCGTCGACAGCCTTGACGACCTGACCAGCTTCGTGAAGACCAGCCAACTGGTCAGCAGCGCAGGCAATCAGTTTCTGGGCGCGGTGGAAGCCGTGCAGCCAGGCGCGGTTAACGCCGAGATCACACTGCGGGTTAACGAGCAGGTGTCGTTGATTGCCATAATCACTGAGCAAAGCCGCAAAGAGCTGGATGCCCGGCCGGGCAGAAGCCTGGTCGCCCTGGTCAAGGCCTCTTCGGTGCTGTTGAGTACCAGCCCGGATCTCACCGTCAGCGCCAGGAATATCATCACCGGGCAAATCTCCAGGCTGGTGAAAGGTAAGGTGAATACCGATGTCTCTGTGGATATCGGTGACGGAAAGACACTTAATGCAGTGATCACCAATCAAAGCGCCGCCCGGCTTGGACTTGCTGCCGGGCATTCGGTTACCGCCTTCTTCAAGGCGTCCAGCGTCATTCTCATGGCCGGTTGACAGGACCCGCCTGCAGCAATGCCGCGGCCTTGACCTGGGCGTACAACGCCGTGCCGGGCTGAATCGCCAGTTGCTGCCGCGAGTAATCGGATATCCGTGCTAACAGCTTATCTCCTCTGAGGTCCAGTCTTACCAGACAGCTACCGCTGGCATTTACCTCAGAAACCTGTTCTACAACAGCTGGCAGGATATTGAGAATACTGCTTTTTTCAGTTTTCTCCAGACTCAGGCTGACATCCCTGGCCTGGACTTTCAGGCGCACCTGGCCAAGGCCTGAGATGGGCGCCAGCGGCACATGGAACAGGTTCCCGGCGCCGGATTCAACCGAGGACAGGCCGGGTAGCTGCCCCGGCAATATACGCCCTGGCAGCACGCTGAACGCATCATCCAGTTGCGCCAGCGGCGAATCAAGCTTGGAAAATAGCTCGACCAGAGGCCCGCTGGCTACTATGCCACCCCCTTCCATAACCACGACGTGATCGGCAAGACGCACCATCTCATCAATCGAATGGGTTACATAAAGAGCAGGTATATCAAGTAGATGCATGGCATTTTCAATAACTGGTATGAGATTTTTTCTACTGCTAAGGTCGAGTGCCGCCAGTGGCTCGTCCAACAGCAGCAGGCGGGGCCTGCTCAGCAGAGCCCGCCCCAGAGCCACGCGCTGCTGTTCGCCTCCAGACAGTTCTCCCACCGGGCGTCCGAGCAAGGGTTTCAATCCCAGGGTTGCAATGCTGGCTTCCTCGTCCAGGCCGGGTCCACCCCGGCGGCGCGCTCCAAATGACAGGTTAGCGTCCACTGACAGGTGAGGGAAAAGGCTGGGCTGCTGAAAAACAAAGCCCACACCACGCTTATGGACAGGCAGGACAAATCTCTCATCCTGCCAGGTTTGTCCATTTACCCGCACCGTCCCGCGGGCATGTTTCTCAAGCCCGGCAACACTGCGCAACAGGCTGGTCTTACCGGACCCGGAAGAGCCAAAGATCACTGTAACGCCCTGCCCCGGCAGCTCACAGGTCACGTCCAGACCAAAACCGCCACGCTCAAGCTGACTGCGGATCGTGATCATGGCAGGTTCACCTGACGGGACCGGCGATTGGCGAGATTCACCAGCAACAGCACCAGAAAGGAAAGGCCGAGCAGCAGGCCAGCCAGGATATGGGCTTCGGTGTACGCAAGCGCCTCGACATGTTCGTAGATTGCAATTGAAACCACCTGTGTCTCGCCCGGGATATTGCCGCCAATCATCAGTACCACGCCGAACTCCCCCAGCGTGTGGGCGAAGCCGAGCACCGCCGCTGATAGATACCCGAGGCGCGACAGCGGCAATACCACATGGATAAAACTTGCCACCGGCCCTGCTCCCAGCGTTGCGGCAACTTCCAACGGGCGGTTGCCCAGGGCTATAAAGGCATTCTGCAGTGGCTGTACAACAAAGGGCAGAGAATAGATCACCGAACCTGCCACCAGCCCCGAAAAGGAGAATGCCAGGGCCGGCAAACCAAACGCCTGCAGCGCCCCCCCAATGACCCCGTCCGGCGACAAGGCGATCAACAGATAAAACCCCAGCACGGTTGGCGGCAGCACCAGTGGCAAGGCTACCAGCGCCTCAACCAGCGGGCGGATTCTGGAGGACGAACGCGCCAGCCACCAGGCCAGGGGAGTGCCCAGCACCAGCAGGATGGTCGTGCTGTAGGCTGCCAACTGGATGGTTAGGTATAAAGCTTGTAAATCAGCTTGTTGCAACACTTTTCTAAGTCTTTTCCTCAGTCATCAGGGAAGTCCATAGCCAGCCGATTCGATGAGGGAGCGGGCCGCCGGGGACGCCAGGTAGGTGAGAAAATCTCTACCGGCGGCGCTATCCCGCAGTAACACCAGTTGCTGAACAATGGGCTGGTAGAGCTGCTCCGGCACGACCCAGTACGCTCCGCCACCGGCAGCCAGCACCTGAGAGAGTGCCACAAAGCCAAGTTGTGCATTGCCAGTCGCCACGTATTGATAAGCTTGAGCGACATTCTCGCCGCGTACCAGGCGGATAGGCCCCGCCGCTATTCTGTCTGCCAGACCCAATGCCTGCAGTGCTTCCTCGGCGGCCTGCCCATAAGGGGCCAGTCTTGGGTTGGCCATCGCCAGGGTGGCGAATTGCAGCGCCGTAAGCCGCGCCTGCACAGCCTCCCCACCCTTGTCGGCCAACGCCCAGACCACCAGCCTGCCCAGGGCGTAGGTCTGCAGCCGGTCATTGGGAAGCGCCAGTCGGGAGACCAACTCCCCGGGCCGCCGGGCATCCGCGGAAAAGAACAGGTCGAACGGTGCGCCGTTGACGATCTGAGCGTAATGGCGGCCACTGGAGCCCCGGACGATGCGGATCTGATGGCCCGACTGCTGCTCGAATCGGGCAGCCAGCGTCGCCAGGGTTTCAGCAAAGTTCGATGCGACCGCTACAGTAAGAGTGTCTGCCCGGACTGGCAGTGTGAAACCCACCAGCAAGGCAAGCAGCAAGCCCGTACGTGCGGTCTTCCAGTAAAGCAGGCTGGTGAAGTGGCAAGGCATTGGCGGGTCCGGCTTCTCGAGCGAAAACTCCATTCGTTATATAATCCGCTACATAACGGGAGTTTAGCGGCGGACGATAACCCCTGTAAAGCCACGCAGCAGGTGCACGGTCACTGCCTGGCATCAGACAGTTTCTGAAACGGGTTTGCAGAGCCTTCATGACTAATAGTAGAAATGATTTTAATTCAGCAGGTTAGAGAGCCCGGATAATGCCGATTATCACATCACCGACGCCCTTGTTTGATACCCTCGAGGAGATGCCGAACCCGTTCAAGCATCCGATTCGGGATCTGGGGACGTTGACGGCCATTGCCCTGCCTGGCGATGCTGAAACCGATTACCAGCTGGCCAGTGAATTTATTTACAGCTACCGGGGCAGCCCCGACACGTTTTCTACTTATCGCCGCGAGATCGAGCATTTTCTACAATGGATGTGGCTGATCGCGAAAAAATCCATCAGGCAACTGGCCCGGGAAGACATCGAACGGTATGTGGAATTTTCGCGGCAACCGCCCGCCGCTTGGGTGGGGAAGAAAAACGTGGCACGGTTCCTGAACCGCGAAGGCCTGCGCCGGCCCAATCCCGATTGGCGCCCCTATGTAACGACTGCGCCCCAGTACGTGCTTTCTCAAAACGCTCTGCAATCCTTATTCAGTGTCTTAAGCAGTTTCTTTAACTTTCTGATCCAGGAGAACTTTCTGGCCGCTAATCCGGTCTCTCAGATCCGTCAGAAAAGTAAGTTTATCCGCAAGCGGCAGGGGCAGACCAAGATCCGCCGCCTGTCACCACTGCAGTGGAATTACATCATTGAAACAGCCGAACAGATGGCAGCGCAGGCACCGGAAATCCATGAGCGCACCCTGTTCATCATGAATGCCCTGTACGCCATGTACCTGCGTATTTCTGAATTGGTCGAGACCAGTCGCTGGGCGCCACAAATGGGTCATTTTCAACCCGACCAGGAGGGTAACTGGTGGTTCCTGACCGTGGGCAAGGGTAATAAGGAGCGGGAAATCTCCGTCAGCGATGCCATGCTGAATGCATTGCAACGCTATCGCCTGGCAAGAGGGTTACCGGCATGGCCCCTGCCCGGCGAATCCACGCCACTGATTCATAAAACCCGGGGCGCCGGGGGCATTACCAGCACCCGCCAGATCAGGGGTATTGTGCAGAAATGTTTTGATACCGCAGAAGCGCGGATGCGCTCGGAGGGATTCACGGACGAGGCAGAGCGCCTGTCGGCGGCCACGGTTCACTGGCTGCGTCACACGGGCATCTCGGAAGATGTGAAACATCGCCCCCGGGAGCATGTGCGGGACGATGCGGGACACGGCTCCAGCGCCATTACCGATCGGTACATCGACGTCGAGCGTGCCGAAAGGCACGCTTCGGCCCGAGGAAAAATCATAAAGCCTTGATGTTAATAGCAATATAAGGCTCGAAACGGGTGGAAGCGCGGCCGCCCTGGGCACCGGGGTGGGACTGAAGTCAGATTTTTCGCCTGGAACCTCTTTTTCAGAGACCAAGGCGGTAGATACTAAGGCAACACTGTTGTATAAATTGACTGAACTGAATAAGTCCGTCCAGCGTTCCTTTATGAGGAACAGTAAGAAAGACTGGTACGAACACAGAAAACGCAGCAAAGGCGCAGATGTCTGCGCAAAAACCGTCGGTTCGACACCCTGATTACATTGAACCGCTGCCCCAAAAAACGCTGAAGCAATGGAAGACGATATGACCGAAATCACCACTGCCTATTCCAAGTTCCCTTTGAAGCTCCGCCGGACCGCGTCCTGGCTCGGTGCGTTCGTTATTTCCGCCAGCCAGCTGGCACTGGCGCAGGAACCCGTGGAACTGGACGCGGTACTGGACCTGGAATCGCTTTATCAGCCAATACGCAGTGAATTGATCTACGGGCAGACCGCCTCCGACCTGATCAAAGAGCTGGAGGAAAAACACTACTCCAAAGTGGAGGTTAACGACGAGTTTTCGGCCGAGTTGCTGGACAGCTATCTGGACGTCCTGGACGGCTCACGCTTGTACTTCCTGCAGGCCGATGTGAATCGATTCGAATCCTATCGCTACAGCCTGGACGACAGCCTGAAAAATGGCAGCGTGGAACCGGGTTTCGAAATGTATAACGTCTACCTGCAACGTTTACTGGACCGACTGATTTTTGCTATCGAGACCATCGAAAACGACATTCCGGACATGGACTTTTCCGTGAATGAGGAAATCCTGATCGATCGCGAGGACGCCCCCTTCCCGACCAGCCGGGAAGAACTGAATGAGCTGTGGCGCAAGCGCATGAAGAACAGTGTCCTGAGCCTCAAGCTGACCGGGGACAGCAACGAAGAGATCCGCGACAAGCTCAGCAAGCGTTATCGCAATCAGCTCAACCAGGTACTCAAGACTAACGAAAGAGATGTCTTTCAGACCTACCTGGCGACCGTCGCCCGAGCCGTCGATCCCCACACAGCCTATTTTTCGCCCCGCGATTCGGAAAACTTCAACATGGGCCTGTCGCTGTCACTGCAGGGAATTGGTGCCCAGCTGACCACCGAAGATGAGTACACCAAGGTGGTGGAACTGATCAAGGGCGGTCCGGCAGAACGCGGCGGCGACCTGCAGGCCGGTGAAAAGATCATCGGCATTGGTCAGGGCCCTGACGGCGCTATTCAGGATGTAGTCGGGATGCGACTGGACGACGTTGTTGATCAGATTCGGGGCGAAAAAGGCACCGTCGTGCGGCTCAGTGTACTGCCGCCGGATGCCGTGAGCGAATCCAGTTCCCGTGTGGTCAGCATCACCCGGGATACCGTGAAGCTGGAAGACCAATCCGCTAAAAAAGAGATTATTGAGCTGAGCGCCAACGGTTACGACTACCGTATCGGGGTGATCAATCTGCCTACTTTCTATTTTGACTTCGAAGCCGCGTCCCGGGGTGAGGAAGACTTCAAAAGCTCCACGCGCGATGTCAAAATCCTGCTGGAAGAACTGAAGCAGGAAGGCGTCGATGGTGTGGTCGTCGATCTGCGCAATAACGGCGGCGGCTCTCTGAGTGAAGTGAATCAGCTCGTCGGCCTGTTTATCGATACCGGTGCCACCGTTCAGATTCGCTACACCGGGATCCGCGCCGGATTTGTAAGGGCCTTCGGCGACAACGATCCGGAAGTGGTTTACGATGGCCCGCTTGCTGTGCTGGTCAACCGGACCAGCGCCTCGGCCTCGGAAATTTTTGCCGGTGCAATTCAGGACTACCAGCGGGGTGTTGTCCTGGGTGGACAAACCTTTGGTAAAGGTACCGTGCAGGAAATCATCCCCATGAACTACGGCCAGGTGAAACTGACCCGCTCCAAGTTCTACCGGATTTCCGGAGAAAGCACGCAGCACCGTGGTGTCGTGCCGGACATTGAGTTCCCCGACATTCTCCAGACTTACGAGGACCTTGGTGAAAGCAGTCTCGATGGCGCACTGCCCTGGGATACCGTTCGCCCGGTGGAGTACTCCGCGTATTATCCCATCCAGGAGTTCCTGCCGGAACTGTCGCGTCTGCACGAGGAGCGCGCCAGTAACTCCCCGGACTTCATTTATCTGGAAGACCAGATTGAACGTTCTCTCAAATACCGGGATAGGACTACCCTCTCTCTCAACGAAGCGATGGTCAAGGCAGAGCGTGCGGAATCCCGTCGTGAGGAATTTGACGCCGAGAATATGCGACGCTTCCTGAAAGGGCTGCCTCTGCGCGAGTGGGTGGAGGAAGGCGACGAGGCCGCCGGTGATACCGTGGCCAGCGCTACCGAAGAGGATACGGACACAGTGGATGTGGCTCAACTGACCCCTGAGACCGAGGCTGCGGATGAGAGCGCCACGGCAGTTGAACCGGAAGAGGAAACCGATCCCCTGCTGCTGGAAAGCGGCTACATCCTGGTGGACCTGATGCGGCTCTCCGACGGGGGTTCAATTGCGGCACAGGGTGCCGGCAGTCGTGCCAGTCTGAACTAGCCCGGCAGCGGAATACCTAGCACAAGAATACTGTCATTCGAAAAAAGGCCCCCGGTCAACGGGGGCCAATCACCAGGGTCGAACTCCAGAAGGAGAAACAATCAACGCAATGTTGATTGTGGAGTCATTTAACCAGCCAAACCGGGCACTGACATTACCTGAAAAAGGCGCTTCGCCGATTAAACAAGGCAACTCTGTGGCATACCATGCCATTTAGGGCCGCGCACCTGAGCACGAGAAATTTCTGGCAAACCCCACCTATCTGACGCTGGCCCGGGTGCTGGTTTTTGTAGCTCAACAGCGTAGCGCTGTTCCAGTCAAGCGGAATAGGCAATACCGGCCCGTATCGACAGCCACCGGCACCAACTGAGAATGAGGCTTAGGGTCGCTGTCGCGTCGGGCTGAATCAGCTGGCGGAGTGGCTGCACAATGACAGTGGTGTGTTAATAAGGAGCGGTAATACGGTGGAGAAATGCCGGAGAATTAGGGCGCCCCGGAACGGGGAAGCAAGGAGGAAAATAATAAAAAGCCTGGTTTACTAACTGAGGTCGTGGGAGCGTAAACTGGCGGAGGGGGAGTCCGCCGATATAGTCGCCAAAGGCGTTCCATAAAGAGTATATTATCGTTTCATATCAGGTATATATAGTCCTAGCAAATCCCAGAGGAACCCGTATAATCTTTGCATAAAGGGGGCCATGTGGGGGACCGACCCTCCGCCCACACGAATATGTAACGGAGAAACCACGGGATGGCTATTCACAAATTATCCCCACGAAAAGTCGCCACTGCCACGCAGGGTAAGTACGAAGATGGTGGAGGGCTGCGACTCGTTGTGTCTCAAAGCGGGGCTAAAAAGTGGGTATTGCGCTTTACCATAAGCGGTAAGCGAAGAGAGATGGGGTTAGGTAGCTTCCCCGATATCGGCTTAGCAGAGGCTAGGGAAGAGGCAACGAAGTGCCGCAAACAGGCAAAGAATGGCATTGACCCTATAAACGCTCGCCAAGCAGACGAAGAGATGATCCCTGATTTTACCTCCTGTGCCGCCCGATATATTCGTGCTCATCGGCGTGGCTGGAAGAACAAAAAACATTCCAAACAATGGACGAGCACCCTCAAGACTTACGCCAGACCGATTATCGGATCACGGAAAATCGACTCCATCACTACTGAAGATGTGCTTAAGATTCTCTCCCCTATCTGGACTAGCAAAACTGAAACAGCTAAACGGCTTCAGGGTCGTATCGAAAATGTTCTTGATTACGCAGCGGCTCACAAATGGAGGGAGCCTCTAAATCCTGCACGTTGGAGAGGGCACCTGGATAAACTTCTGCCTAAGCCATCCAGAATAGCCAGGGTCAAACATCACCCAGCGATGCCATACACCGAAGTTCCCGCCTTCTTTTCTGAGTTATCGAATAATACCGGAACCTCGGCACAAGCATTGCGCCTTCTAATCCTGACTGCAACGCGTACCAGTGAAGTTCTGGAAGCACGATGGAAGGAGATTGATTTTAATGAAGCCACATGGACCATACCTGCTGAGCGCATGAAGGCCAGGCAGGAACATAGGGTGCCGTTATCAGATCCCGCAATTTCTATCCTAACGGCTCTACCGAAAATCGAAGGTAATCCATATATCTTCCCAGGAATCCGTCATGGCCGCCCTCTTTCAAATATGGCATTACTCCAGGTAATGCGACGTATGGGTTATGGCGTAAAAGGCTCCAGAGGAGATTATGTTCCGCATGGATTCCGTTCTAGCTTCAGAGATTGGTCAGGAGAAGTCTCCAGTTATCCTAGAGATGTTGCAGAGATGGCTCTCGCTCATGTTATCGAAAATAAAGTTGAGGCAGCATACAGGCGTGGGGATTTGTTTATTAAACGGCGGCAAATGATGCAGGATTGGAGCGAGTTTCTGACCCTCCCAGGCCTGGAGGAGAAGTGAGATAGCTCAGGCTTATTCAACCTGTCGACCAATTGGTGCGGTAAAAAGTCAAGACGAAGCCCGGCAGGCACCAGAATCAGTTAGGCTAACATTGTATGTGCAGTATGGTTTACAAATCGTGATTGATACCCCTCCGTGGGAAGGAGTGTGACCATGAGTGCCAGCAAAGAGAGTAAGCAAGAAGCGTTTGAAGATGGGCAAAAATATGAATCTGGTAAAGGACCTCTAATCGATCTTCCAGAACCCTCTTTAAAAGTCTGGGAAAGTAATGAGGATTATGCCGAGCGTAAAGAAAGCTTTGACGCAGGTAGGACCAGCGTTCGCAATAACAAATAAAAGGAGGCCCTGTTGCCGAGTCTAGCCCCGTGCCCCGTCCGTCAGGATTGGGGTACGGTGTTGATTTGAACTCAAATTTGACCCGAACCGACCCTGTAAATAATTCTGTGCAACCGCTCTTGCCGGTTGTCATTGGTAATCGGCTACCCGATCGCCAAAGTCGATCATAAATCGGTTCAGAGCCGGCTTCCAGTTCCGGATTGGCATAGTCCATTTCTTGGATGCGGACTGCATCGCCAGATAAACCACCTTCATCGCGGAATCATCGGTCGGAAAGATTTTCCGCTGTTTGGTCGCTTTGTGGATGACACTGTTCAGTGATTCGATGGCGTTGGTAGTATAGATCACTTTCCGGATTTCCTCCGGGTATTCGAACAGCGTAATCAGATTAGGCCAGTGATTGCGCCAGGATTTGCTGATCTGCGGATACTTGCCGTTCCATTGCTGCTCAAAGCGTTCCAACTCAACCTGGGCAGCGGTTTCGGTCGACGCCTAGTAGATGGCCTTCAGATCGGCGGTCACGGCCTTGTAGTCCTTCCAAGTCACGTATTTCAGCGAGTTACGCACCATGTGCACAATGCACAGCTGGATCTTGGTCTGCGGATACTCGGCAGCAATCGCATCCGGAAAGCCCTTCAGGCCGTCCACAAAGGCAATCAGCATGTCCTGCAGGCCCCGATTCTTGAGTTCTGTCAGCACCGATAGCCAGAAAGTCGCCCCTTCCGTCTCGGCCAGCCACAGGCCCAGCAGTTCCTTCTGGCCTTCCATGTTGATGCCCAGAGCCACGTACATGGATTTGTTGATGACCCGCTTGTTTTGGCGGATTTTCAGCACGATGCAGTCCAGGTAAACGATCGGATAGATCGGATCGAGGGGCCGACTCTGCCATTCGGTGACCGCCTCTAACACCCGATCGGTAACCTTCGAGATCAGAGCTGCTGACACCTCGGCGCCATACATCTCCCGGAACGCATCGACGATATCACGGGTGCTCAGGCCCTTGGCATAGAGCGCCAAAATCTGGTCATCCATCTGGGTCAGGCGGGTTTGGCCCTTGCGGACAAATTGCGGATCGAAGGTACCGGCCCTGTCACGGGGCGAGGTGATCTCGACTTCGCCGTGCTGACCTTTCAGACGTTTAGGAGTGGAGCCATTACGACTGTTGCCACTTCCGCGACCCGCAGGATCATGCTTGTCATAGCCCAGGTGCTCATCCAGTTCAGCACCTAAGGCTGCTTCGACCGTCATCTTGACAAGGTTTTGGGTCAATCATTCAGGTCACTTTCGGACTTCAGGCCTTTGGCCAACTTGGTAACCTGAGCTTTTAGGTTCTCTAGGTCTTGTTCGTTCATCGCTTCGCTCATGATATTCTCCTTCATAGGTTACGAAGGCATGAGCAGTTACACAATTTAATTTACAGTCTCCCCGAACCCGGTCAGTTTTAAATGCAAATCAACAACTACTACACTTAAAGTCTCTCCCTAACCGCCCAGGAGGCTACAGGCCCATTGGTAGTCGTTCGGACAAGGTATTTATTACTTACAGTACGCCCCTCTTGTCTGGCGATCCATCGACCTAACCTTCGACTACTAATATTACCCCTATCGTCGATGGCTATTTCCTCAAGTAACTCGGACAATTCTTTCGCCTGGGAGCCAGAAGTTTTAGCAAATTCTAATAACTCTTTCACTTTCATTGCTCTATCGCCGGCTATATCACTAAGTAGGTTTAAAAGTTTAGCCAATAACTCCTTCTCGGGATCCTGGTGCATATTGAGAAACATATTCTCAACCGGATCGGTACATTCAAGCCATACTAATGGCTGCCTGCATAGCGAAGACCATTCTTCATATCCAGCAAGATTTCTGATTCCTTGCCCAGGCTTTCCTGCCGCTATCCAAGCCCTGATTACTGTTAGTGCGGCGCTCACATAGAATCCCCTCCTCCCTTTCAACTCCCTCAGTAGATTTGGATTCTTAAATTCACGCTGAGCCGGATGCTCTCCTTTGCAGCTAAGACCTATAGTCAAGCAACGACGCATCATATCCTTCACTGGGCCGACATTGTTGCCACTGGATAAAAATAGCGCCCTCGTACTTACTGATGCCGTTTCTGATTTTCCGAGCACCCGTCCTGTGGTGTACCCGGAGGTAAGTGCGCTGCAAAGGCTTTTGTGGGCATATAGATCAGTCGTAACGTTATCAAATTCAACGACAGGTGGAGCGCTTAGGAGCAGCGCTAGTAGCTGCTTTGAACATTCGTTGTCATTGTCAGGATACGATGTAGGCTGCCCTGGAGCAGCAGACGCTAAAGCAGAGATCAATGCACAAAGATAACTTTTACCTGAGCCGGGTACATGCGCCATGACGTGGAACATAGGCGCTGATGGAAGACCCGGCCGTATGACCGCTGTCAGAATGGCACATAATGCACCAGCTCTATCAATCTCTGTAGAAAACTCAAATTCGTCAAGTAGACCGGTAAGCTTTTCTAGCGCTAAGCGTGCATCTTCTTCTGACGGGTTTTCAGGAATTGCAAATTCTGCCGGATCGAAAGCTCCGTACATTTGGCTTGCGTTATCATAGCCAGATGAACAAACCAAACTTAAGTCATCCCTGAAAAAGGGTTGGTAAGATACCCCCTTCAATACGGGCAAATGGCGATAATGGCCACACCTATGAAGAGCTTTTACGTATTTAGGTGCTGGGTCGATACTTACCCATATATCCTCTTTCCCACTTTTGATGAGCCGCAGCCATTCAGCCGACCTAGACAGCGCTAATGTTAATCTCTCCTCGCTAACCTGCGCCATCTCCATCTCGCGTGTATTGGGATTTGGCTGAAGCGTTACAATGCGACCACTGCGCTGGTAGTAATTCCCCTGCTCTGACAATACTCGCTCTGCTCCATCGACAACTCGATCAAGTTTTCCTTCGATGGCCAGGATGACTGATTTCATTCGTGCAGAGGCTTCTGGCACATTGTATATCGCTAACAAATCATGAATGTTTCTATCCACACAATGGCCGTGTAAACAATTGAACCCTCCCAGGGGGTATTCATCAACTGGTTCAAAATAGGCTGTGCCGGAATCCACAGCATTTGTGTGTTCGCTGACCCAGGGGCAAGTAATGTCGTGCTTTCCATCTTGAAGCAGAGATTTATAGAGCCCATTCTGCTTGAATATTTCGACCAGAGGATTGGACGCTGGCCGAGGTGTCCACACATCACTTCCTTTGGCTTGTGGGACTACTGATAGAACCGCAGCGCCCTGCCCTTTTGCAGACTTTATCTTAGTTGTGACAGATGAAGTAATGACATCTAAACCTTTAACAAGCTCATCCACCGTATAGCGCTTATCTGGTTGCCAGCTATCTAAACGGCACTTAAAGTTGGGGTCATATTTACCATTCACTGCAACTGGAAGCCGAGCTAATCTGGATGCAGGGCCAGTTGCACCTGGATCACTCAAACCGGCATTTATAATTGCCTTCACTAGCTGATCAGCGATGGAGATGTCCGTAATCGGGCTATCGAGTATGTATCCAAAGTGGTAATTCCCTAGTGACGTTTCTATACGCCAACTAGGTTCAAGTTTTATATTGTCGATTTCTACCTTTTCTCCAATATCGTCTAGTATTATGCAGTAACAACCATAAAACTGGTTCTTTTTTCGGCGATATGTGCCATCAGCATTAACCTGAAACGCAGAGATTGAAAAGTAATTATTGCAATCACTGGTAGGATCTGGGTGATCCTTTTTCCAACTGAACCCTCGCCAAGCGCTACCAGGGACCTTGCCCGGATTGCCGGAAAAACTTACAACGATTGGCCGTATTTTCTCAGGTAAGTCGGAGAATATCGCATCCAGAAATTCATTATTTGTAACCGCTAGATTGCTATCTATCTGCGAAGTTTGGTCACTCGGAACAGTTGCCGCTGAATTGTACGTCATAGATACCCGCCTCCTTGAGATCGCTCTTGCCGAGCAGCCTCGAGGGATTTAACAAGTACCTTTATCTCTTTCTCACTTTTGCCAGCAATCCTTGCGGATATTACCGAATCAACCTCATCGGAGGGCCAACCCACTGCCCTGGCACCAAGAGAGACTGGTTTCATGAAAAGTCCCAATGCTATGTCTCTATATAAGGCGCTTCGGGACTTTTGATATTTATTGATGACTGTGGGAAGTTTGTGAATCGCAGTAACCATGTATACACCTCTTGAATATGCATTGAACATGGTTTCTGATTTTGTAGGCCTCCCCCTAATTGTGCATCGCAACTGCGGTTTAAATCGTCGCAGTTGCGGTATGGCGTTCCACCATGACTTTAGTCAGCGATCTTCTTTGGCAGCTTCAAATTCCCGCCGAGCCTCTGCGAATTTCGCCTGAAGGTTCCTCTCAGATAAACCCGGAACTCCTTTGCCGAGGATGGTTAACTTTTCAATTAAATCAGTCTGAGTAGTGAACGGAGAATATTTTTTCCCGTCACCATACTCAGTTTCCAATATGAGTTCTGCACAGGCGCCCAGAATACGTAGATAGTTAGCTTCAGTTTTCGGCGAGATAGCCACATTCCTCTGCAATGATGACCTTTCAATTTCGTTACTCACTTTCTTCGCCCAATCAAGAAAGCTCTCCCTCTCGACGAGTAACAATTGACGGCGTTTAAGTTCGTATACGGAGTCGGGGAAATCATTTCCGTCAGCACGTCGATACTTTACTTCGCCTCTATCAAGTGCTGTGAGCAGTGCAGCAGCTCGAGCCTGCAAACACTTTTGGCTTCCATTACACCAGTGGTGGATTGCATCTTCGAATGGGAAAAAGTCAGCCAGATCCCAGAATTCCTCGCATTGTGACGCACACATAAAAGTAACTCCTCATCAGGTTAAAAAATAACATCTGAGAAGGTACGATACGTTGTGGGACTTTTCTGAACTTTTTGCATATTCGTGCAATTATTTTGAAATATGCAGTTATTACAGAAGGTTGGGATGGGTTTAACGAGACTTCTGGAAGACTTCGGTGCAGCCCAGAATCAAAAATCGCCATACCTATAAGCTAAGCAATATGCGATGAAACCGATACATAGCCGATACTGTAACTCATGCTGGGCATGATGATTGTTCTATCCCCAGCGATACACTAAAGAATCAGAAAATTTCAGAAAAACAGTTGGTTAGAAGTTTTGAGGAGATCTATACCTATATACTAACTTAATAGATTTACACAAAATGAGAAGGCGACACCCGATATGCTAACTGCACTCGGCAAACTGCACTCCACATGCTTGTGCCCAGGCAATTCACCTATTCTGCACCTGGCAGCTCTCTAATGGCAGGAGGGAATTTATAGGTTATTTAGGTTTTATAGGTTAATTTCAACACAAGGGAGTTTTGAAAAAGTATACCTGTAAGGGGTTAGTCACATTTTCGCATGATGAGAAATAACCTAAATAACCTATGAAGCCTATCAAGTCGTAAGCGTCCGGCAAACCCATCTTGTTTATGAAACCTGATCTACCGATAGTGTCCACCTATTTTTAAGTGGACACTCTCATGAACGAGTTAAGCGTATTCGCCACACCTATTAAGCGTCGAAGGTTTTCCCCGGATTTCAAACACAAGATCGTAGCAGCTTGCAAAGAAGCTGGACTATACGCCCGGTGAGTTTACCGTCGAACGACACGTCCGAGGCAAATGGGTGTGTAAAGACTGCGAAACGCTGGTCCAGGCACCAGTACCACCGCACGTGATCGATAAGGGTATACCGACGACCGGCCTGCTGGCGCAGGTGTTGGTTGCCAAGTACGCCGACCATCTGCCGTTGTACCGGCAGGAGAGTATCTTCGAACGTGCCGGGCTGGGTATTCCTCGATCCACGCTGGCCTAATGGGTGGGCCGCTGCGGTGTTGAGTTGCAGCCACTGGCGGATGCCTTGCGTGAGACTATCCTGAGCCACCCGGTGGTTCATGCCGATGAGACGCCGGTGCCGATGCTGTCGCCGGGCAAGAAGAAAACCCATCGCGCCTACATCTGGGCCTACTGCACCACACCCTATGCGGAGACCCGGGCGGTGGTCTATGATTTCGCCCCGAGCCGTGCCGGAGAACATGCCCGCACCTTCCTTGGCGAGTGGCAGGGCAAGCTGGTGTGTGACGATTACAGTGGTTACAAGGCTGGCTTCGGCCGGGGCGTCACCGAGATCGGCTGTATGGCCCACGCCAGGCGCAAGTTCTTTGAGCTGCACGCTACCAACAAGAGCACCCTGGCGGCCAGTGCGTTGAATAGTATCGGTCAGTTGTACGAGATCGAGCGCCAGGCCAGGGAGTTGGATGACACTCAGCGTTGTCGGTTGCGCCAACAACGGGCCGGCCCACTGCTGGAGAACTTCCATGCCTGGCTGGTGGCGCAGCGGCAAAAGGTACCGGAGGGGTCGGCTACGGCCAGAGCCATTGATTACAGCCTGAGGCGTTGGCGTGCCTTGACCCGTTATCTGGAAGATGGTGCGGTGCCTATCGACAACAACTGGGTCGAGAATCAGATCCGCCCGTGGGCCTTGGGTCGTTCCAACTGGTTATTCGCCGGCTCGCTGCGCAGTGGCCAGCGTGCCGCTGCTGTCATGAGCCTGATACAGTCAGCTCGAATGAATGGGCTTGACCCCTATGCTTATCTCAGAGATGTCTTGACCAGACTGCCGACTCAGAAGGCCAGCCGCTGTTGCCACATAACTGGCAGCCGGAATAGCAAGGTGAGATAGCCGGACGCTTACAGTCTTCCAACCGAATCGCGTCAATGTCGGCTTTCGCCTATTCTGCGACATTAGGCTAAAATGGCCTCGACGTCCGCTTTTAAACCCATTTCGGCCAGAAGGCAGCAGAGGAGGATATCTATCCAGTTTATGCCGATCCTACTGTTTGCATTTACCCTCACTGTACTAGACGTAGCCATTTACGGTTTAATGTTCTCCTCGCATGCCTTCTTTGTTAAGGGCTTTTCCATTTCTAGTGCTGCTGCCGTTGGCGGATATCAGGTAATTTTCCGCGTAGTTTATCTGCAAGCCATGCTGCAACTAGCAGCAATTTGTTTGGCATACAGATACTTACGTTCTCCAGGCTACATTGCGGTAATAGTCTGTGCTGTGATTTCATTTTTAGCGGTCGCATTGACAGTGCTAAATGCTAATTTGATTACTGTTTGGGTACTTTTCTCCCCAAATATCGTCTCTTGGGAATTAGCCGAGGGATTTGTACTTCTTCTAAGTGTGACAGTTTCGTGGCTTGCAACAGCGGTTATTTGGCCAATTCGAGCTCCTGTTTTCGAGAAAGTCAAATTGGTCAAATGACCGTTATGAAGCCGATTTCGGCAATAGAGGCAGCCTAAAGCTACTTCCGCTATCATCAAAGCCGACGTTCAAGGGTGGGCCAGAGACCGGCAGCAAATAAACCCGAATCGATAGTAGTTACGAACAAAGGTTATGTCCGCTATTGGATATTTAGCTTTTGATTCCGGCAATTTTTGTTACTGTATATTGGCCCCTATCCAGCATTAACTATTTTCGAACAAATGCGACCATAATTTTATTGATTCCCTAAAAAAAGGGGGTTTATACTATTCGCATACTATGTCTAGAAAATTTCTTTAGCTGAAAGGTATTCACTATGCGCTACTTAGTAGTTGTGTTCCTTGCCCTAATTACTGCACGAACATGGGCTCAGCCCCCCTCACCAGAAGCGCTTTGCGTACAAGCTTACAATAACAATATGATTGCCGTAGACCAAAGAACACGATTGGTTTTGTCCTTAAGAACGGTTTATCAAAATCATTGTAGTAATAGTTCGAGTAGCAATTCCACTTCATTCGGAGCAGAGTTGTCCGCATTGATTGGCAATGTTCCTGTAGTAGAAAATTGGACCGCTGATAGAAACGCCAATGATCAAGAATCGTTTTGTAGAGCATATGAAGAAGACGAAAGCCTCTTTGGATACGAATATAATTTCACTTCAAATCCAGTAATAGAGGCACAGAAAAATTTGAATCAGTGCATTCAAATTTCAAGGAGAGGAAATGTAGTTATTACTCATGAAAAAGCTCCTGGAAGTGTAATATTTCACTTTGGACTTACGAGCACAGAAACGAACTTCTCGATTCAGGGTGTAACGTCGAATACATTTTCTTGTCAAATATCTCGACAAAATAGAAGGCCCGTCCAGTTGAGCACTGGGTCATTTGTGCCAGTAGTGAACAATTTCAATATTGTCTGTCAGCAGAAAGCTGAAATTTCATTGGGAAATGAATACTACCCTTTCGACACAATTATGATTGCTAACAACATTGATTCGCCGTACGTAGTATCGGTTAATGAGGAAACGATTTTTGGACCAACACGGCAATCAGAGGCAAAACAACAAATTGAGTCTTTAGAGTCAAGCAATTCAGTGTTGAGCAACACCATTGATAGGCTCAATGAAGATATCGCAAGTGCAAGTGTTTCCCATCACTTCTTCTATGTCCATTCTGGCGAAAGGGGCCTTGTAAATCCAGCAGGAGATTTCCGAGATTGGTATTCGGTTATGACTGGTGACGGCGGTCACCAACCAAACATCAATGATACTGTTCGTAACTGGTATTGCCCGGACGCGCATAGTGTCTCTATAACTGAAGTCTATAGAGCGTCAGGCGGCGGTTTAGGTAATGTTCAATTTGCAGCGACTTGTTTGTACATAGGTTCTTCGGAAGATTAGTGGTCCAAATGAAGAATACGAAACCTATCTCCTGAACAGCTTTTTTACTATGCTTATCACGAGCCCAATTATTTATATTGATAAAATATGCTATTGATAGCTATTGATTACCTTAAAACAGACATAACCTGCGAACCCATCTAAGACTCCTTTGAAGCCGGAAGCTGACCTTTGGTAGACTCAATGCTACTTCCGCTTTTAGCGGACCTGAGACGAAACGCCAAGCCTGAGCTACTACAAATATTAATTGCGCCCCCCCCTTTTTTCTTATCTGCCAGGAAGCACTACCCTCGCCCAGGCCAGTGAAGAAAGACTCTCTTTTTGGTGATCCGCATGCTCCCGCCGAAACCAGTTAAAGCAGCGGTTTCTCAGCTACACCAGATCCTGTCTTTCAGTCGGTAGGCATAGCTGCTGACCTCACAGAAGCCAGCAGCTTTTCTAATTCTTAATAATAGTCTTGCACCGAAGTGATCACCGCCCGAGGACCAGCACACATCGTCGCTGCGCTACGCGCACCTCCTCTGTGCTGCTCGCCGACCGGCGAGAGTGTAAGCTTTCCACAGGCGGCCACATAGCCACTTCTGCCACACAACCACTTTCGACGCATTTGAGTCATGCGCACCTACAACTTACAGACAAAATAAAGCTCGCACCTAGCGGTGCCAGTATTCCGATAGTTTTACGCTGCTTTACGTCTTGACCAACCAAGGCCAGCAAGTCCAAGGCCGAACAGGGCGATGGTGGCGGGTGCCGGTGCCGGCGTAGCGGATGCGATACCAAAAACAAAGTCGTCAATGCCATCAAAGTCGCCGGTGTTCACAAATCCACCAATTAGGTCATATTTCACGCCGGTGATGATGTCTCCGAACACCGTCCACCCGAAATAATTTGAAGGGGTACCGGCACCCATATCCGCAGCGACAATGGTTCTGATATCCAATATGCCGTTCGAGCCAAGAAGTGTGAGTACCGCTGTGTCCCCTGCATCATGAATGTTACCGAAGAATGCGCCAACGGCAGTAAATCCCGGCCCGGCACTGGTCAGGTCGGCCGTAATGGGTGTCGAGTTATTCGAAAAGAGAATTGCGGAGTTAAAAGGTGCATCCTGCATGAACTGTCCGTTCTTCCCTGACACCGCAATAGCGCCAGATGAAACGCTGAATGTGACTCCTCCAATGACCTCGACGAGGGTTGATGGATTTACTGTTGTGCCGATGTCTGCCACGATTCCCTCAAAGTCAATCAATGTGTACGACGAGAGTGCGGTCTCAAAACTCGTTCGGTCTGTATAGAAGATGACCGAAGCGTGCGCGGCCCCAGCCAAGCCTGCACAAGCCAGCACCACCAATCGACCAATGAGTTTAAGCATTTGGCTTCTCCGGTTATTCATTTTTGTGACACCAAGTCTTACAGGCAAGATACAGCCCACACAAATGAAAGCAATAGCTGTGGGGCTGTTATCCACTAAGCTTACAATTTGTCGAGCAATGTAAAGAATCTTGACATTCATACGATGACGTAAAGTGGCACGAAGCGGACTTAAACAGCGGCAGATTTACTCTGGCTTCGATGTCTCAAATCAGGCCAGGCTGTGTGAAAACTATTTTGGACAACAGAAATCTTCCAAAAACGCGCATGAGAGTGCGATATTTGGTCAAAATTGCGTTGTAAAAGATAAAGAAGAGCACTCTAGTTAACATATTTTTATTTTGCTCAGAATTTTCACAAAGCCTGAGGTGAAAGCAGACTTTGAGATACCAGCCCGAGACATCCGCTCCTAGCCGATCTGAGACTAAATAAAAGGCGGGATTTCATAGTTGCGTATGACCGCTTTAAGAAGAAATTCGGACCCTGCCTGTTTGGTCAAGGCTGAGCTATTACAATTAATATACCCCTCCTCCACACCCGCCTACTTGCCTCCTGCGGCTACGCTGCGCTTCGCCTTGGGGCACCGGCGGGTGTGTCGTCGAGCCACCCTGCCCACCTGTTGAATTACTCGGATATCTTCAATTCTCCAATGGTCCAGCCTGGGTAGCTGCACTCGGTGGCGACGTCTGAGCGCCAGGAGAACTTGTGCCAGAAGTATTGGCTTACCCCGTAGGCATACACCTTGCAACCGATTGAATTTGATACTAAAGCAGTATATGTTGAGCGCCAAATAGGTACTAACAAGGGAATTATTTCCGCCTTTCGATATTTCTTTAGCACCCCCATACCAGCTTACTTGCTGAATAATGGGCAATATCTAGTTACTGCGGAATTTTGAAATACGTTGATTGGTTTAGGCGGGGATAATCATGAGAGCTTTAATCAGTATAGTGATGGCAGCCATGCTAACCAGTTGTGCGACTGATTATAGTCAATACTACATATGGAACACTGGCGGATTTACGGAAACAGAACTGCAGCCAAATCTCTTTAACGTTCGCTTCCGAGGAAATGAACTTACCTCATTAGAGCCTGCTTCCGAATTTTCTATGTTGAGAGCCGCTGAACTGTGCTTAGCGCGTGGCATGACATTTATGGAAATTCTTGATTCAACTGCTGAGCAAAGAGAAAGTGGGTATACTCCCGGCCCAAGTACAACTAATGCAAATGAGACAGCTATAGGAAACAGTGTATTCGTAAATTCAACCACAACCTACAATCCTACTCGCTGGAGGCTGGACTAAGTGCTCAATGTATTTCAGCAGCAACTGATACCTCTTGGGACGCAAGTTTTCTAAAAAAATCATAAAAAGCAATGTATGAGATCGAGTGAGAAGAGTTAAATTATTACGGGACGTTATATTCGCAAAATGCAGCCACCAAAGAGTTCGACATGTGTTATTTGTGGCGTAAACCCATCAACAACTGTTGAACACGTTCCGCCGAAGTGCTTTTAAAGGGAGCAGAAGGCCAAAGGATCACTGTCCCTGCTTGTTTTGGTTGCAACAATGGCAGCTCGGAAGACGATGAACAACTACGGAACTATATTAGCGCAGAAGTTGGAGGAAATACTTCGGCATCAAGGGATATGTGGAAGGAAGGCGGACTAAAAAGCTTTAAACGTAACAATAAACTCAGAAATATATTCTTGGACACCACTCGTGAAGTTGAAGTGAAAGATGCTTCAGGGAAAAGGCAAACCAGGATTGCTTTCGAATTACCGGTTAATCTATATGATCGCGTATTATCTAAAATTGCGAAAGGTTTATTTTTCTATCATACCGGAAGAGTTTTTCCGAGCAGCGTCAAGAGAAGAATTGATTCATTGGTAGACAGACCGATCGAATTGGAAGAGCTGGCCTATAACAACATTTGCGATGGGGCTTTTAATTATTGGTATTTAATCGAAGGTAGTTCCAGTATATGGTTTATCGAAATTCATTCCGGGCACTGGGCCATGGTCACAACAGGCGTGTTTTGTGATGTTGCGTCCTAGCGAGAAATCAAAAAAAAAGCATCCGGCGCTGCTTCTATTATTACTTGTATTATGTCGCTAGTGAAAACCAATGCAACGTAAAGCAAGCTACAAACGATACACAGACATACCTTCGCTAGTACAATTACTGACTAAGCGAGAACTGACGTTGTTGGACCCTTCGTTTTGGGATGACAAGAATGACTCATATTTCCTCTCGACTTATAAGGAAAAGAAGCAACTGAAGTCTGTGTTGGCCCTCTGTTTTACGGCAGAGTCAGAAACGTACCATCATTGGCGTGTATTTTCTTCTGGTTCCTCAGGTGTCTGCGTTTATTTTAGAGGCAAAGATCTGGAAAGAGCCCTCAGGGCAACTAGCGGGGTGAGCTTTAAGAAAGTACGCTATCTCAAGCTTGATGAGCTAGAGGGCAAAAATCCAAGAACCGAAGACCTACCTTTTATCAAGAGAATTCCATACAAACATGAAAAAGAGTTTCGTGCACTCTGGGAATCTAAATCAGAAGAAACTGAGCATTTGGATATCCCATTTGATTTGTCATCCATCACTCGCATAACTCTGAGCCCGTGGATGCATCCAAATTTAAGGGAGAGCGTTATTGGCCTTCTTAAAAAGATCGAAGGCTGCAAGAGTATTCCCATGTGGAATTCAACGCTAATAGAAAATGCCGACTGGAAATCGTATGGGGACAGAGCGACATAACATTCAATTCGCAAATAAAGCAGCCAATGTTGCCGTTAGCGTTAGAGACGTTAATCTCTGATGCTGTTTCCAGTAGTAACAGCCTGCCCCAGGAAGCTCGGTTTCTCGCCTACAGAGGGTAAATTCCAGCCCCTCCAGGGCGTTTTAGCTTTGCAGGTGATCAAGAGTGACACCTCACCATATCGCCTCTAAAATAGGGTTAAAATCGCACATATAGCCTATATGGCTAAGTACCCTGGAGAATTCGATAGTTGCTCGCCAGGTATGCCCCCAAGCAAGCACGGGGGCAGATTTACTTACTATTGTCATACCCCTGGTTTTCGTGGCAATCTCTTTCCACCACCACATCGAAGGCAGGCACAAATCCCCCATGGCAAGATACCTAGTAATAGCACTGCTCACTCTTCCAAGTTCGTTATTCGCTCATGGAGGAGGCCTGGACGCGTACGGTTGCCATAATGAGACAGCTACTGGTATGTACCACTGTCACAATGGTGCTTACGCTGGGATGTCCTTTAGCTCCAAAGAAGTTGGTCGGGCCTATATTGCAGCACAAGAATCAAATTCACTTCCTGAGGTCAGTATATTAGGAGGCAATCGAACAATTCCTGATTCTGATGGCTCACCAAGCGAATCAGTCAGTTTTACGGCAACTGCCACAGATAGCGACGGCTCGATCGCCTCTACAGGCTGGATTGTCAATGGGACTATTGTTAGCACAGGGCTTTCAGCATCAATCCTGCTAGGTGACGGGAATGTTGAAATCACTTTTCGAGCCACGGACGACGATGGTGCGGCATCCACTACCAGTGTCACCATTACTGTCGAGCCACCCAATCAACCGCCTGTGGTTGCTATAGCTGGAGGTGACAGAACCATACTGGACTCGGATGGGGCTTCAGGCGAGGTCGTTAGTTTCTCAGCAACAGCTACCGACAATGATGGTTCAATCACCTCATCAGAATGGCTGGTCAATAGTGCTGTTGTAGCAACGGGGCTGACCCCGAGTCTCCCACTCCCCGATGGAGCCTCAGCCGTTACTTTCAAAGCCACGGATGATGAAGGGGCACAAGGCAGCCATACAGTAATGATTACTGTTGAAGAGCCAAGCCCTACATACGACTACGACAGAGACGATTACATGCCTGGCGGGTGGGCCGATATCGATGGAGATTGCATCAATACTCGGCACGAAGTACTCATTATCGAATCTCTCGTGCCTGTCAGCATGTCGCCCGATGGATGTTTTGTCGATGAAGGACTCTGGGACGATCCCTATACTGGCTTGACCTTCACTAACCCGAGCGATGTAGACATCGATCACTTTGTTCCACTTTCTGAGGCTCACGATAGCGGAGCCTATGCCTGGACGAATGAGGCGAAGCAAGCGTTCGCCAATGACATGATCAATAAGAATGTGCTGATTGCTGTGGACGACGGAACGAACAGTTCCAAAGGTGCAAGAGACCCTGCTGAGTGGCTGCCCCCCAATACAACCTATCACTGCGAATACGTTAGAAACTGGGTAGAGGTAAAGAGTATCTATGGCTTGGAATTCGATGAGGCTGAGATTGCTGCCATTGAATCCATACTGGGTGATGATCTACACCATGCTACAAGGCCTACGCAGAACGGCCTCTACCTCAACGGAGAGGAGTCTACAGCACGTTTCTCAATGGGTTTGACCAGGAATGATGGTTGCCCTTTCTATACGCAGGCAGGCACTGAGGACCTTGTGGATATATCAATATCGCTCACTCCCGAGGCTGAGCACATCGGTAAAGAGTTAGGCATCTACTTGCTCCCCGTATTAGATGGTAACCTCTACTACTTGACGTCTGCTGGTGAGCTCATTCCTTTCGATGGTGATCTAAACCAACTGCAAACGTTCGCAAACCCTGTAATTGAAGAGACTTATGAATTCACTCTGGTCAGAGGCTATTTTGGAGCGCCGATCATAGTGGACTTCTTCATCGCCTACTGGCCAAACGGGGGAGAGCTAATATTTACTCCGACTCCTACCAGACTGACCATCAATTAGAGATAGTGCAAAAGGCTGCATTAATCTCAAGGCTTGACCCGAAAGCTAATGTCCGGTGTGATTGATAGCTGATGAAAGCCGAGCTGCAAAAGAAGTGGCGGCTCCTGGCGGCTACTTCACGAAGTTCATCAGATTGATAGCTAAGTTTAATCAAATCTAATAAAGGAACTAACGTATGGCTGGTAAATTTGAGCTTTATAAAGATAAAGCAGGTGAGTTCAGGTTTAGACTTAAAGCTGGAAACGGTGAAACTGTCGGATCCTCTGAGGGCTATAAAGCCAAAGCAGGTGCTAGCAATGGAATTGAGTCGGTCAAGAAGAACTCTCAGGATGATAAGCGGTTCGAGGTCTATGAGGGCAAGAATGAAAAATTCTATTTCAGACTGAAAGCTGGGAATGGTGAGATTATCCTTACTTCTCAATCGTACTCGTCAGAGAGTGCAGCAAAAGACGGAACCCAGGCCGTAAAGCGAGCTGCAGACGGCGCTAGCACCGTTGAGGTTGAATAAATCTAATTGGCGTGGGAGGCAATATACTGCCTCCCTACTCCGCCACTTTTGGCCTAAAGC
This sequence comes from Gammaproteobacteria bacterium, assembly GCA_041395725.1. Lineage (NCBI taxonomy): Bacteria > Pseudomonadati > Pseudomonadota > Gammaproteobacteria > Gammaproteobacteria bacterium. Next base: position 3,855,155 of record JAWKZW010000001.1, on the reverse strand, counting down.
CAATCGAAAAGCACCCGCCCCCACATTTCTGCTGACGAATAATGAGCCGGCCACTGCGCATCAGTGCCACGATCAAGCTAGCCTCTCTGTCAACCAGTTGGAAACTTGTGCTGCTTTAATCATGAACTCATGCTTTATGGTTTTCCAGACAGGAGAACCATGCGATGACCGTACCCTCTTTCCATGCAGCTATGACCATCGAAGAACTTTTAGACGGCGAAGCTCGCCACAGGGACATAGAACAGTCCAGGAAGCTGGCCATGGCTGCTGGCTTAACCAAATCCAGTAGGCAGCTGAGAGACACCTGGGAGAAGAACCCTGAGGCCTACACGACTCTGCTCAAAGGTGCTGTCGCTGCTTATGAACAGAACGAGTTAGTTGAGGAACTACTCAGAGGCGCTATGGCCAGACTTGCCAGTATCGTCACTGACTCCGATCCGGAATTACTTAAAGTGGTTATGTCGATAATTGGTAGTGGAGGTAAAGAAGGCGATCTCTATAACTTTCCTTGACGACATCGCGTGGCCACCCGGGCGTTACCCGGTGATTCTTCCAGTTGTGGCGGAATGGCCTGCAGGGTGAAAACCTTGCGGCCCTTTTGCGGGCCTACTGCGATCCGGTAGGTGACCGAATGGCTGTGGATTTCCTGCAGCGGGTCTTCCTCCTCCAGGCCGTCCAGGGTCAGGTAACTGTTGTCCTCGTCCCGCTCCAGGATGCCCCGCCGCTCCAGGAAGCGGGCCACCCGCTGGCTGATGCGCTGCAGCAGATTGTGAAGCTGCTCGACGGTTGGGGGGCGCGTGTGTGGCGGAAACCGTAGTGACCCGCCTCATCCTGTACGTACACCCCATCCAGAAACAACATGTGGAAATGGATGTTCAGGTTGAGCGCAGACCCGAAGCGCTGGATCAGGGTGACCGCCCCGGTGGGGGCTTCCTTGCTGGACAATCCGGCCTGTTGGGCCAGGGGGGTGGAGATCGCCCGGGTAACGATACCCAGCACCTGTCTCATCAGCTCCGGGTAGGTCTCTTCCTTAAACTGAACTGGATAATGTTGGTTGGTACGTTTCTGAGTCATAGTGACACCTCAATTTACGCTAATATTGTCGCTTATTAAAGTGTCCGGTTCCATTAGACCTCTGCAGGGTAGAGTTGGTGTATGTCTAGAGGGCTACTCTATTTGCTTGTCAGGGGAAAGTATCAAAAATGCTATTGTGTCGAAATAATTTACATCTTCTTTGCACAACCGTAATGAAACTTGATTTCATGTTAGTTGTCCTCCCATAACTCCTTAATATAATAGGAAATTATAATTCCATATTATGTGGCCCGCAAATTGCGTCAAAGAGTGATTTCAATGAGGAAAGTACTAAATGGCACGAATAAAGAGAAATATGCAAATTGGCCTTGTAGGAATGACTTTGGCTTTCTGTACAGCAACACAGGCTGGAATCATCGCGCGTGACGCGGTTTTCCCTGTTGATTTCACGGAAGATGGGTTGACTGACGATCAATTGAGAATAGGTTTCAATGGGGTGGAAGGAGGTGTGATCGTAAACTCCTTGGCTGGTCCAACGACATTATCCACCAATTACAGTGGCAGTGTCGCTGCTGTTCTAGGTCAGGGCGGCTCAGAAGGTGGTCTTGCAGTAACAGGCAACGGTTCACTTGGCTCGGCTGAGGTCGACTTTTCTGGGAAAAGTGTTTTCGCAGGGTTGGGTGCAGGTTCAACCGGACTTCTCAACGTCACCAATGGAGGTAGTACTAAATTCGAGAATATAAACGCTGGTGCCAATGGAGGTACTGGGATTATTGCGGCGGTGGGATACTTCGGTGACAGCAATCAAACGGTTATTGACGTAGCGGATCAGATTAGCCTTGGAAGAAGTTCAGGTGGTTTCGGAATTATAAGACTTGAGAATTCAACTCTACGAGCTGGGGGAGGGACCGTGGCAGGTGAATCAGATGGATCTGGAGCAGCAAGGATTGAACTTAATCAAGGGTCCAGATTTCAGTCTTTGTTCCTTGATCTCAATCCAAATACTTTCCTATTCGGTAATGGGGGCACGCTTCAGGGTGCCCTGTTTGGTCTCGGAGGCACAATAGCCCCGGGTCTCTCCCCCGGCAACCTTACGGTAGATGGTACAGCCGATCTTCGAACCGGGGTATTAGAGTTGGAGTGGGATGGCCTAAGTGCGTTCGATATTTTTACTGTTACGGAGAAGATACTACTTGGCAAAGATTTTCAGATTAACCTGACCCTAGGTGCGCTACCGACTGGAATCCTGGATTTGAACCAATTCTTAATAACACCAGAAATCTCCTTGCAAGGATTTAGTTTCTTCGAGAACTTTTCGGTTTCGTATGGAAGCGGAATAACTAGTGGTGTTACTCAAATAGCTTTTAATGGTGCTGTAAGGTCCTTTGAAGCAAAGGCATCAGTTTCTGAGCCCTCGCTACTGGCACTCCTTAGTTTGGGATTAATAGGGCTAAATTTTGCTCGCAGGCGTCATCTAAGAGCTTGATTCATACACAACCCTGCAATTACGCCGAAGAAGCAACCAGTAAGTTTGCCTTTTCTTACTTGTCAGTACCTTTTTCGAGCGTCTGGTAATCATGAACACATGGCTGCACCATCCTGAATTTGAATATTCAGATGATATTCGCAAATGGTTTGGCCACTGGCAGACGGGGGGCTGTTCGATCGGCCCTGCCCGGATGTAGCGCTGTTGCTGCTGCTAAGCGGCGGACTGGCGCCACGTCATGGCATTTTCCCCGCTCTCATCGATGGTAAGGACCCGGGCTTTACCGGAAAGAATGCGGAAATATACCGGGGTTTTTCGGCCCCCTATCGCGGCCTGCCTGACTCGGCGTTCAACGGATATCGTAGTTTTCCGCAATCGATACCTGCAGCTAATTATGATAGTGGTAATGGAGCGGCTCAGACACACCATTGTCGGCTTATAGAAGGACAAGAGGTATATCTCAACCGGGAGGCTGTCCAGCTTGGCGGATCGTGAATTGGACAATGACTGCTTATCGACCAGAATTCTGATGGAACCGGATGGATTCGTTCTTCAATACTACGCAAATACCTCTTCAATACTGGCTAAATCGTGCGCAAGTCGTTTCCAGGCCGAGAGCAGTCCGACCACCGTCCCTGGCAGGCTGTAATTCTCCCTTTTACTCTCATTTACGTCTTGATGTTGAGTCAGGCCTCATCAAACAACCCGATCTGCGGCGGGGCACGCTCAGGCGGCAGCTGCGCCTGGAAATCTTCGGCCCCCTTCTTCCGCAAATGTTCCAGAATCTGGCGGATCACCGCCGGGTCTTCCACGCAGGCGATGATCTTCACCGGGCCCTGGTATTTCTCGCAGGATTCTGAGAAAACTCAAAAATGCTTACGACTGAAGTACTAATCACTTAAACCAAGAAATCGAAACCACCCCCCCCCCTTCATTCTTTCCCTCATCACGCCACGCTCCGCTTGGGTAACGGGAACAACCCCACTCGAGTCAATCCAGTACCTATAGGAGTAATACCATGCGTGAGATGTTACGTACTATGTTCAGTGCATTCACCTCCCTCTTCCGAGCGTTAGACCTGGGTGCCCGCACCCTTGAGAACTGTGCGCTCTGGGCTGAAGGTGAGTCCTCTTCCCTCGAAACTGAGGCTCGTGTCGAACGAGAAGCTCGTCTACGCGCCTTATACCAAGAGCTGGGGCTAGAACATATTCAGCGTGAGCCACCTACAAAGGCTCCGTATATTGAAGCTGCCTGACTCTGACGCCACCCCTTCATGGGGTGGCGGTCTGCTTTTACACTTTACGCCCTTACACGTTGCAGATAGCCAACCTCATGCACGAACGAGCCCTGGCTCGCCGGATGTGATTCTCCAACAAGCAATCCAAACACCAGTCCTGATCAGATATATGTCGCTTCCTGGACATTCATCATCCTTCCAATTCCTGGCTTTCGCCGCTTCGCTTGTGAGACGGGCCAGCAGCACCGAGAGAGGCGTTTCGTCACTCCCTGGCAGCTATGTGCCCAAATCCCATTCTTGCCCGTGTATACGTACTCACAGGAGCCACAGATATGCCATCAATTTCGAGCAATTTAGTAGAAACAGAAAGCCAGAGCCTGGACTATTCCCAGGCACAGAGAGATATCATCAGCGAAGCTATTGGAATACTTGAAACCATGCTCGTCACTGGTGAAGCACTAACCTCATCAGCGGCTGTAAAGCAGTTCTGCCAACTTCAGATAGCCGAGGAGAAGGACGAGCATTTCTGCTGTCTATTCCTGGATAACCAGCACAACCTGATCCGCTTTGAAAAGCTATTCAGAGGGACTGTGAACAGCGCTAGCGTCCATCCCAGAGCTGTAGTCAGGTTAGCCCTCGAGCTGAACGCTGCGGCCGTTATATTCACCCATAACCATCCTTCCGGTATGACCACGCCAAGCCAGGCTGACAAACAAATAACCCAACGGTTGAAGGAAGCGCTGGAGCTGGTAGACGTGAGGGTGCTGGATCATATTGTCGTTGGCTTTGGCGAATGCACATCGTTTGCTGAGGCTGGATTGTTGTGACTTAGAAGCACCGGTGACGGTGCTTCTTTTTTCTTAACAAACTGTTACGGTGGAGATATTCAACACGCAAGATACGTTGTAGTTCCCTCTCTCACCCCGGATGACTACAATACAATTTGCCCTGTATCTGTCACTCCAGCTGTTGTAGTTCCCTCTCTCACCCCGGATGACTACAATGTTCTTTCTAATAACAGTCAGTACCTCGCTGTTGTAGTTCCCTCTCTCACCCCGGATGACTACAATATCGATGGCCGAGGCCGTGGCCTGAGCCAAGTTGTAGTTCCCTCTCTCACCCCGGATGACTACAATTCGAAGAGTGAGTTTGACCGGGACGTCTTTGTTGTAGTTCCCTCTCTCACCCCGGATGACTACAATTATCCGTAATAGACGGTCCCATGTGTGAGGGTTGTAGTTCCCTCTCTCACCCCGGATGACTACAATGTTTTTGCCATCGATCAGGTAGACAACGTGGTTGTAGTTCCCTCTCTCACCCCGGATGACTACAATCCTGTATTAACTGCTGTGCTGCTTGTTCCCGTTGTAGTTCCCTCTCTCACCCCGGATGACTACAATTTAAGCGTTTTGAGCGTCCATTCGCTGATCGTTGTAGTTCCCTCTCTCACCCCGGATGACTACAATTGTAATGATGCAGCTTGCCACTACTCTGACGTTGTAGTTCCCTCTCTCACCCCGGATGACTACAATAAATGCGATCACCACTACACCACCTATGAAGTTGTAGTTCCCTCTCTCACCCCGGATGACTACAATTCACCTGCTGGGCTTGCCACGCCAGAGCCTGTTGTAGTTCCCTCTCTCACCCCGGATGACTACAATACGCTGCTCCGATACCCGCGCCCTGCCTGACCTGGCGCGGGATTTCGGTTCTTTTTTTCTGATTCACAAGAGCACTAGCTGGGCCGAGTTGACGATTTTTTCTTGTTTTTTCCGCTCGCCGACGAGCAGTTTCACGCCCGCAAACTGCTTTTCACTCACCTGTAAGCAACGCACTGACCCCTCCGGTGGTAGGTTAGCAACTAATCTATTGAAGTGGGTCTCCATATTGTCGAAGCCGTTGACCACACGACCATATACCGACCACTGGATCATATCGTAGCCGTCCTGTAAGCGCTCCATAAAGTGCACCCTACCGGCCTAGCTCGAAGCCTGCCATGCTCGTGTTTTCTCACAGGAGCACGTCATGCCAACCAAGCCCATCACCGAACGCCAGCAACACTGGCTGGATCATCTGAACAGTGCGGCGGCCAATGGTAGTTCGATAGTTGAGTACGCTAAGTTACGTGAACTCAAGGCTAAAGACCTCTACGCCTGGAAAACGCGACTGATTAACTTGGGCCATTTACCGGCCTCACACAAACAGCGCGGCTTTGTGCCGGTGGTGCCAGTAGTCTCAATGGGCAACGCGGCCTCTGCTACGCTGGTAATGCCCAATGGCTTTCGGCTGGAACTGCAAGGCCGTGTTGATAGCGTCCTGCTGCAAGATCTGATGAATGCGGCCCGACAGGTATCATGATACGCCCCGGACCAGATGCGCGCATTCATTTGTATCGCGATGCAGTGGACATGCGCAAATCCATTAACGGTCTAGTCGCCATCGTAGAAGCGGAGATGGCGCTCGATCCATTCAGCGCGCAATTGTTTATCTTTTGCAATCGGGGGCGTACGCTCATCAAAATGGTGGCCTGGGAAGGCAATGGCTTTGCACTGCTCATGAAACGACTGGATAAATCCCGTTTCCAGTGGCCTGCTTCACTACCGAGGTCTGTGGTCGAACTGAACACGCAACAGATTGATTGGCTGCTCGCCGGGTACAACCTGACCGTGATGCAAGGACACGATTACTTGCCGCATCACCGGGTTTTGTAGGTGTTTTCTGTGTTTCTGCAAACACAGCAGCGGTATAATCCACCCATGGTAAATGCTGCTTTGCCCAATGACTACGATACGCTACGGACACTCTGCCAGACACTGCAGTCCCAGTTATCCCATCAGCAAGACTTTATCCAGAACTTACTGGAACAGATTCGACTATCCCGTCACCAGCACTTCGGTGCGCGCAGTGAAAAATTCAATATTGATCAGTTGTCGCTGTTAGCCGGTGAAGCTATCGCGCCTTTCATTGACGGTGATAACGAAACTACAGTCTCCGCTCAGGAAGACGACGATTCAATGATCGTGGCCGCCCATCGCAGAAACCGGGGCCGCCGGAAACCACTGCCGCCTGAACTGCCACGAATCAACGTTATTCACACCCTGGAAGACGAAGCCTGCCAGTGTGAACAGTGCCAAAGCACGATGGCTCCGATTAGTGAACGAACCTGCGAACAGCTGGATATCATTCCGGCACAAATCCAGGTGCTGCGCCATATCAAAACCATTTATGGATGCCCGCAGTGTGACGGGCAAATTAAAACAGCACCTATGCCGCCGCAGTTATTGCCCAAAACCATGGCCTCTGCGGGTACCTTAGCGCACATCGTCACCGCCAAGTATGTGGATAGCTTGCCCCTGTACCGGCAAGAGAAACAGCTACGGCGCAGCGGCATTGATTTACCCCGGTCCACAATGGCCCAGTGGATGATTAAGGCGGGTATAGCGATTCAACCACTGATCAACCTGTTGAATGAACAGATACTTGCCGGGCATTACATCGGCATGGACGAAACCACGATTCAGGTGCTCAAGGAACCGGGCCGCAAGGCGCAAAGTAAGTCGTATTTGTGGGTACGAAGAGGTGGGCCGCCGAAACATCCGCTAGTTTTGTATGACTATGACCCCAGCCGCAGTCACGCAGTGCCTGTGCGACTGCTGGAAGGCTTTGCAGGCTATCTCCAGACTGATGGCTATGAGGGTTATGCGAAAGTATGTGCCACACCCTCCATGACGCGCCTGAGTTGCATGGCACATGCGCGGCGCAAGTTTGATGAGGCATTAAAGTCACAGCTAAAACCTGATCCTGCCTCGCTGCCAGGGGTGGCACTGAAAAAGATCCGTGCGCTGTACCGTCTCGAACGCGAAGCCGCAGAGCTAACAAGTGATGAGCGTAGAGCCAAGCGACAGCAGGAGGCTGTTCCACTACTCAACGACTTACGACAGTGGCTGGATCAACATTTACCGCTGGTGCCAAAACAGTCGGCGCTGGGCAAGGCGTTAAACTATCTGCACAAGCAATGGCCTGGCCTGATTGTTTACGTCGAGCATGGCGATCTGCGGATTGATAACAATCTCGTGGAAAACGCCATTCGCCCCTTTGTGGTGGGTCGCAAGAATTATTTGTTCTGCGACAGTGTGGCCGGTGCCAAGGCGACGGCAAATCTATACAGTTTGATTGAAACAGCCAAAGCGAATAACATCGAGCCTTATCGCTACTTACGGCATGTGTTTACAGAACTGCCCAAGGCCATTAGTCTTGAGGAGATTGAAGCGCTACTGCCGCATCGTATGGTGTAGAAATTGCGGTTACATTGCATCATTCTCATGTCGGTTTACTTTGTGTTTTAAATAGGAGGGGAATATTAATACCGTATCGTTACCCAGTTCGAAAACGTAGGATGGGCCATTCAGAACATTGTAGGTTGTGGGCTTTAAATCAAACTGATTGGTGACAGGCTTTTCAAAAGTTATTTTCGACTTTTTTCCTTCCGGTAAATCAAAATAATACACCGCACTGAACATGGCGTTGCCGTGGTTATGTAAAACCGAAATCTTGTTTTTCTCGGTTTTAGTAAACCAGGATGTCGTCATATAAAAGGTATTCTCATACAACATTACGTTTTTTGTGTAGTCGTTGATAATGTCTACAAATGCCTTTTTTAAATTCGCATTTTCGTCCAATACTTTCAGATTTTTGGATATCTGCAGGAAATAATCAGCATTGTCTTCAGAATTTGTGCTTTTCCACTCCTGTTTGTCATACAAGCCGTGAATTTTTTCCAGGTCAACTTCCACGTCGTTATAAGCGACGATTGGTTCAGGAAATATAGGAAGAATTAGTGGTTTCATTTGTTGGGTGTCTCCAAGCTTGCTTGTGGAACATCATTTCGATCAGCGGTATGTTCTGCCCCTGACTCGGATGCTGATGTAATGCTTTGAAAATCGACTTTTTGTAGAGCCTATCCCTGGGCGGTTTACGATCTCTACATTTTATTCATTCTTTATACTGTATTAACTCTAAGGAGCCTCTGCTCAATTACCACAATGCTCTGGCCTTCAGACGAGTCCTCTGGCATAGCAGGCTGTAACGATTCAGGAGAAAATTTCGTGAGACAGCTTTTGTCAATTTTGATTTCTCGTCCGCTTATATTGCAGTATGCCAGCTCTGTTGTTACACGGTGCCGGGAATACGACCTTAAATCCAAGCCTCTCCCTGTCAGTTACATGCGACTGATGCGTGACATGAACATGTCTGATGCCAGTGAGTCTTAACCTGTCGGCCGGTCCCTTCTCAAGATATCACCAGGGTTACAGTATCCGAGTGATAAATTGTTACACGACGTGGGGGGGCCATTGCCACGACTGAAACTCGAGCGTTAGTGCTGGATGTCTGCCATTCGGGGTGAGATTCTCAACGCCAGATGACTTGAATTCAACAGATTTATCCTTGAAGGGCAGCATAGGATGATTTTCTTACTCAGGTCCGGAATGAGAGATTTCCGGGGTTGTAGAGGGGGCGGAGTGGTGGATCTTTGTGTACGTGTAATCAACTGGTTTACAGACATCAACTGCCAGTACCTTGTACCTGGGCTTGCGCCAGGGAACCCGCGCCTGTCCTCGGGTATTCCGACGGTTTCCGGGTCGCGGTTATCCAGGCAACCAGGGGAGGTAACTGGTCTTCTCTTCCCGGGAAAGTTCTGTCCCCGGGTGTTTCGTGTTCTTTTACGTAAATCAGTTCCGCTGAATCGGGTGCGTGAATTTTACCAGTTACAAAGAATTACAAAATATTCCCTCCTGGTTGTCTTTAACTAATTGAAATATCTATGTTAAATGCAAACAGGTTGTCGTATCGGGCTTGCTTGTGGATAGCAGATTAGTTATCCTTCGCGACCCGATCTCTGGCTACTGTAAAACCTGAGTTATCGCCGATTGATGTAGCCTTCTTCAGCGAACGGAATGGCGAGTTGGGGAATTTGCGCGCACAAGTTACCCCGTACCCTGGTGTTAAGCTGGCATTAATCCATAACCGCGCACTATTAAAGACACAATATCGAGAGAGTCCAAGATGAAAACAAGAAACCGATTGATTTCGTCATTCATCGTCAGCGCCGGCACTCTAGCCTGCGTTTCCCTGGCATGGGGCCAAACAGGCACCAGCGTTTATGAAGGTGACTGGCCACAATACCATGGCAATGAATTTGCCCAACGTTACTCGCCGCTTGACCAGATTAATTCTGAAAACGTTGGCTCTCTCGAGCTGGCCTGGCGCTTTTCAACAGAGAATTTTGGTCCCACCACCGACTTCAACAATCCTTCAACACCCCTCGAGGTTGATGGGGTGTTGTACGCCAACATAGCCAGCACCCGCAACGTGGTGGCGCTGGATGCGACAACTGGACAGGTTTTGTGGTTGTGGCGCCCGCAGGAAGGCGAGCGATTTGACGAAGCGCCCCGCAAGGGCGCCGGTCGGGGTGTCGCTTTCTGGAGCGACGGCAACGAATCCCGGGTGATTGATGTCACCCCGGGTTATCACCTGGTTTCTTTGGATGCAGAGACAGGTATCCCCGATCCGAATTTCGGTGACAACGGCATTGTTGATCTGTTTGTCGGTCTGCGGAATGCCGATGATCCACGCTTCCCGTATCCGGATATCGGTCTGTCGGCTGCGCCCTTCGTGATGAACGATGTGATCGTGGTAGGCGCGGCACACCGGGTCGGTATGCGTCCCCGTTCCAAGGCCAACGTCAAAGGTGACGTGCGTGGCTTCGATGCCCGTACCGGAGAGCTGCTGTGGACGTTCCGTACCATTCCGGAAAGGGGTGAGTATGGATTCGAATCCTGGCTCGATCAGGGTGTCGAGTTTACCGGTAACGCCGGTGTCTGGGCACCAATGTCGGGCGACCCTGAACTCGGCCTGGTTTACCTGCCAGTTGAGTCCGCTACCGGTGACCGTTTCGGTGGCGATCGCCCGGGCGACAACCTGTTTTCAGATTCCATAGTTGCGCTGGACATCAAGACCGGTGAGCGCCAATGGCACTACCAGTTAACCCACCATGATATCTGGGACTGGGATATTCCTTCAGCGCCGGTATTGGCCGACCTGCCCAGCGGCCGCAAAATACTGATGTCGGTAACCAAGCAAAACTGGGTCTACACCTTTGATCGTCAGACCGGTGAGCCGATCTGGCCTATCGAGGAAAGGCCTGTCCCTGCTGGCGATGTCCCCGGCGAGTGGTACTCCCCTACACAGCCCTTTCCTACCCGCCCGGCTCCTTTTGACCGGCAGGGCTTTACCGAGGATGACCTGATCGACTGGACACCGGAAATCCGCGCGCTGGCGCTGGAAGCCATTGAAGGTTTCCGGCTGGCGCCCAGCGTCTACACTCCCCCGTCTCTGGCAGATGCCGCGGATGGTACCCGCGGCGTGTTGGCCTTACCGTCAGCTACGGGCGGCGCCAACTGGGAAGGGGCAGCCATGGATCCGGAAACGGGAATCCTCTATGTCCCGTCCCGTACTGCACTGGCGGTGATGTCACTGCAGAAAGATGAGGAGTCCGATCTCGAATACAGCGCGGCGTTCGGCGTGCGGGTACCCCGGGTCCAGGGCCTGGAGATCGTCAAGCCGCCTTACGGTCGGGTTACGGCTATCGATATGAATACCGGTGACCATCTGTGGATGATCGCCAATGCCGATACCCCTGAACGCCTCGCCAATCACCGCCTGTTAGAGGGCGTTGACATCCCTGCCACCGGCATCCCGACGCGAGCGGGAGTCCTGTTGACCAAGACCCTGCTGTTTGTCGCGGAAGGAACCGGCGGTCCCGGGGCTCAGCCTATTTTCAGGGCTGTGGACAAGCAGACCGGGGAAAGAATTGCAGAAATTGAATTGCCAAACCTGCAGTCCGGTTTACCTTTTACCTATGAGCATGCAGGCAAGCAATATGTAGCCATGTTCGTTGGTGGTGGAGGCCAGCCTGCTGAACTGGTCGCCTACGCATTACCGTAATTTTATTGATCAGGAGTAAATACATCATGCGAACTTTATCTCATACCTTGATGCTGGCCTCGGTTCTGGTTCTGGCTTCCTTACCGGCCCGCGCTGCCAACTGGGAACTTGACCCGGCGCAGTCCCTTGTCATCTTCAAATACTCGTACGGCAGTGAACCTTTTCAGGGTGAGTTCAGAAACGTCCAGGCGACATTCGACATCGACCCATTACGACCCAGTGCCTGTGAATTTCAGGTCACTATTCCCATCAACGATGTCTATGTTGATTCGCCGGAAGTCAAAGACTATCTGCTGGACTATGAACTGTTTGACGTGGATACCTGGCCGACGGCCACTTTTACGGCCGAGAATTGCAGCGTACAGTCTGCCAATTCTTTCGTATCCGACGGCACACTGACTATCCGCGATCAGACCCATCCAATCAGCTTTCCGTTCATGCTTGATGTGGAAACCTGTGATGGCCAGGTCTGTTTCCATCTGACCAGTGAAGTGACTATTCAGCGCCTTGAATACGGCGTGGGCCAGGGTTACTGGGCGAATACCGCTGAAGTTCCAAACGAAGTGACCATTGAGGTCGATGTCTACGCAATCCAGCAGTAATTAGATAGGTTAATTAGATGACTAGCAGATTATTTTCCAACATCGGTCGGGTTTCACTGATCCTGGCCTGCTCGGCGTTACTGATGTCGTGTGATCGTCTCCTGACGCCCGGCCAAACAACTGATATAGCAGAGCTGCGCTCGGGTGCCTACACGCTGGATACCGATCACGCAGCATTGCTGTTCAAGATAAACCACCTGGGTTTTTCGACTTTCATTGGCCGTTTCACTCAATTCGATGCGACGTTGGATTTTGACCCGGAGAATATCGAGAACTCCAGTCTTGAAGTGATTGTGGACATGAACTCCATTGATGTGAATCTGCCGGAGTTCGAGGAAGAACTGCGGGGCGGTAGCTGGCTTGATGCGGAGACTTACCCCCAGGCGATCTATCGAACCACTTCGTTTGTTGAGGCAACCGGGGAAAATTCGTTTGTATTCGCCGGCGATCTGACTTTCCACGGTGTCACGGCTCCGGTCAATCTGCAAATCGATTTTCATGGTGGTGGCCGTAATTTCCTGACTCGCAGCTACACACTGGGTTTTTCGGCCAGTGCTGAATTTCTTCGCTCTGACTTCGGCGTCGATCGGTTTACCAGTTTTGGTGTCGGCGATGAGATCGAGCTGGAGATTCACGTAGAGTTTATGGAAGGCAGTTAGCCTTTGATGCCTATCAGCCTATAGCACTGGTGGTCAGTAAGCCTGTACTCTGACGGCACTACTCTGAGCGCTGGAACTCTAAAAACCCCGGATTGGTCACAATCCGGGGTTTTTTACTCAGGTACCGATCATTTACCGGTCAGCAGGCGGCGCGACATCAAACGGTCGACTGTTGCCTGGCGTCAGCGTACCGCATTGAGGTTCGCTGTAAATCTCTAACGATTTTCCAGGCGATTGAAATCGAAAAGGCCACCCTCGACAGGATTGCGGGTCAGGAATGCCTCGTGCATAGCGTCGGCAATTTGCCAGAATTCAGGATCCGACCGGCGGATACCAAAGTCGTCCAGCAGTCTCCCGTAATCCTCCTCTGTACCCAGAGCCTGCACCTGCGTTACAAAATCCGCGAGTTGGGCAATGGTCACCCGTACGAGAATTTCCGGATATGCGCCGATAAAGTCATAGGCCAGGCTTACGGTGTCCTCTTCTGGAAGGCGGCGTTCCTCATTGTTGAACAGATGAGAAATATTTGTGTAAGCGTTGTTAGTCAGTAAAGTGTAGTAATGTGCCGTTTCGCTGTCGCCGTCCTTGAGCAGGAAGTTGCGGAACAAAGTGTAGGCCCGTTTATCCTCTCGGGTGAGTGTAGGCAGGTCAAAGAATACCAGCAGGCGCATGAATCGTCGGGTCTCCTTGCTCACAACGTGGGGCTAATCCGGCTTGAATGTTGGAAGGTGTAATTGGTGGCTTCCATCACCTAGACGCTGGCTCAGACTGATGACTACGGCTTCCGTGGAAGCAAGTAAGTTGCTACGGCTTATTAAGCCTTCGGAATCAACCATCGGGATATCCTGATGGAGGACATTGACCAGTGTCGCCTTGTGGGTAGGGGTCAGTCCTTCTGTATCTTCTTCGGGAAAGTTCTGCAGTAGATAAGCGTCAAGCAGCGGGCGGAATGGTTCAATCAAGTCGTCGGCTAAGTTGAAGGAATTCTGCTCGCTGTGATGGTGCAGGCCGAAGGCAGTATTGAAGCCGTAGCTAACCAGGCTGCGGGCTAGCGCTGATCTAATCACTGTATAGCCGTAGTTGAGTGCTGCGTTATGGAGGCGCTCCTGCTTGCGACTAAAGCCTATGCCGAACAGTGCGGGGAAATAGAGCTGGCTTGCTTGGGCCTCCAAGTTTTCGCTGTCGCCGGATTTAACTTCCTCAGCCAAGCCGGCGAGGCGCTTACCGAGGCCCGAATCTCCAAAGTGACTTATCACCGCCCCCTGGTTGTGAATTTTCCGCCGCACCAAACCTTGCCACAATTGCTTGCGTTGCGGGCGGCCCATCGCTAGCTGCGCTTTCATCACCTTGAGAGCACGACTATGGGGCAGGTGGGGCAGCAGCAGCCCGTTGGGATGATGGTTAGCCCCCACGGTGATGACGGCGATCTGCTGCTCGGCACAGGCAGCGAGGAGTTGCGCACTTAGGGTGATCTGCGGGTTATCAAGCAGCAACACCGAAATATCCTCCAGTGGAATGCTCACCTCGCCATCTTCCTGCGCCACTTTAAGCGCCCGCTGTTTACACTTGAGGCGAGAGGGACGGGTGATGACCACACTGCGCCATGCCATAGCACTAAGCCTTAGGTATCATCTGCTGGCGATCCTCTCGTTGGACCCGGTGCAGATTGCCTAGCATATCAACATGATATTTTTCTAGGTTTTGGGCAGTCTTAATACCGATACCTCGAATCAGCCCATTTTTACCGACTGATTGGTTTCGGTCATGTGACCAAATACTAATAGCACCCGTGGCGCGGTCTAACCCAGCAAAGTACCCCTCTTGGGGTAGTGCATTGGGTTTGGTGGCAACAGAGACCCAATCATTCGGGTACAGGCTGAACATAAACTGATGTTTCTCATCAATGAGAGTCCACTCATCCTCTGATTTGTATGCCACAACAGCCCGATTAGGTAATTCAGCCTTCACCGTATCGGCCACGTAGATCGGCACTGCGGAGTATTTCTTGCCATCGGTGAAAATATCTACCCGCACCATATCGCCGTTATTAGCAATGCCGCCCCGCACCTTCATGCCGCTCTTCTGCACGCTAAAGAGTTTTACGCTGCGCACGCGGGGCGTGGTCTTACCGTTCTTGCCAGGTTTGTAGAGTGGCTCTTTGAAAGCCTTTTCACCGTTATCCCCATGCTCCTGCAACCGCTCTTCGATCGCCTCAATGAGCTGGCGGTTACGAGGGTCGTCATATCCGACGATATTAGGTAGATCCTTGAGTTTAAGTTTGTCCAGCGGCGTCTTCACGGTGCTCTTACCCTGCTCCAGGTATTTTGCCGAACGAATGGTCTCTTGATGGGCTGCACCGAGGCCGCGTCGGGTAGGGGCCCGGGAGACGCGTATGGGCCTGATGCCTTTGATGATCTCTTCGCTATACGCGGGCAGCCTGGCTAGCAGGGGTACCGGATCCGGGGCGAGCAAGGCGATAACCTCGTCTCTGAAGTGGTGCCATGGTTGAGGGAAGTGTTTATCAAGGGTGCGAAGAGCAGCGATGTCGATGACCTCACCGGTCTCTGGATCGACATGATGACTGCGGGCGTGCTTAAGTTCGCCTTTTCTCGCATAGTCAGAGAGACGTTTGACCATACCGTGACTGCAAGCGGCGACAACGGCGGCATCGAGGGCGTGATGCTTGTCGCCCTCTTCCCGCACTTTGAGGAGCCCCCAGCGAGCCCGGAGGTAGCCGGTGAGTTGGCCTGATACCACTACGCAGCCCTGCTTGCCACTCTCGTCTGCTAGCATCAGGTGCGTCTCTACCATACGTTTAAATTCTCTGGCGATATAGCGAGTGTCGTTAAGGTGCCGTTCTCGGAACTCGGATGCGGCCTCAGCGCCAAAATCCCTGCGCAACAAGTTACGCCGTTTTTGCTGACGGATACCCTTAGTGCCATTTACCCAGCTGACAAAAGCGTGCCACTGCTCGCTCTCATTCTCTCCGCCGAGATATTCGTAAGGTGTGCGGTTACCCTTATTACGATTTTCAGCGGTATGCACCAGCACCTTATTATTCATGCCGTTGTTGAAGCTGCGAGAGTAGGGCAAGGCGTGGTCTATTTCAGCGTAGCCGTCCTCAAAAAGGCGATTTAGGTCTAGGGGGGTGAGGCTGTAAGCACACTTTCCAGCCTGTTCACGGTAGAGACGCCATTTAGCTAAATGTACGCCCTTAGGAATGAAGCCGAAATTTTCTTCAAAAGTATCGATATCACCTACTTTAGCCTTTTGGTAATCCTCCTGCTCTTTCTGGATCTTGCGCCTCTCATCGAGGGGACGGCTCAGGTCACGTGCCAGTTCAATATGCACAGAACCAGGTGGGCCATATTCACGAACAATAGCGTTAACTAGCTTACGTGCCTGATTAAGAGCTCGGGCCACCACCGGGTTGGTAATGGTCTGTTTGCCAAACCGTGGTATGTAGAGAGTCCTATCTGACCGGGGCAAAAGACTGTGATGTGAGTAGCCCGCCAGCCGCACAGCCTCGTCATACCGCCTGCCCGCCTCCATATGCGGTAAGATTTTAAGCAGTGCCGTAGTGGAGAGCCGCACGAAGTCGCTAAATGTGTAGTTCAGTACGGCCTCTACGATATCTTCTTCGATGCCTTTCTTTGCGAGCCACACACGAGCCTCGTCATCCTCCTTGAATACGGTCAAAGCATAGGCAAGCTCATCGAGTCGCTCGGGATTCTGGCTATCACGTTGCCACTCCAGCTCGAGCCCCACACTATTGTATGCCTTGCGCAAGACTTGAAATCCCTTCGCTTCGAAAAACGTGGCTGTCTCCGGGTCTTTTCCGCTGTCAGATCTACTGGGGTAGCGCAGCCCGACAAATTGCATATGCTCCGGCAGCTTGAGTGCGGTACGCACTTGCTTGTAAGTGACTTTAGCCCTGGTGAATGGCATCGGCAAAATCAAGTGCCGCTCTTCTTCGCTCAGGGCGCGGGTCTCGCCAATACTGCTTATACGTAAATTGTTGAGCTTAGTCAGCCAGACAAAACGCTCTGCACTATAGCTTGCCTTTGGTGCGCGGAACTCATCGGGTTCAAAAGTACAATTCCCCACCATTTTTAGCAAGTCTAGGCCAGAAAGGGCTGGCCGGCGCGCCATCAACAACGTGTGCACCCCCTCTTCCAGATCTTTTGTGGCGAACTGATTGCCCAGTTTGCGCTGCTGGGCGAAAAGCACTCTCAGCTCTATCTCCAGGTCTGAGCGGGAAAAAGTATGACTGTAGCTACCACCTTTATTGCGCTTTGCTTCGGTGAATGCCTGATGTCGTGAGGCCAGCTCTCCCATGGTTCGCAAACCAGATTCTTCCAGAAGCTGACGGTTACTATTAACACCACTCAGCATTTGCCCCACCTTTTCATCGACCTTGGCTTCACTTTTGCGATTCGACTGAAAGCCCCGGTGCTTGACAAGGTGGTATAGCGTTGCCGCCCATTCCTCAGATTTTAGTAATCGGTCCAGCCCCTCGGCACGCAGCTGCCAGGGGGATACGGTGTCCGTAAAGGTTGAGGTGCTAGATGCGCTACTGATTAAACCATAGTGATGAAAGAGCCGCCGCAACCGCAGTAGACGATGGGCTCGGCGGCGGATGCGGCGTCGAGTAAGGCGGGATTCACGGCGGATCTTATTAAGAGACTCTCCCTCTTTACTAGTCTCGGCCCTGTCGAAGGTACGTACATGTAAGCCCAGGATGCGCTCTTCCCCGAGTAACGCGGCACCTACCGAGGCGATACCAATATCCAGCCCTAATGTATAAGGTAAGACGGCTGATTTCGATTTGACCATGAGCTTTCCTCTCTCACGATTATTGTGTAGTATCGAATGCGTTGTGGTTATCCGGGGTGAGAGCCGTTACTACAATAAGGTCTTTAGTACCTAATCCGACCCGACCGCTGCTTGCATGTCGGGTCTCTCATACCCCCCTCTTGAGTTTTCATCTCAACATTAGCTATCTCCAAATTCAATACCTTTGGGTACATAGATAACGAACCTCTTCTCATTCTTGGCATTTTCGGATAAATACTTTATGAACAACAAGGTCAGGACATAGTCCTTATACTGGGAGGCATCCATACCGCCGCGGAGTTCGTCGCAACTGGACCAGAGGGAGGAGTAGAGAGCGGTTTTCTTTATTGCCATTTTTTTAGATGGTCCTGCGTTATTGTTATATTCAAATCTGCATGGCTAAGAACTCTATCGTTCTGGTGAGCCAGAAGTAGATGACGATCTGATTCATTTTTTTGGCTATAACCACGACACCAGTGATATTAACTAAAATGGGAAGACACCCCAAATCTAAAGGAGCTTCAGAGGGTGGACAGGAATATCGATATTGATTTTAAGAACTGAGAAATTCGACGCTGCAAATGGTTTGCAGCCCAATTAGCGGTATTCCAATCTCAGACACGGTCAGGGTCGTACGGAAGCTATGCAAGGGGGCTGGATGGGGGACTGATTGCGCTTTGTAGATTTATTATTCTTATATATCAATAGGATAGATTATTCGAGTGGCGGAGGGGGAGAGATTCGAACTCTCGGAGGGCTTTCACCCTCGCTGGTTTTCAAGACCAGTGCATTCAACCACTCTGCCACCCCTCCGCGACAGGGCCAGAATCTTACACCAATGCTGCGAAGAGGCAAAGGTCTAACTGCAGGTCAATGGCGCCAGTTTGAGTCAGGGGCCCCGGTTTACTGGTCGTAAAGCGACGAAATGCATTGATTTTGGACAGCCAGCCAGTATGATTGATCTTTGATCAACGCCCCGGCGTATTACTCCTTAGTGGCTACTTTTTGTCCGCTAACTGCTTGAAAAATCAGGGCTCCGCCCCAATGGATCAGTCAGCAGCACGAACACCGGGTTGATAACAGTTTCAGTCATTTAATCGGAGACGTATATGAACGAAGTCCAATTGAACAGCATTGCCAGAGGCCAGGATTCTGCGCTGGCGGTCAACAAAGTGCTGCGCAATACCTACATGCTGTTATCCATGACGCTTTTCTTCAGCGCCGTATGCGCCGTGGCCACGATGATGCTGCAAGTCTCTCAAGGCATGGGACTGGTACTGCTGATCGGCGGTTTCATCACCTCCTTTGTCGTGCAGGCCACCGCCCGTTCCTCGAAGGGGCTGTTCTGGGTTTTTGTATTTTCGGGTCTGATGGGTGGCGCGCTCGGTCCGGTGGTTTCTGCTTACTTGCAGGTCTATGCCAACGGCGGAATGATCGTGGCGCAGGCGCTTGGTGGCACTGCCCTCATCTTTCTTAGCCTGTCTGGTTACGTACTGGCCACTGGCAAGAACTTCAGCTATATGGGTGGCTTCCTGATGACCGGCCTGATCGTGGCTGTCGTGGCTATGATTGCCAACATGTTTCTGCAGATTCCGGCCTTGAGCCTGGCTATCTCTTCTGCCGTCATCATGATCATGTCCGGCTTCATTCTTTACGATACCAGCCGGATCATCAACGGCGGTGAGAGGAATTACATCCTGGCCACCATCTCTCTTTACCTGAGCATCTTCAACATTTTCGTTCACCTGTTGAACCTGCTTGGAGCGCTTACCGGTCGCGAATAAATCGGACTGGTTTTAATGATAAACAAGGCCCCGTTCTGACGGGGCTTTTTGTTTGCAGGGCAGACACAGTGAAATTTTCCGTAGTCATACACTCGGCACCCTACAGCAGCGAAGGCGCTCACTCGGCCCTGCGCTTCTGCCAGGCTTTGCTGAGCGAGGGCCATGAAGTCTACCGGCTGTTTTTTTTCCGGGACGGCGTACACAATCTTAATCAACTTGCGGTGGTGGGTCAGGATGAACAATCCCTGCAGGCTGAGTGGGATAAACTGATAGAGAAATTTGAAATCGACGCAGTTGCCTGTGTGACCTCGGCACTGAAGCGGGGGGTCATCGACCTCCAGGAAGCCAGACGCTACGAAAAGACAGCCAGCAACCTGTCAGAACGGGCCAGCATTTCGGGTCTCGGCCAATTGGTGGACGCCCTGCAGAACTCCGATCGGGTACTGAATTTCGGCTGAACATGACCACCCCTGCCCCCAAATCAATAACCTTTATAAGCCGCCACGCCCCTTATGGCGGGGATAACGCTCAGGTCTGTCTGGAGCTGGTGCTGGCTCATGCCGTCTACGAGCAGACAATCAACTACCTGTTCCTGGACGATGGTGTCTATCAGTTACTGACATCGCAGCAACCCGATTCGATCAACAACAAGAACCTGACAGCCAATCTGCAGGCACTGGCACTCTACGGCGTTGAAAAAGTCTATGTAGACCGCCAGTCTCTGGAGCAGAGAAACCTGTCAGCCAGCGATCTGATCTTAGCGGCCGACATCCTGGACAGTCATCAGGTCAGCAACCTGATCCGGACCGCCGATGTGGTATTTTCCCTGTGAGCCACCTGCATACATTGAATAACCCTGCGCTACTGGCGCTTTGTCTGCGCGCCTGTCAGGCCGGTGACAGCCTGATACTGCTGGAAGACGGCGTCTATTGCGCGATGGACGCGACGCTTCTGGAACAACTGGGCGAACTCTCCGTGTATGCCTTGCGGGAAGACCTGGCGGCCCGTGGGCTGCAGGATCGCACACAGGCTTCCGTCACAACAGTCTCCATGACTGACTTTGTCAGGCTCTGCTGCGACGCCAGCCGGGTAATTAACTGGTTCTGACTCTCCAGGCTCCCGCCATGAATCGATTCCTGCAGTGTAAAGACCGCCTTGTCGCGATA
Source organism: Gammaproteobacteria bacterium (assembly GCA_041395725.1). Taxonomy (NCBI): domain Bacteria; kingdom Pseudomonadati; phylum Pseudomonadota; class Gammaproteobacteria; species Gammaproteobacteria bacterium. The sequence goes on along the minus strand of JAWKZW010000001.1, from coordinate 3,834,343 downwards.
GACAGCGAAGGCTACCTCAAGAACCTCGATGACTGGGACAGAGAAGTGGCGGTATCACTGGCAGAAAGCTGCCAGATCAGGCTCCGCGACGCTCACTGGGAGGTGATTGAGGCGGTCCGGGAATTCTACGCCCAGTATCAGCTTTCCCCACCGATGCGCCCGCTGGTAAAGCTGGTCAAGCAGCAGCTGGGCGATGACAAAGGCCGCAGTGTTTACCTGATGAAACTGTTTGGTGGCAGTGCCGCCAGAACGGTTAATAAGATTGCCGGCCTGCCCCGCCCGGCTAACTGCCTCTGACCTGCTACTGTCCCACCAGCCGACAGTGACTGAAACAAAGAAATGGCACCCGGTGCTTCATTTCAGATGCCCGGGTCCACTCAGCGCTCGCTATCGGTTACGCCAAGCGGTTCATACCAGCTCAGCTTATCCCGCAGCCTGACGACCTCGCCCACGATCAATAATGTGGGAGCACGCACCCCTTTCTTCTCGACCAGGGCAGGCAGTCCTGCCAGATCAGCGGCAACGACGAGTTGCTCCGTCGTGGTCCCTTTCTGGATCAGTGCGGCGGATGTTGTTGCGGACAGACCATGCTCGATCAGACGGGCGCAAATGGTCGCCAGGTTCATAAGGCCCATATAGAACACCAGGGTCTGCTTGTGCACGGCCAGGCACTTCCAATCCGGTTCTTCGTCTTCATTTTTGAAATGACCGGTTAGAAACAGCACCGAATGGGCATGTTCCCGGTGCGTCAATGGTATACCCGCGTAGGCGGCGCAGCCCGATGCGGCGGTAATGCCGGGCACGATCTGAAACGGAATATCTTCATCGATCAACGATGCCATCTCTTCTCCGCCGCGGCCGAAAATGAAGGGGTCGCCGCCCTTCAGCCGCAGAACCCGTTTTCCCTGCCTGGCCAGTTCCACCAGCATTTCATTGATCCGGTCCTGGGGAACCAGATGGGTGGAACGCTCTTTGCCCACATGAATACGTTCGGCATCGGGGCGTATTTTGGCCAGGATGGCATCAGACACCAGCCGGTCGTACAGCACCACATCGGCCTTCTGCAGAAGGCGCAATGCTTTCAGTGTCAGCAGGTCAGGATCACCCGGGCCCGCTCCTGCGAGATAGACTTCCCCTCGGGGGCTGCGAGCGTTGGCGTCAGCGAGCATCTCTTCGAGCTGCGAATGAGCCTGCTGCAACTGGCCGCTGTAAACCAGCTCCGGGACATCGCTATCCAGCACCTGCTCCCAGAAACGCAGACGGGCATCGAAAGCGGTGACCTGTTCTTTAACGCGTTGGCGATAACTGCCAAGCAGTTCGGCCAGCGTGCCCGTTGCCCCTGGCAGCTGAACCTCCACCATTTCCTTGATCTTGCGCGCCAGCACCGGGGAGCTTCCCCCGCTTGAAATTGCCACCACCACCGGGCTGCGATCAACCAGAGCTGGAAAAATAAGTGTGCATAAGCCTGGCTGGTCGACAGCATTGACGGGAATCTGTCGTGCCTGTGCCTGCTCGGAGACTTGTTGATTGACTGCCTCGTCATCCGTGGCCGCCACTACCAGAGCGACACCCTCCAGATCATCGGAAGTAAAGAGGCCGAGACGAAACTGATGCGGGTCTGGTGCCAGCAGAGCCTGCAGTGGTGGGTCGATACGCTCGGCGATCACCCGCAGGCTGGCACCCGCGCGAAGCAGCAGTCGGGCCTTGCGCAGCGCCACCTCTCCACCGCCAACCAGCAGGCATTTCCTGCCTTTCACATCAAGGAAAACCGGCAGGTAATCCATTGCTACTCCAGTATGGACTGGCCCGCCATATAGGGCTGCAGGGCCTCAGGGATGAGCACCTTGCCATCGACGGTCTGAAAATTTTCCAGAATGGCTACCAGCGTCCGACCCACTGCCAGGCCCGAACCGTTCAACGTGTGAACCAGCTCAGGCTTGCCGGTTTGCGGGTTACGAAAACGCGCCTGCATTCGCCGCGCCTGAAAATCGGTGAAGGAACTGCAGGATGAAATTTCCCGATAGCAGTTCTGCGACGGTAGCCAGACTTCCAGGTCATAGGTCTTGTGCGAGCCAAAACCCAGGTCGCCACCGCAGAGGACTACCTTGCGATAGGGAAGCTTGAGTTTCTGCAGTATTGCTTCGGCATGTCCCGTGAGTTCTTCAAGAGCCTGCTCTGACTGCTCCGGGTGAACGATCTGCACCAACTCAACCTTTTCAAACTGGTGTTGGCGGATCATGCCGCGCGTGTCTCTACCGTAGGACCCTGCTTCGCTGCGGAAACAAGGGGTATGGGCAGCAAACTTCAGCGGCAGTACTTCGGGGTCGAGAATTTCGTCACGGACCAGATTAGTGACAGGCACTTCGGCGGTCGGTATCAGATAAAAGCCATGCTCGCCCCCGATCTTGAACAGGTCTTCTTCGAACTTCGGCAATTGAGATGTTCCAAACAGCGAGTCAGCATTGACCAGATAAGGCACATAAACCTCGGTATAACCATTCTCTCCGGTGTGAGTGTCCAGCATCAGTTGAATCAGCGCGCGATGAAGCCGTGCAAGCGGGCCCCGCATCACGGCGAAACGGGCTCCCGCGATCTTGGTAGCGGCAGCGAAATCCATCGCCTTGTCCACAGGCACACCCCCGCTCAAGCCTTCCCCGAGCGCAACATGATCCCTGACTTCAAAGGCAAATTCTCCCGGCGTACCCCAGCTGTCGACAAGCACATTGGCTGACTCATCGTTACCTTCGGGTACGGATTCATGGGGGATATTCGGTACCGCGGTGAGCATGTCCTGAAGTTCGTCCTGAACCTCAGCTAACGATGATTTCAGCACTTCAAGCTGCTGATTGATCTCGCCGACAGCCTGCATCAATTCGCTGGCATCTTCGCCCGCCGCCTTGGCCTTGCCTATCATTTTGGAACGATTATTGCGCTCACCCTGAAGATGTTCTGTTTCCAGCTGCAGCTCCTTGCGCCTGCTATCAAGTGCCTGCACCTTGTCCAGGTCCAGAACAAAGCGTTTCTTTTTTAACAGCTCGGCCAGCTTTTGGGGTTCGGCCCGCAACCATTTGGGGTCTAACATGTAGTCAATTTTCCTTGTCTGAAATCTGTGAAAAACCTTAGCTTGCCCTCATAAAGGCAGTTATCCGATTATCTTCAACCGGGCTAAATTACATATCGCACCAGGCTCATGCCGGCCCAGGCCGCCAGGATGCAGGAGACAACACTGGCCACGATGTAGCTTAAGGCCGAAAAAAACAGCCCCTGCTGCATCAGTAGCAGGGCATCCAGTGAGAAGGTGGAAAAAGTTGTCAACGCCCCGAGAAACCCGATTACCAGTAAAGGCCGCAGGTAGGCTGCCAGTTGAATTTTTTCTGTCAGCATCACAAACAGAATACCAATCAGCAGCGAACCCACGACATTGACAGCCAACGTTCCCACCGGAAATAACCCCGTGTTGTGACGCTCGGCCAGACTGATCAGCCAGTAACGGCAGACGGCACCGAACGCGCCGCCAAGGGCAATGGCCAGATAATAGCTCATCCTGTAGTCGACGCTCCTGCTCAGTCGTTATAACGCTTGGTGTCGCTGGCCCGATTCAATTGCTTGAGATGCTCCAGCTTCTCCCGAATTCTGCTTTCCAGGCCCACGTCCCTGGGGAAATAGAACTCAGCATTGCGCAGAGATTCCGGGAAGTAATTCTCCCCGGCGGCAAAGCCACCAGCCTCGTCATGGGCATACCTGTAGCTCTCGCCATGGCCCAGCTCCTTCGCCAGGCTGGAAACCGCATTACGCAGATGCGGTGGCACGTCCATGCTGCCGGATTGTTTGACTGTCGCACTGGCGCTGTGCGCCGCCTCATACACGGCATTGCTCTTAGGCGCGCAGGCCAGGTAAATAACCACCTGCGCGAGTGCCAGATCACCTTCCGGACTACCCAGCCGCTGCCAGGAATCCCAGCCCGCCAGCGCCAGCTGCAGGGCTCTGGGGTCTGCGTTGCCAATGTCTTCGCTGGCCATACGCAACATGCGGCGCGCAATATATAACGGATCACACCCCCCGTCCAACATGCGGGTAAGCCAGTACAGCGCCGCATCGGGAGAGCTGCCGCGCACCGCCTTGTGCAATGCCGATATCTGATCGTAAAAAAGATCGCCGCCCTTATCGAAGCGCTGCAGACTTTCCAGCGTCACCTGAGCAACGGTATCGGGACTGATGACCAGGGTACCACTCTCTGTCTCAGTGGCCATATCAGCGGCAATTTCCAGCAGGTTCAATAGTCGACGGGCATCGCCATCACTCGCCCGGGCCAGGGCCAGGGCTGCACCCTCGTCCATCTGCAATGCCAGCTTACCCAGGCCCTTCTCATCATCCTCCATAACACGAACAAGCAGTTCAATCAGTTGTTCCTCAGTCAGGCTCTTCAACACATAGACCCGCGCCCTGGATAACAGCGCGTTATTAAGCTCAAAGGCGGGGTTTTCAGTGGTAGCGCCGATAAAGATGATGGTGCCTTCTTCAATATGGGGGAGAAAAGCATCCTGCTGGGCTTTGTTGAAACGGTGAACTTCGTCCACGAAAAGCAGGGTCTGCTGCCCCCTGCCCTGGCGGTGATGCCTGGCTCGCTCTACCGCTTCGCGAATGTCCTTTACACCGGCCAACACTGCCGACAGGCTTTCGAAGCGACTCTCCGTCGTTGCCGCGATTATGCGAGCCAGCGTGGTTTTACCGACCCCGGGCGGGCCCCAGAAAACCATGGAATGCATGTTGCCCTGGCTGATCGCCTGATAGAGCGCTTTACCAGGAGCCAGAATGTGCTGCTGACCGATAAATTGGTCCAGCTTTCGGGGGCGCATCCGAGCAGCCAGCGGCTGGTACTGTTCTTCGTTTTCTTCCTGTAACAACGAGTCGGCCATGAAGCCCCGCACGCAGGCAATCGAATCCTGTGCTATTGCACGTAAGTGTTTTCTATGACCTCGATGCCCCCACTTGGCTCGAACACAAAATCCTGATCAGGCAGCGGTGAATTGAGAGCAATATTGGCGAATTGCCAGACGGTTTTCTGGCCATTGCTGTTGTCGACATAGATCATATCCAGCTGCCGGCCGAGAAACGTAAGAACAATCTGGCGATAAATATTATCGGCATCCAGCGGCTGCAGGACAAACTCGGAGAATTCCGTCTCGCCCGTGTCCCGCTCACTAAGCTGGTATTCCTCCGTAAGATTGGCCGTGTTACCGCTGAGTAACTGCGCTGCCAGCTCAGAGCGACTGGCATCCCAGTTTTCCACCACCACCTGCTCCAGGTCCGGCTGGTAATTCCACAGGTAAATACCGTCAGTAACAATCAGCTCGGGAAACGGCTCCACGGTCTCCCAGTAAAACCCGCCCGGCCTTTTCAGCTTCATCCTGATGCTGCTTTCTTCCAGGACGCCACCGTCGGATTCCACTATCAACTGGGTGACATCCGCGGTCATCGTTTCGATCCCCGACAGCAGTGCATCCAGTCTGCTCAGGGCGTCCGCCGCCCCCTGTGCCGACGCATTCAAAGCGGATGTCAGCAAGGCGATCGCAACAATACACCGGGTCAGATAATTACGCATGGTTTTCATTGTGTCGTGTGTAAAGTGAATGGAATGTGAATAGTCCTGCATCGAAGCCATCAGACCAAAAAAACGAGATGCCAACACGGTGGCTCACAGCACTTGCCCCCTTCCCTGTTTAACCACCTGACGGACCCGAGCGGCGGCAGCGATCCGCCCCGTGGCTAAAGAAGTGCAGAGAGACAGCGGATAAAATCAGTCCCTCGGCGGCGGTGGCGCAATGACTTCACGACTGCCGTTACTGCCCATCTCCGAGACCACACCGGCCGCCTCCATGGTTTCAATCATGCGGGCGGCCCGGTTATAACCTACCCGCAGTTTACGCTGCACTGCCGAAATGGACGCTTTACGGCTTTCCGTTACAAAGCGGACGGCTTCGTCATAGAGATCATCGTCTTCCTCACCCTCTCCGCCGCTGGCACCGCCCCCCATGCCCATTGCTGTCTCGTCGACGCCCTGAGTGATTTCATGCACGTATTGCGGAGAGCCACGCTGCTTCCAGTCGGCCACTACCCGGTGCACCTCCTCGTCGCTGACAAACGCACCATGAACCCGGGTCGCCACACCGCCACCCGGCGGCAGCAGCAGCATATCCCCATGGCCGAGCAGCTGCTCCGCCCCGCCCTCACCAAGGATCGTGCGTGAATCAACCTTGGACTGCACCATGAACGCCAGACGGGTAGGTATGTTGGCCTTGATGAGACCGGTCAGCACATCGACGGACGGACGCTGTGTGGCGAGAATAAGGTGTATACCTGCGGCTCTGGCTTTCTGGGCGATACGGGCAATAAGCTCTTCAACCTTTTTGCCCACCACCATCATCATATCCGCCAGTTCGTCCACCAGCACGACTATATGTGGCAACGGTTCCAGTTCCGACGCCGCCTGCTCCTCTTCCAGAATCATTGGATCCGGCTGCCAGAGTGGATCGAGTATGGGTTTACCCAACTTGCTCGCTTCCAGAACCTTCTTGTTGTAACCGGCCAGGTTTCTGACCCCAAGCATTGACATCAGCTTGTAACGACGTTCCATCTCGGCCACGCACCAGCGCAGGCCATTGGCAGCATCTTTCATGTCGGTGATTACCGGCGTCAGGAGATGCGGTATGCCGTCGTAGACCGACAGTTCCAGCATCTTGGGATCGATCATGATCATGCGTACATGTTCAGGAGTGGATTTGTACAGCATGCTGAGAATCATGGCGTTGATGCCGACTGATTTACCGGAGCCGGTGGTGCCCGCTACCAGCAGATGCGGCATTTTTGCCAGGTCGACGATGACCGGCTTACCCACGATATCATGGCCAAGCGCCAGGCTGAGCGGTGAACTCGCCTTGTCGAACTCGTGGGAGGCAAGCACCTGGCTGAGCAGAATAATCTCGCGGTTCTCGTTGGGAATCTCTATTCCGATGACGGTTTTGCCGGGAATCACCTCAACTACGCGAACACTCACCACGGCGAGGGATCTGGCCAGATCCTTCACCAGGTTGGTGATCCGGCTCACCTTGATACCCGGCGCCGGCTGCACTTCAAACCGGGTAATCACCGGGCCGGGGTTGACCGCCGTCACTTCGATATCAATACCAAAGTCCTTTAACTTTATTTCCAGCAGCTTGGACATGGCTTCCAGTGATTCCTTGGAATACCCGCCTTCTGGATTTTCCTGCCCCTGATCCAGCAGGCTCAGCCCCGGCAATTCTTTTACCGACGAAGCGGGGAACAGTTTCCCCTGCTTTTCTTTCTCCACCCGTTTGCTGGGTTCCACTGGCTTCGCGGGAGGCGCCGCGATAGTGGGCGGAACCCGTTTCTTTTCTTTGGCAAGCTGGGTTTTCAGCTCGCGCTTACGGGTTTCCAGTCGATTGCGGGTCACAGACTTCTGCCGACGCTCGTCACTCCAGCGGCGCAGGTACTCGGTAACGGAAGCGATCAGGCCTAGCGTCATGGCCCCGAGACCATCGATAACCTGCAGCCAGGAAATTTCTGCCGTAATAGTCAGCCCGAATAGAAAGAGTGCGATGCAAAGCAGCGTAGCACCTAGGACTGCAAAGACCGGAACGGTCAGATCAGCCACCAGGGAACCAATGATGCCCCCGGCATTGAAAGCGTCCGGCGTCCCATTCGCCATATGCAGGGTGGCTAGGCCACAGGCCGCCAGCACTACCAGCGTAAAACCGGCGATCTTGAGCCCGAACAGGGACCAGGAAAAGCCTTTTTCGAGTTCTGACTCCTGAAAAGAGCGGTAGGCCTGGTAAGCCAGGAAGGCCGGAAAAAGGTAAGCAAAGTAACCAAACAGGTAAAGCAGGAAATCGGCCAGCCATGCTCCATAGCTGCCAACCGCATTATAGATATCGTCACCGCTGCCAGTGGTTGTAAAACCTGGATCGCTGGGCGAGTAGGTCAGTAAGGCTATGAGCAGAAACAGCCCGGCCAGGAAGTAGACAATCAACATGCCTTCGCGCATCACGCGCTGCATCATGTGACTGGTCTCGTTTTGCTCTTTCGCCGTTTTCATAAATCTCGTGAATTCAATCGGTTATATTCGGGCGCAGAAACCCGTGGTCTGCCGCCATTCTATCAAATTGTTAACGGCTGCAGGGTATGAATACTTAGCGGCAATTCCATCCCTCCGGGTCTGCCATGGTGACAGAAAACAGGTAGAATAGTGGCCGCCTCCAGGGCACCTGCTCCGACCAGGGCGGCCTTGCTGGAAGCGGAGCACTTATCAGACTGCATCGGGTCGGATCGTCTGCCACGCGGTGCATAATGCCTTCAAGTCGGCGGCTACCAAGCCAGTAAAACAGGATTCCTTTATGACTGACACCCTGCATCACCGCCTGATCATCCTTGGCTCCGGTCCAGCCGGTTATACCGCGTCCATCTATGCAGCCAGGGCCAATCTTGAGCCGGTAGTCATTACCGGCATGCAGCAGGGCGGACAGCTGACCACCACCACCGACGTGGATAACTGGCCGGGTGATGTGGAGGGCCTGCAAGGCCCTGACTTGATGGAGCGCATGAAAAATCATGCTGAACGCTTTGAATCTAGAGTTATTTTTGATCATATAAAAAAGGTCGACCTGAGCCGAAGGCCCTTTCTTCTGGAAGGTGAAAATAACCATTACAGCTGTGATGCCCTGATAATAGCCACCGGTGCGTCGGCACAGTACCTGGGGCTGGAGTCGGAACAGGCGTTCATGGGTAAAGGCGTCAGCGCCTGTGCTACCTGTGACGGGTTTTTCTACCGTAACAAGCCAGTGGCAGTGATCGGCGGCGGCAACACGGCGGTAGAAGAAGCGCTCTATCTGGCCAACATCGCATCTCACGTGACGCTGGTACACCGCCGCGACAGCCTGAGGGCTGAGAAAATTCTGCAGGGCAAATTGTTTGAGAAAGTAGACGCCGGCAAAATAACCATCCTCTGGAATCACGTGCTGGATGAAGTGGTTGGAGACGACATGGGCGTCACCGGTATCAATACCAGACAGGTTGACACCGGCGAACTCACCCCGGTAACCGTGGACGGGGTATTCATTGCCATCGGTCATGTGCCCAACTCAGAAATCTTCCAGGGACAACTGGAATTGAGCAACGGCTATGTCAAAATCCATAGCGGCATCGAGGGTAACGCTACACAGACCAGCGTGGCTGGCGTCTTTGCCGCAGGCGACATTGCCGATCACGTCTACCGGCAGGCAGTAACCAGCGCCGGCTTTGGCTGCATGGCCGCCCTGGATGCAGAAAAATTCCTGGACGCCAACTGATCTGACTGCGCTGCAATCTGATGTCACTTGCCTGGCTGGACCCTGCCAAGATCGGCTTCCCGGATGTCGAGTCGGCCCTGACTGACCCTAACGGACTGCTGGCGGCGGGCGGGGATCTCCGGCCGGAGTGGTTAATCCATGCCTATCAGCGTGGCATTTTCCCCTGGTTCGAAGCCGGTCAGCCAATTCTCTGGTGGACGCCAGACCCCCGTATGGTGCTGTTTCCCGAACAATTGCACGTTTCCCGCAGCCTCAGGAAACTGCTTCGCAAAAACCCGTTGCGCCTTACCCTGGATACCGATTTCGCCGGGGTTATCAGTGCCTGTGCCGGCCCCAGGAACAAGTCTGAAGGAACCTGGATAACCGCTGAGCTGAGCGATGCCTACCAGCGCCTGCACCGCCTCGGCATCGCGCATTCGGTGGAAGTCTGGGACGGCGAGAATCTGGCGGGAGGCCTGTACGGCGTTGCCCTGGGACGGGTGTTCTTTGGGGAGTCCATGTTCAGTCACAGCTCAAATAGTTCCAAACTGGCACTGGTTTTTTTAACAGAACACTTGCGACAATGGGGCTATAAGCTTATTGACTGCCAGGTGGCCTCACCTCACCTCAGCAGCTTGGGTGCACGGGAAATACCGCGCCAGGAATTCATGGGCCTGTTGAGCAAGCTGATAAACGGACAACGAAAACCTCACTACTGGCCCGGCGTCGAACCCAAGGAACCGGAGACTACCTTAAAAAATGAACTCTGAATCCAAGGCTGTAAAATCGGTCCGGCTGTTCCGCACCGCTCCCCACGACTGCAGCTACCTGAAGAGGCGCCAGGCTTCCACGCTTTTCGTGGATCCGGAGGTCATACTCACCTCTTCTATCAACTCGCAATTATCCGAACGGGGTTTCCGCCGCAGCGGTTCCCATATCTACAGACCCGACTGTGAAGGCTGTCAATCCTGTATTTCCACCCGCATCCTGGTGAACGATTTCCAGCCGGGTCGACGTCACCGCCGGGTCCTCAATCGCAACCGTGATTTAAGCATTAGAGAAAAGGATGCTGTTGATCATCCTGAGGCTTTTGACCTTTACTGCGAGTACATAAGTCAGCGGCACGCCGATGGCGACATGTACCCTCCCAGCGCGGAGCAGTACGCCTCGTTTATCTCAGTCAAGCCAGAGGGGACACGGTTTTTCGAATTCTTTCAGAACGACCGTGTGCTGGCAGTCTGCGTCCTTGATCAGCTGCAGCACGGCCTGTCGGCGGTTTACACGTTCTATGATCCGCGGGAAGAACGTCGCTCGCTGGGTAATTTTGTCATCCTGTGGCAGATCCAGGAGGCGCGTGCCCTTGGGCTGCCGTATCTGTATCTGGGTTACTGGGTCAAGGATTGCCCGAAGATGAGCTATAAGAGCAGCTACCGGCCACTGGAGATGTTCGTCAAAGGAAAATGGATACGTCTGGAGTAGCGGGTCAGGACCGCGCCGGGTATATCGAACAGCTGCTGAGTGCTTTGCCAATCCGGCGAAAATCAGGCACAATGCGCCCCTCACCCACCAGTGCGGACCATTTAATGGCGAAAGAAGATCAGATTGAAATGGAAGGAGAAGTCGTCGAGACCCTTCCCAACACCATGTTCAGAGTCAAGCTGGAGAACGGCCACATTGTGACCGCTCATATTTCCGGAAAGATGCGCAAGAACTACATCCGAATTCTTACCGGTGACCAGGTCAGGGTGGAATTGACTCCTTACGACCTGACCAAAGGGCGAATTACCTATCGCGCCAGGTAACCCAGGATTGACTGGGCCTGGCCTCCTCGCTTACTCGCTACCTGTTAATGCCTTCTGACCCTGGCGCTTCTCTTTCGCCTTGAAGGTGATCACTATCTCATCATTCTTGGCAGTCACGTGAACATCACCACCGTTGTCAGCCAGAGATCCAAACAGGATTTCTTCAGCCAGCGGCTTTTTCAGCTTGTCCTGCACCAGCCTGGCCATGGGTCTTGCCCCCATGGTTTCGCTGTAACCGTGGCTGACAAACCAGTCCGTGGCAAGCTCATCCACCTCCAGCTGTACGTTCTTATCGTCCAGCTGAACCTGGAGATCGACCAGGAATTTGTCGACCACGGTACGGATGGTCTTTGGATCCAGCGCGCCAAATTGAATGATGGCGTCAAGGCGATTGCGGAATTCCGGAGTAAACGTTTTACGAATGATCTCCATGCCGTCTGAACTGTGATCCTGCTCGGTAAAGCCGATTGATGGTCGAGACATTTCCTGCGCCCCGGCATTGGTTGTCATGATCAGAATGACATTGCGGAAATCCGCCTTGCGGCCGTTGTTGTCGGTCAGGGTGCCGTGGTCCATGACCTGCAAAAGCAGATTAAAAACGTCCGGGTGGGCTTTTTCTATTTCATCCAGCAACAGCACGCAATGGGGGTTCTTGGTAACGGCTTCAGTCATCAGGCCACCCTGATCGAATCCGATGTAGCCCGGCGGTGCGCCGATCAGTCGGGACACAGTATGGCGCTCCATGTACTCGGACATGTCGAAGCGCAGCAACTCGATACCCAGAATGTTTGCCAGCTGACGACTGACTTCGGTCTTGCCGACCCCGGTTGGCCCCGCAAACAGATAGGACCCGATAGGCTTTTCACCTTCGCGGAGTCCGGCCCGGGCCAGTTTAATGGATGAGCCCAGGGCCTGGATCGCCTCGTCCTGCCCGAACACGACCATCTTCAGGTTGGTTTCCAGGCTCTTCAGCGCGTCGATATCGGAACTGGATACGTGTTTAGGCGGAATCCTGGCGATAGAAGCAACAATCCTTTCCATGTCAGAGGCCTGTAACAGCTTCTTCCGGCGGCTCGGCGGCTGCAGGCGCTGGTAAGCTCCCGCCTCGTCAATGACATCAATTGCCTTGTCTGGCATGTGGCGGTCGTTAATGTAACGACCAGCCAGTTCCGAAGCGGCTTTCAGGGCCTTGTCGGAATAGCGCAGGTCATGGTGTTCTTCAAAGCGTGATTTCAGCCCCTTGAGAATCTTGTAGGTGGTCTCGACATCCGGCTCCTCTACATCTATTTTCTGAAAGCGGCGCGATAATGCGCGATCTTTGTCAAAAATGCCGCGATATTCCTGATAAGTGGTTGATCCGAGGCAGCGCAGGGTGCCTGAGGTAAGCGCCGGCTTAAGCAGGTTTGAGGCATCCATGACGCCCCCTGACGCTGCGCCAGCACCAATTATGGTGTGGATTTCGTCGATAAACAGGACCGCGTGTTCGTCCTTTTTCAATTCCGAAAGAAGTGCTTTGAATCGTTTTTCAAAATCACCACGGTACTTGGTGCCGGCCAGCAGCGCGCCCAGATCCAGCGCGTAGATCACACTGTTCTCCAGCACCTCGGGCACCTCCCCTTCAACGATCTTGCGAGCCAGCCCCTCGGCTACAGCAGTCTTGCCGACGCCGGATTCGCCCACCAGCAGGGGGTTGTTCTTGCGCCGGCGACTCAGAACCTGGATGACGCGGGTAACCTCTTCTTCGCGCCCGATCAACGGATCGATCTTGCCCGCCTTGGCGAGCGCATTCAGGTTGGTGGCGAAGCTCTCCAACGCGCTGCTGGACGGTTCACCCGTGCCACCTTCACTGTCCTGTCGTTCCGGCGCCGGTTCGCTGCCCTCGCCGGGATAGCCTTCAGTTTCCTTGGAAATCCCGTGCGTTATGTAATTAACCACGTCAATGCGAGCGATATCCTGCTGCTTGAGCAGGTAGACAGCCTGACTCTCCTGCTCACTGAAGATAGCCACCAGCACATTGGCACCACTGACCTCGTTCTTGCCGGAAGACTGCACGTGGAAGACGGCACGCTGGAGAACCCGTTGAAAGCCCAGGGTGGGTTGCGTTTCGCGGCCAGGTTCGCCCTCAGGAATCAAGGGCGTGGTTGCGTCTACAAAATCCGCCAGTTCGCCCTTCAGGCGAGGGATGTCCGCACGACAGGCGAGCAGCACACCGGACGCCACCTCATTATCGAGTAGCGCCAGAAGTAAATGCTCTACCGTCATGAATTCATGACGTTTTTTTCTTGCTACATTAAAGGCTTGATTGAGGGTCGCTTCCAGGTCTTTACTTAACATGATGAAAACCTACTATCTGTCGACTTCGACACTGCAAAGCAGTGGCTGTTCGCATTCTCTCGAATAATCGTTTACCTGGGCGGCTTTGGATTCAGCAACGTCCTTGCTGAAAACACCGCAAACACCCTTGCCCTCGGTATGAACTTTCAACATAACCTGGGTCGCCTTCTCCACGTTCATGTTAAAAAACACCCGCAATACATCTACCACAAAATCCATCGGCGTGTAGTCATCGTTGATCAACACCACCTTGTAAAGTGGTGGCTGCGCCAGTTTCGGCTTGTCTGTCTCGGTCGCGAGACCGCTATCGTGCCCAGCCCCATCGTTTGCATCCCGTTGTCCCACTATTTTCTCTCTTTAACTACCTGTTTCGCTCTGCTGCATCCTGTGGATGTGCTGAGTGTACCTGATTAATGACCGGTTTTATCAGCGCTCTATCACAGGCCAGCTGTGACTATTTTCCGCCTCTGCAGAAAAAAAACCAACCCGGTCATATCCCGGGCCAATGAGCCCTCAAGAGTCCTCGCATCCCACGTGGCAGCGGGTCTTGCTACAACATGGCTGCTTTGCGGGCATTTTTCAATGGCCCTCGCGGCAAAGCGACTTTTTGACAAGTGGCAGCGGATATTGTATAGATTTGAGGGTATTAGCTAGCAATGATGATAGCTATCGATAATAACTATAAATAATAAGAAGTATCCCAGAGGTGTTGCCATGAGCACAGGGCAGGTAAAGTGGTTCAATAATGCCAAGGGTTTTGGCTTTATCCTTCCAGACGACGGCGGTGATGATCTTTTCGCACACTATAGCGCCATCGGTATGGAAGGTTACAAAACCCTGAAGGCAGGTCAACTGGTCTCCTTCGACGCCGTTGAGGGCCCTAAGGGGCTGCACGCTGCAAACATTCAACCCGTGACAGATGACTCAGACGTCGAATCGGCAGCTTACGAACCTGAGGCCGATAGCATCAGTGCCGATACGGCCTGAAGGCCTCTGAAGCGAAGGAACCTGGATTTACCCAAGGCCGGCCGGCGCGCCAATGACGCGCGGGCCGGCCTTGGCTGTCTGCCGGTATCGCTTATTCAGGCGGCCAACAGAGGAGCCTCAGATTGCCTGGCGAGCCGCGGGATTCCCGGTCATACTTCGGCTACCTGAACCCGATCGATAGCCCGGCGATAGTAATGGCGAAACTGATTCTGTTCAATAAACCTTTTGGTGTGCTATCCCAATTCAGCGGCGACGAGCCTGCCTCGACCCTCTCCCAATTCATCAGTGTCCCCGGTGTCTACCCGGCCGGCCGTCTCGATAAGGATTCGGAAGGCCTGCTACTGTTGACGAACAGCGGCGCCCTGCAACATCGCATCAGTCATCCGCGGCGCAAAATGGCCAAAACCTACTGGGTACAGGTGGAGGGAGAAATCGATGCCGTCGCGCTCGCCCGCCTGCGGGAGGGCCTGATGCTGAAAGATGGTCAGACCCAGCCTGCGGATGCCAGATTATTGAGGGAGCCGGATCTGTGGCCACGCAATCCGCCGGTCAGGTTTCGAAAACAAATACCGACCAGCTGGATGGAAATCACTTTGCGTGAAGGGAAAAACCGTCAGGTCCGGCGAATGACTGCGGCAGTCGGGTTGCCTACCCTGCGCCTGGTGCGAATCCGAATCGGCCCCTGGGAGCTGGGCAGCCTGCACCCGGGGCAATGGCGCGCCCTTGAGCTGCCGGAGGAAGAGGAACAGCTCAGGCCGAACAAAAAGCCACAAAAGACATCCACTCAAGGCCGCGGCCGCGCAGACAGGTCTGCTTCCGCTTAATCCGCTGCGCCGCCGCTTTTCCAGCGCGCCAGAGCGTCGTCATCGCTGCTGCGCTGCTCTACCCATTCACTGCCGTCAGCCCCGCTCTGACGCTTCCAGAATGGCGCCCGCGTCTTCAGGTAATCCATCACGAACTGGGCCGACTCAAAGGCAGCCTGTCGATGCTCGCTGGCAGTCCCCACGAACACGATCTGGTCACCGGGTTGCAGCGCCCCGACCCGGTGTATGACTCGACACCCCAGCAATGGCCAGCGCTTAAATGCCTGATCGATGATATCCGCCAGGCTTTTCTCGGTCATGCCGGGATAGTGTTCCAGGAAGAGTTCGTTCACCGAACTGTCGCCGGCATCCTGCTGAAATTCCCGCACCAGGCCGGTGAAAGTGCACACGGCCCCCACATTGCTGGCGATATCCCGCAGATGGCGGGCCTGAATACCGAGATCAAAGTCTTCCTGTTGAACTGCAACATAGCGCACTGTGCTATTTCCTCATCTTGCTTAGGGTCACTTTCATCAGCCGCCGGTCATGGGTGGAAAAAAGGCGACCTCCTCATCCCCCCGCAAGCCTTGTGAGCGATCGACCACGGTCTGGTTTACCGCTACCAGCACCCGGCTGTCGAGTGCCAGGATCTGGAGCTTTTCGGGATCTCTGGCCACCAGGTATTCAATCAGCCCCTGAACATCGGTAACCGATCCAGGCAAAGTCAGTTCTTCGCTTGAACGACCCACCGCTTCCCGGATGCTGGCAAAATAATGCAGAGAGACCATATCAACTCCTGGTGTAGTGACCGCTGCGGCCGCCGGATTTTTCCTGCAGGCAGATATCTGTAATCACCATACCTTTATCCGCTGCCTTGCACATATCATAGATTGTCAGCGCCGCTACTGAAACGGCGGTCAGTGCTTCCATCTCGACACCGGTCTGGCCATTGACTTTGCAAGTCGCGGCTATGGTTACAGCCGGGCCGGATCGGTCCAGGTCCAGCTCCACTTTAATCGACGTCAGCATCAAGGGATGGCACAGGGGGATCAGATCGGCACAGCGTTTGGCCGCCTGTATACCGGCAAGCCTGGCAGTACCGAGGACGTCACCCTTTTTACTGTCTCCCCTGGCAATCAGTTCCAGGGTTTCCATCTGCATCAATACCCTGCCGGTGGCCACCGCGATTCTCTCCGTCCTGGCCTTATCCGAGACATCGACCATGTTGGCCCGCCCCTGACTGTCGAGGTGAGTAAGTTCGCCCATTATTCCTTCCCCAAATTTCAAACCCGTATTATCCACGTTTAGGGGAGCGACCTGAAGCACTGGTGGGCACGTGTGCCCGGGCGGAAGCGCCGGCAAGGGCTCCATTTCCGAGGCAGTATCCGCTGCGCAGTTGCGGTAATTTGGCCAGAATTACGATAGGATTACGCCCGTTTATACCCACGCTCTACTCGTGGTCAAACCGGCAGAGTCGCGGGTAGCGCAGATCTGGAATACCCATGGAATGGTTCGCCCATAAGACAGTTGCCACGGTGGTGGAAAAAAACAATCGCTTTCTCATGGTGGAGGAGCACGCCGATGGCGAAGTGGTATTCAACCAGCCTGCGGGACATCTGGAGCCCGGCGAGACTTTGCTGGAGGCGGCCCGTCGGGAAACACTGGAAGAAACCGGCTGGGAAGTCGAACTCAGGCATTTTCTCGGGCTCTATCACTATGTGTCCAGTGCCAATGAGACCAGCTATATCCGCAGCTGTTTTATCGCCAGCCCCGTCAGGCTGATTGAAGAGAGGCAACTGGATACTGATATCATTCGGGCACACTGGCTGACTATTGAAGAAATACGCCGGATGGAAGACCGGTTGCGCAGCCCGGTGGTACTGCGCGTGCTGGAAGATTATCTAGAGGGCATCGCCTATCCGCTCTCAGTGATCACCAGCCTCTAGTGGACTACCTGAGAGTTTTCTGATCATGACCAGCGCCACAAATCCAGCCAGTACCAGGGTTATCGTCGGCATGTCCGGTGGCGTTGATTCCTCGGTTGCCGCTTACCTGCTCCTGCAGCAGGGGTACCAGGTGGAAGGCCTGTTCATGAAGAACTGGGACGAAGACGACGACACCGAGTACTGCACGGCAAAAGCAGACCTGGCCGATGCCGAGGCCGTGTGCCAGAAGCTGGGCATTGTGCTGCAT
Organism: Gammaproteobacteria bacterium; assembly: GCA_041395725.1. NCBI lineage: Bacteria > Pseudomonadati > Pseudomonadota > Gammaproteobacteria > Gammaproteobacteria bacterium. Next base: position 3,816,883 of record JAWKZW010000001.1, on the reverse strand, counting down.
ACGGCAAACTTTGCGGCTGAATACTGGGATAACGTTTTTGAACACTTCCTGGTGGAGTATCGGGCCGGTCGCACCCCCAACCCCGATGTACTCTGCAACCGCGAAATCAAATTCAAGGCATTCCTCGAATACGCCCTCGAACTCGGTGCCGACCTCATCGCTACCGGGCACTATGCGCGCGTCTTACGTACCGCAGGAGTCACCACCCTGCTCAAGGGACTGGACCCCGGCAAAGACCAGAGTTATTTCCTCTGCGAAGTCAGTGAAGCCTGCCTGGCACGGTCGCTGTTTCCGATTGGCGAACTGTTGAAAGACGAGGTCCGGGATATTGCCCGGCAACAGGGTTTCGTCACCCATGACAAGAAAGACAGTACCGGCATCTGTTTTATCGGCGAACGCAAATTCAGCGACTTTCTGTCCCGCTACCTGCCTGCCCAGCCGGGCCCGATTATGACCGTGGACGGCGAGGAAATCGGCCGCCACGCAGGGTTGATGTACCATACTATTGGCCAGCGCCAGGGCCTCGGAATCGGTGGCCTGAAAGACCATGTGGAGGCGCCCTGGTACGTGGTAGACAAGAACCTCGAGGACAATGTTTTGCTGGTTGCCCAGGGCAACGACAACCCGCTGTTATTCGCCAGCCGCCTGCTCGCTTCGGCACCGCGCTGGATAAGCCAGTCCGGACATACTCTGCCACTACCCTGTACTGCCAAGATTCGCTATCGGCAATCCGATCAACTCTGCAGGGTCGAGGCAACCGATGGGGATCGTGTAATGGTAAGCTTTGACAAGCCACAGAGAGCGGTCACCCCCGGGCAATACGTAGTATTCTATGCCGAGGAGACCTGCCTGGGTGGCGCTATAATCGAACAACGTCTGGCCTGACGGAAATCATGATGCAATTCAACAAATGGGAATATCAGAACCTTGCCCTGGCAGCCATCGCTCAGTCGGCAACCCTGGTTAATAATCTCGCGGTCCGAGGCTCCGCCGACCCGGCCGCCGTTGCGGTCTGTGTGGATCCGCTGTTTAACTTCAGCCCTGCTTCGGTAGAAGACATGTTCCCCAACCCCAGTCGGCTGAGCCCCGGGCTCAGGTCCCTGCAGGAAATTTTCAGCAGCGACAAGGAACAGCGTAACCCGGAAGTTATCCGTTACCTGCTGGGCATTCTGGCACTGCGCCAGAAACTCATGTCGGATCGCGCCATGCAGGAAAAACTGCAGTCACGCTTGCGGCAGATTACTCCGCTGGCCAGCTTTGACGAAGCGGATGACGAAGGTGCTCAACAACGCTTCTTCGAACAGGTCGCCGGCGTCTACCAGGAGACGATAAGCACCTACCCGTTTCGTATCAACGTGACAGGCGATCTTGAATTTCTGCGTAATGAAAAGGTCGCCAACCGGGTAAGAACACTGCTGCTGGCCGGAATCCGGTGGGCGGTGTTCTGGTATCAGATCGGCGGCAGACGCTGGCACCTGGTGCTGTACCGGAAAAAAATCGATCAGACTGTCGGCGATATACGCAGAAATCTGTTAAACAGCATTCAGGATTAAAGCATGACCCCACTGCCCCTTACGGAACTGACCGCCATCACCGCAATCGATGGCCGTTACCGGAACAAATGTAACGAACTGGCCCCCTATTTCTCAGAGTTCGCCCTGATAAAATACCGCGTCGAAGTTGAGATACGCTGGTTACAACAATTGGCGACCAACCCCGAACTGCCCGAGACAGGCCGTCTGAGCCAAGCCGGCAGAGCTTTTCTGGATGATCTGGTAACCCACTTCAGTCTCGATGACGCGCAGCGTGTCAAAACGATAGAAGCCACTACCAATCACGACGTGAAGGCGGTGGAATACTTTATCAAGGAAAAAATCGGCGATCAGCAGGACCTTCAGACCCAGCTGGAATTTGTCCATTTTGCCTGCACGTCGGAGGACATTAACAATCTCGCTTACGCCTTGATGCTCAAACATTGCCGGGAAAAGGTCCTGATCCCGGTAATGGAGGCGGTGATTGAAAAACTCGCCGACATGGCCCGGCAGTATGCCGACCAGCCCATGCTGTCGCGTACTCACGGCCAGACCGCATCACCCACCACCGTTGGCAAGGAGATCGCCAATGTGGCCTACCGGCTGAAGCGCCAGTTGTCCTCCTTCAGGCGAACCGAGATACTGGGCAAGATCAACGGTGCAGTAGGAAACTACAACGCCCACCTGTCCGCGTACCCGGAAGTCGACTGGGCGACCCAGGCAAGAGAATTCATCGAGTCACTGGGATTAAGCTTTAACCCCTACACCACTCAGATCGAACCCCATGACTATATCGCCGAGCTGTTTGCTTCACTGTGCCGATTCAACACTGTGCTGATTGATCTGAATCGGGATACCTGGGGCTATATCTCTCTCGGTTATTTCAAACAGAAAACCGTTGCCGGGGAAGTTGGTTCATCCACCATGCCCCACAAAGTCAATCCGATTGATTTTGAAAATTCCGAAGGAAATCTCGGCATCGCTAACGCCATACTGCAGCACCTGGCAGAAAAGTTGCCGATTTCCCGCTGGCAACGGGACCTGACAGACTCCACGGTGCTTCGCAACATGGGCACCGGTCTGGCCCTCAGCCTGATTGGTTTCCGCTCCTTGCAGAAAGGGCTCGGAAAGCTGGAGCTTAACAGCGAGATTATCCTGCGTGACCTTGATGCCAGTTGGGAGGTTCTCGCTGAGCCGATTCAGACGGTGATGCGACGCTACGGGGTGGAACAACCCTATGAAAAGCTCAAGGAGCTGACCCGCGGCCAGGCGATTACCCGTGAAACCCTTCATGGTTTTATCGATTCTCTCGCGATACCCGCAGCCGCCAGGCAGCAGCTCAAAGAGCTGACACCGGCGTCCTACATTGGGAATGCCAGCCAGCAGGCCCGGGATCTGCAGTCTTATCAATGATAACAGCCCCAGGCAGCCCGGGGCCGACGAGATCGCGAACAGCACAGGCGAAAAGGACATGCTTCTGCAAGGGTTTGATCCCGAAATATTCCTGCTCGAATACTGGCAGCGCAGACCCTTGCTTATCAAAAATCCGCAGCAGGGTTTTGTCGACCCCATAGACGCCGATGAACTGGCGGGGTTGGCCTGCGACAGCGACATGGAGGCGCGCCTGGTAACCCGCACACAGGCAGACTCCTGGCAGCTTAGCCACGGCCCTTTTGCCACAGACAGATTTGCTGGCCTGGGCGAAACCAACTGGACTCTGCTGGTCCAGGCGGTGGACCAGGTGCATGAGGGAGTCGAGGCGTTGAAGCGCTACTTTGATTTCCTGCCAGCCTGGCGAATCGACGATGTAATGGTGAGCTATGCCTGCGACGGTGGCGGAGTTGGTCCTCATTTCGACCAGTACGATGTGTTTCTCATCCAGGGTCGCGGTTCGCGGCGCTGGCAACTGGGGCAGCACTGCGAAGCCGGCACACGATTGCGGGATGACACGGAACTGTCGCTGGTCAATAACTTCGATGTCACGGCGGAGTACCTGCTTGGGCCAGGTGACATTCTTTACCTGCCTCCCCGCGTCGCGCATCATGGTGTATCGGTGGGCGAAAGCCTGTGTTACTCGATAGGCTTCCGCGCCCCTTCCCACGCCGAATTGCTGCTGGATTTTTCGGATACGCTGGCGGAAACTCTCACTGAAGACCAGCGCTTTCAAGATCCAGCATTGCATAAGCAGGACGAGTTCGGCCAGATTCAGGACCGCGCCATCGATCAGGCTTTCGAAACGGTGGCCGCACTGGTGCACAACAAATCCCTGTTTACCGACTCCTTTGGCCGCTATGTGACGCTCCCGAAATATCCGGAACGCGTCATTCCGCCAGATCTCGAGTACGACGAGGCTGAGATTTTCAGGCTTCTGGTTAACCGAAACTCCCCGGTCGCCCTGTATGTAAACCCCGCTTCCCGCCTGGCCTATTCGTTGGATCCGGTCCACCAGCAGGTAAAGCTGTTTGCCGATGGCCAGCTGGTTCCCTGTGCGCTCGCCTTGCTTCCCCTTGCAAGGGCACTGTGCGGTACCCCCTGGACCCAACCCCTTGCTGTCGGTCAATGGCTACCCGAACTGCCTGCAACTGCCGGCCTGCTCACTCAACTGATCAATCAGGGAAGTCTTCTGATCAGCGAAGAGAACGACTTCCAGGATGGCGATGTCCGCTAGCAAACCGTTGATTGAAATCCCCTATACGACCGACAGCTCAACCCTGGTGGCGAAATTGCAGGATCTTCATGGCGTGGTATTTCTCGACAGCTGCAACCACAATCCTCGCGGTGGCCGCTTCGATATTGTGTCAGCCCTGCCGGCCGCCACTCTGACGATGGATTGCGGCCGACTGGTCTGCTCGGAATCCCTGCCGGAAGGTATAGACCAGGACCTGTTTCAGGCCGCCCGTCATCTGCTGACATGCTATACACCCCAACAACACGGACAGACAGATCCGTTAGCCGAGGCTATGCCTTTCCGTGGCGGGTTAATGGGCTTTCTCGGCTACCCCGGGATACAGGCGCCTGGCGAGTGGCGGGTTGAACAGGGGTTTCTCGGGCTCTACCTCTGGTCGCTGTGTGTAGACCACCAGGCCAGGCGGAGCAGTGTGTGGTTTCATGCCAACTGCCCGCCACAGACCCGTGAGGCAGTACTGGCTGCCCTGGCCGGTAGCATTCCACCAGCGCAGCATTTCGCACTGCAGCAGACTTTTGCCAACGACATGCCCGAATCCCACTACCGGCAGGCTTTTGCTCGCATCAAGGGCTACATCAAAGCTGGCGACTGCTACCAGGTAAACCTGACCCAGCGCTTTTCCAGCCGCTACACCGGCAGCCCTTTCGCGGCCTACCAGAGGCTGCGCCAGGCTACGGGCAAGCCTTTCTCCGCCTTTCTGCGCTGGGATGACAAGGCGCTGCTGAGCCTGTCCCCTGAACGCTTTCTCCAGGTGGTTGATGGGCAGGCGCTGACTCAGCCAATTAAAGGCACCCGGCCCCGAGGCAAGGATCGGGAAGAGGATCAGCGACTGGCACGGGAATTGATGGCCAGCGAGAAAGACCGGGCGGAAAATCTGATGATCGTGGACCTGCTGCGCAATGATCTGGGCAAGGTCTGTGATTACGGCTCCATCCGGGTACAGAACCTCTTCGAACTGCAGGAGTTCGACAATGTCTTTCACCTGGTCAGCACGATCAGAGGCCAGCTGCGGAAAGGTGTTGACCCACTGCAGCTGCTGGAACAATGTTTCCCGGGGGGATCGATAACCGGAGCTCCGAAGTGGCGAGCCATGGAGGTCATCGAGGAGCTGGAGCCCCATCGGCGTGAAGTTTACTGCGGGAGCGTTTTCTACCAGGACTTCGACGGGCGCATGGACAGTAACCTGACCATCCGCTCATTGCTGTGTCAGCAGCAGGACATCTTTTGCTGGGCGGGCGGAGGCATCGTTTCGGACTCCCGGTGCGACCAGGAATATGCCGAATGTTTCGATAAGATTCGCTCTCTTATCAGCACGTTACAGAGCATAACTTAGAAACGCTCTAACCAATCGATGCAAGTCGGCGCGATTGCTGTGACAACTCAGTCCGCGAGCTTGCGATTGCTGGCCTTGATGAACTCAGCTTTCAGGTCGTCGTACTCAAAAACAGCGGGGAATTGGGGAAACTCCTCGATTACATTGTCGGGAGCCTTGAACAGAATGCCGACATCGGCTTCGCCCAGCATGGAGGTGTCGTTGTAGGAATCGCCGGCGGCGATGACCCGGTAGTTCAATTGATGAAAGGCCATCACCGATTGACGCTTGTGGTCCTTCAAGCGGATGTTGTAATCGACAATCCGGCCACGCTCATCCGCTTCGAGCCGATGACAGAACAGGGTCGGGTAGCCGAGCTGGGCCATCAGCGGCAACGAAAACTCATAGAAGGTATCCGAGAGGATGACCACCTGGAAGCGTTCGCGCAGCCAGTCCAGGAACTCCCTCGCGCCAGGCATCGGCGACATGGAGGCTATAACCTGACGGATATCGTCCAGCCCCAGTTGATGCATCTCGAGTATACCAAGGCGCTGTTTCATCAGCACATCGTAGTCCGGAATATCCCGCGTCGTTGCACGGAGTTCATCGATTCCGGTTTTTTCGGCAAAACCAATCCAGATTTCCGGTACCAGAACCCCTTCAAGATCAAGACATGCAATTTCCACTGTGACACTCTCCGAACCAAGTGGTGAAAAAGCGCCAATTTAGCAGAACGAACCCACATTAAAAACTGCTTCTGACTGTCCAAATAAAATTAAAGTTTTACTAGATGTGGTCGGTGTGACAAGGCAAAGCTCAATATTTAGTGTTTTCGCCCCGATTATACTGTCTAACTTACTAATTTTGTTGAAGTTTTTTCACGTGGAACATCGCCAGCCACAGCCCGGCCGCCCCATCACCTTACCTGCCACAACAAATACCCGAGAATGTGGCGTTTTTCGTCCGCTGCCCGCCGTTACGGCCAGGCATCGGCCTTGAAGCAAGCGAACCCCCATGGCAGAAACAATCCAGCCAGACGTGCTCAACAAGCAGGCCGGAGACCTCTCCCCCCGGGAAATCCTGGTCCAGTGCCTGGCGCTACGACCTGCCACAGCGATAGCATTCAGCGGTGCTGAGGATGTCGTCCTGATCGCAATGGCGGTAAAGATCAACCCTGACATTCCTGTCTTCACTCTGGACACCGGACGCCTGCATCCACAGACCTATCGATTCATCGAGGAAGTCCGCAACCACTACCGACTGAACCTTGAAGTCCTGACCCCTGATCGGGAACCGCTGGAGAAGCTGGTCAGGGAAAAAGGCCTGTTCAGCTTTTACGAGGACGGCCACCAGGAGTGTTGCGAAATCCGCAAAATCAACCCGCTGCGCCGCAAGCTGGTAACGCTGGATTGCTGGATAACCGGACAGCGTCGCGACCAGAGCCCGACCCGGGCCCAGGTGCCCGTCTACCAGAAGGACCCCAACTTCCGCGGCAAAGACGGCGAGTTCCTCAAGGTAAACCCCCTGGCCAACTGGACCCTGAGCCAGGTGCGGGACACCATAAGGCTTCTGGAAATCCCCTACAACCCGCTGCACGACAAGGGTTTTATCAGCATCGGCTGCGAACCCTGCACCCGCGCCACATCGCCAGGGCAACATGAGCGGGAGGGTCGCTGGTGGTGGGAAGAAGCGACTGCCAAAGAGTGCGGGCTGCACCGGGACAACCTGACGCACCGCTGAAAGCCCTTCCCCAGGCTCTGCTGAGATCTGGCGGGCGTGCGGCACCAGGGACTCAGAGTCAGGGACTCAGAGTCGCGGCAAGGTCACTTCTGAGAACAGCTCCTCCAGTTCCGCCGCAGAACGGCATTTCAAAGCCTCTCTTACCAGTTCCCCTGTCAGGTGCGGCGCAAACATCTGGATAAACTCATACATGTAACCCCGCATGAAGGCGTCCCGCCGGAAACCGATGCTGGTAATGCTGGGCTCGAACAAGTGCCCTGCATCCAGCGCCACAAGATCGCTGTCGGAGTTCGCCTCCCAGGCCATCCTGGCGACGATGCCGATCCCAAGCCCGAGCCGGACGTAGGTCTTGATGACGTCGGCGTCAGAGGCGGTGAACACTACCCGCGGGGTCAGGTTGCGGGCGGAAAACGCCTCATCGAGCTTGGAGCGGCCGGTAAACCCAAAGGTGTAAGTGACAAGAGGAAACCTGGCGATGTCCTCAAGTTTCAGGCTCTCACCGGCCCTGCCTGCCAGCTCGTGCCCGCGGGGCACCAGGATCGCCCGGTTCCACTGGTAGCACGGCATCATCAACAGGTCTTTGAAAAGCTCCAGGGCCTCGGTGGCAATGGCGAAATCCACTGTCCCGTCGGCCGCAAGACGGGAAATCTGCATGGGCGTACCCTGATGGAGGTGAAGCGCCACTCCGGGGTACTTGTCAATGAACTGCCGAACTACCGGCGGCAGCACATAACGGCACTGGGTGTGGGTAGTGGCGACCGCCAGACTGCCCCGCCCGCTATCCGAGAACTCACCTGCGATAGATCGGATATCTTTCAGTTTTTTAAGCACTTCTTCTGCAACACCCAGCACTGCCTCGCCAGCCGGTGTGATACTTCTGAGGTGCTTGCCGCTGCGCGCGAACAGCTCCACTCCGAGTTCATCCTCCAGCTGACGTATCTGTTTGCTGATACCCGGCTGGGAGGTGTAAAGGCTTTGTGCCGCCTGAGTGATGTTAAGGTTACTCCTGGCGACTTCGACCGCATAACGCAATTGCTGTAACTTCATGCCTGCCTGCTCCCTGACTATTCTTTAACTGCATAACAATACGGCATTATATTCTTATTTAGAATAATGCCGGTAAGGTAGAGTTCCTGCCCCGATAACCAGAGCCTCTGAGGCAAAAGACCCCCGGAACCGCATCAGGCCATGAATGAATTTCTGTTCTATGTCCTTGGGAGTGCCGGCGCGGGCTTTGCTATTGGGTTGACAGGCGTCGGTGGCGGCTCTCTGACGACGCCCCTGCCCCACCTGTTCAATTACCTCCCCCCGGCAGCCATTGGCTCTACGCGTCGCTGACGAAGGCAGGAAGCGCCTTCTCCCACCATCGCCGCGGCAATGTCGACTGGCGCATGGTCGGCCTGCTGGCTGCAGGCAGCCTGCCGGTTTCGCTACTGTTGCACAACGCACTGGGCAACAGTCGTTTCCTGGTGTGTGATGGGTTTGCAAAACGCCGCATGCGAAGCCTCGGTACAATGTTAATAATATCTTCTATCCACTTGTTATTATTGAATAAACTAAGATTTAAAACAGCCAGCCAGGGGACTGCTCCAGAGCCGGATTTATCCAGCGTCACAGCGCCGCCAGTACCCTGCTGATGGGCGTCCTGCCGGGGATCTGCATTACAGTGTCATCGGTGGGAGCCGGTGCCTTCGGCTCGGCGATTCTGCTGGTCATTTATGCCAGCATGCCGACTGTCAAGGTGATCGCCGCGGATGTGGCCCACGCCGTTCCCCTTCCTCTGATAGCGGGACTCGGCTACCTGGCCAGCGGTTACGTGGATATCCCCCCTGCTGCTGAGCCTTCTGGCAGGCTCGTTGCCGGCGATTCATCTGGGAACCCATGTCAGCAGCAATGTCCCGGAACGGGTGCTGCAGAGCCTGCTGGGCGCCCTGCTGATGCTGCCGGGCCTCAATTACACTCTGCGGTGATAAGTCTCCACACACAATGTGGGCCGAAGCGGCTGGATCAGCACTTCAACCCTCAGCACTGACCCTATATTCCAGCATCAATTAACTTCATTATCTAATTGATAATTAAAATAATATAACCCTGTTAGTGCCCACTCACGGAGGGGGAAAGTTAACCACAGCAGGCTGCCTTGCAGCGTTTGTTCGAGGAGCGCCTGCAGGATTCAATACCTGGTTAAAAAAGTTATTTATCTCATTGATTTTATTAACAAATTAAATTTTAGTACGTTGACAGCAATGGCATCCCATCAGGCCAGGCAGACGTTGGCTGTTGCGCTCTTCTGATCTGTCCGACAATTCGACTAATGGGGATTAGCTGGCATCAGCAACTCTTTGATTATTAATCATTTGCTATGCCATGGGGGACATGGCCGGTGGCCACGTGGCCGCGTGCGGATTCACAATGCCCCTGCTGGTCATCGAAGAACACGTCAGCGTGAAAGGCCTTCAGAAACTCGCCCTTGTCCAGCCCGCCCAGAAACAATGACTCATCGATACGGATATTCCAGGCCCGCAGAGTCTTTACCACCCGCTCATGTGCCGGCGCTGAACGCGCTGTGACCAGGCAGGTTCGTATCGGCGCTTCCCCGGTCGGGAATTCAGTCTGAATCTGCTGCAGGGCCGCCAGAAAAGGTTTGAAAGGCCCTCCGCTGAGCGGCTCGTTGGCGGCACTCTTCTCACTCGCAGTGAAGGCTTCCAGGCCAGCGGTTTTATAGACCCGCTCAGCCTCATCTGAAAACAGCACGGCATCGCCATCAAAGGCGATTTTCAAAATCTCCTCGTCAGCCGTGGACCGCTGCGACGGCAGGATAGTCGCCGCAGCCACGCCGAGCTCCAGTGCCTGGCGCACGTCAGCACCGTCGGTAGACAGAAACAGGTGACTGCCGAACGGGCCGATGTAGCGATACGGACTGTCACCACCACAGAACGCGGCCCGGGTGATATTCAGCCCATAGTGCTGAATCGAGTTGAAGACCCGCAGCCCCGTATCGGCACTATTGCGCGACAAAAGGATAACTTCTACACGAGATTTATCCAGCAACACATTGAGATGTAATAATTTTTTTACCAAATCAAAGGCATCCCCCGGATCCAGCGGCTGATCCTCGCGTTCAATCTGGTAATGCTGAAAAGCGGCCAGGCCTTGCTCTTCAAACACCCTGTGGCTGTCTGCCAGGTTAAACAACGCCCGGGAGGAGATCGCGATGACCAGTTTTTCAACACTGCTGGGCTGCATGTTTACCAGGTTTCCCAATGCCAAGGAGGATTATCAATAAATCAATTAAATACAGAGAGTTATCAAATATATTTAAGATACATTCCGTGCGATTTCAGCCCGCACCTGACGGTTGTTATTGCCGGAGAGAAACTGCATTATGCGTCTGCGTAAGTTGTCTGCGCAATAGCCGTCAAGCAATGGGTCGGACGGACGCTATAATTTCTGCGCGATTCGAATGCAGGAGGGGGTATACCGCCAGGTGGGTTGCCTCGGACGCAACGCCTGACCGGACTACAACTTTTATACGCCCAGACACCCTGTACTGATGAAGCAGCAACGTCCCGATAAAATTGGTCTGATTCTCTCTGGCGGAGGCGCACGCGCTGCCTATCAGATCGGGGTATTGCGCGCCATAGCGAACATCCTGCCAGGCGGAACCCGCAACCCTTTCCATGTTATTTCCGGCACCTCCGCCGGGGCTCTGAACGGTGTCGCCCTGGCAACTCATGCTCATCGCTTACGGACCGGAGTCCGGACACTGGAGTATGTCTGGAAGAACATCAGCAGTGAAAAGATCTATCGGCTGGACTCCAGCGGAATAATGGGAAGTGCCTCCAACTGGCTGTTGGCCATGGTCACCAACCGACCCTCCGAGGCCCCGGTTTCCCTGTTAAACAATTCGCCACTGGAACAGTTACTCCGGCAGGTGATCAAGTTTGAGCGGATCAATCGCCATATCCAGGCCGGCTTGCTGGATGCCGTTGCCGTTACTGCGTCGAGTTACTCAAGTGGTGAGTCGGTAGCTTTCTACCAGGGGGTCAAGGAGATCGAAGATTGGCGCGGCCCGCACCGCCGCGGCGTCAGAAGCCAGCTGACACTTCCCCACCTGATGGCATCGGCGGCGATACCGACTATTTTCCCGGCCTTGCGCCTTGACGACGAATATTATGGTGATGGCGCCATACGGCAGCTCGCCCCGACCAGCACGGCCCTGCACCTCGGCGCACGCAAAATTTTCGCCATAGGTGTCAGTGGCACGCGAACTCCAGCAACGGGCAGCGGGACGGAGATGCACCCCTCTCTCTCCCAGATTGTGGGCCATATTCTGAACAGCGCCTTCGTGGACACATTGGAGAACGACCTGGAATTTCTGCGTCACATGAACGATGTACTGCCGCACGTGCCGCAGAGGAAACTGTTGAAATACAATATCCGGCATCAGATTGTGGATCTGCTGGAAATTTCGCCCAGCCGGGATCTCAGTGAATTAGCCACTGAATATTTTGACGAACTCCCGCGACCACTGCGTCTGTTTATAAAGGAAGCCAGTGGAGGTGCCATACTGAGCCTGCTGCTGTTCGAGCCTGGCTACTGCAATGCTCTCATGCAGCTGGGGCTGGAGGATGCTATGGAGAAGGAGACTCAGATCAGGGAATTTTTCGGCTTTGACTGACAGGGGCATGTGGTTGGCCAGTGAAGGAGCCCTGTGCGAAACAACCGTAACTGGCCTGGGAATAACCAGTGCCTGGCTGGACTTTACTGTAAAGCCGGCCAGATCCCGACACCGCAGGCAGCTTCTGCACTTCGGAACATAACCGATTACGACTGCTGATCGGCGGGCTTATCGGAAGACAGGCACACACCGGTGCCCCCAAGACCGCAATAGCCGGCCGGATTCTTGGCCAGGTATTGCTGGTGGTAATCCTCAGCGTAATAAAAATGTTCCAGGGGTTTAATCTCCGTGGTAACAGGCCCATAGCCAGCTTGCCCCAGATCCTGCTGATAGCGCGCCAGACTCGTTTTCGCCAGCTGCTCCTGCTGCTCGTCGACCGGATAAATAGCGGAGCGGTACTGGGTGCCCCGATCATTTCCCTGACGCATCCCCTGGGTCGGGTCATGGGATTCCCAGAAAACCTGCAACAGCTGCGCGTAGGTGATTAACGCCGGATCGTAGTAGACCAATACCACCTCGGTATGGCCCGTTGCCCCGCTGCATACATCTTCGTAAGTCGGATTAGCGGTAATGCCGCCGGCATAACCCACCGCGGTGCTGAAAACACCGGGTAATTGCCAGAACCTGCGTTCTGCCCCCCAGAAACAACCCAGGCCGAAAACAGCCTGTATCAGTTGCTCCGGAATCGGCGCCACAATTGGATTACCGGTCACAAAATGCCGGGGATTGACCTGAACGACCTGCTGCCGGTCCGGCATGGCGGTTTCACGGTCCGGCAGTGATTCTGATTTGGTAAATCGACTGAATAGCATGCGTTGAATGATACACGGTTATGGGGCATTATGCCGCCACTTGCATCCCGTCACAGCGCCGCCCTGCGGCAGTTCAACCGAGCAAACCATGAAATCTGCATTAATGAACAATTACGGCAACCCGGAGCTGGAATTTGATCACGGTAAGGGCTGTTTCCTTTATACACCGGACGGCGAAGAATACCTGGATTTCGCCATGGGAATCGCCGTCAATTGCCTGGGTCACTGCCACCCGGCGCTGGTCAAAGCCTTGTCTGAGCAGGCAGGCAAACTCTGGCACACGTCAAACCTGTATCGTATAACCCAGACCGAAAAACTGGCCCGGCGGCTCGTCGATCTGACTTTTGCTGATCGGGTATTCTTCTGTAATTCCGGCACCGAAGCCGTGGAAGCCGGCTTCAAAATCATGCGACGCTATCACCATGACAATGGGCGCGCGCAGCGCAAACGCATCATTGCCGTTAGCGAGGCTTTTCATGGCCGGACCCTGGCTCCTGTAGCAGCCGCCGCAAACCCGCTCCACATTGAAGGATTCCTGGTGGGAGATGCCGGCTTCGACCAGGTTCCGTTCGGAAACCCGGACGCCATCGCTGCCGCCATCAACGACACAACTGCCGGCATCGTCATCGAACCCATTCAGGGGGAAGGTGGCATTCGACCGGTTCCGCAGGACTACCTTGCCCACCTGCGTGAACTGTGCGATCAACATGGCCTGCTGCTGATGTTCGATGAAGTGCAATGCGGGCTGGGCCGCTCCGGAACACTCTATGCCTATCAGCAAACCGGTGTGGTACCCGACATCCTTGCCTCCGCAAAAGGGCTGGGTGGCGGTTTTCCCATGGGTGCCTGCCTGGCAACGGAAGCGGCAGCCTCGGTCATGGTCGCCGGCACCCACGGCAGTACCTTCGGCGGCAATCCGCTGGCCGGCGCCGTCGGAAACGCCGTCCTGGACGAAGTAACCCGACCGGGATTCATGGCAGAGCTGAACCACAATGCCGGGTTTCTTCACGAGCAGTTACGCCAGCTGGTGAGGGATCATCCGGACAAGTTGGAAGAGATTACCGGTGCGGGATTGATGATCGGGATTAAATGCCGGATCAAGAATGGAGAATTTATCAACGAACTCACCCGACGCAGAATGCTCACCGTCAAGGCTGGACGAAACAGTGTCCGCTTGCTTCCACCCTTGAACGTCAATCGTGACGAAATCGATCGAGCGCTGGGTATCCTGCGGGCGACCCTGGAAGACTGGCCCACCGACTGACTTAAAAAAAACAGAACAGGAGTACATCACGATGGCAAGACTTTTAACGATACTGGCTCTCTCCCTGCTACCAGTGGGATCAGGCTATGCCCAATCAAGTAATGACTCCAGCAACGGAACAGCCAGCACCATGACAGACACCAGTATCAGGGAATTCAGAATAGCGATACCGGACCGGGCGATCGACGATCTCAATCAGCGCCTGGCGCTGACTCGACTGCCCGACCAGATTGACAACACAACCTGGGAATACGGCACCGACCGGGAGTTTTTGACCGAGCTGTTGGCCTATTGGCAGAACGGGTTTGACTGGCGCGCCCAGGAACAACTCCTTAACAGCTTTGATCAATACCAGACCACCATTGACGACCTGGATATTCATTTCATCCATCAGCGCTCGCCGCACCCCGAGGCGATCCCCTTGCTGGTGGTCCACGGCTGGCCCGGCTCGATAGCGGAATTTCACAAGATCATCGGCCCGCTGACCGACCCAACCCGTTTTGGCGGCCAGGCCAGCGATGCTTTCCATGTCATCGCCCCATCCCTGCCCGGGTTCGGTTTTTCAGACAGGCCGGCCGACCCCGGCTACAGCCCGGAAAAAATAGCCCACCTGCTGGCCGCACTGATGGAAAGACTGGGATACGACCGCTACGGGCTGCAAGGTGGTGACTGGGGCGCCATCATTAATCGCTACCATGCCGCAAATTATCCCGAACGCCTGATCGGCCTGCATTCCAATTTTGTTCTGACCGGCAATGTCGCTGACCCGACGAGTGCCACGCCCGAAGAGCTCCAGAAGCGTGAGATTCGCGAAGCTTACATGAGCAATGAAAGGGGCTATCAGCAAATCCAGGGCACCAAGCCCCAGACCCTGGGTTACGGCCTCAACGATTCGCCAGCTGGCCTGGCTGCCTGGATCGTGGAAAAATTCCACGGCTGGAGCGACATACCCCAGGACTACCAGGGCAACCTGTACGACAAATTCACCATGGATGAATTATTGACCAATGTTTCCATTTACTGGTTTACGGAAACCATTACCTCCTCCATGCGCATTTATTACGAAAACCGCAACGCTCCTCGCATCGGCGGCCCCATAGGTTATATTTCCGTTCCTACCGGAGGCGCCATTTTCCCCGCTGAAATAACAGCCACACCCAGGAGCTGGGCGGAAAGCAGTTACAACATCGTGCGCTGGACTGTTATGCCCCGCGGTGGTCATTTCGCCGCCATGGAAGAACCCCAGTTGCTGATCGACGACGTGCGGGCCTTCTACGGGGAACTGCGTCCCTGAAGGCGATACTCATCGCATCACTGGTCAATACTTCTGCTGAATGACTCCATCCTGATCCTTGGACCGATGGGTGGCGGAAAAAGCACCCTGGCACGGGGTCTGGCTGACAGACTGGAACTGCCGCGATGCAGCGTTGACCGGATTCAGTGGGAGTACTTCCTGGGGCTCGAATTCGATCATGAACTGGCGAAAAGGCTGCTCCGACCTGATCAGACCACCTTTCTGAACTACAGCGCTCCCTTTAGGCTTTCAGCATTGGAAAGAGCCCTCACTGAAGATCCACGTCATCGACTCTGGCGATTGACAATACAACTGCCTCTGTCGGCCCAGGTCGCGGATAAAATCAGCCGACGTAGACAGAAGCAAACAGGTTTCTCGTATCACTACTGCTCCTTGTGTAATATCAGACCGGACACATCAATTACGACCCGTCTGAGAAGGAAAGCATCATGTCTCACGAGAACGCCCGCCAGGCGGCGGACAGCAAAGGCATACTGGCCTGGATCGAACGAACCGGTAATCGGCTGCCAGACCCGGTGTTTATTTTCCTCTGGTGTATTCTCGCCGTAGTGGTGATCAGCGTAGTGGCAGCCCTGGCCGGTGTCTCTGCCGCCCATCCCACCCAGGTGGACAGCGCCGGCAATGCCGTCATCATCCAGGCCCAGAGTCTACTGTCGGCGACCAATATACAGCGCCTTCTGGTAGAGATGCCGGCCACCTTTGCCGGCTTCTATCCCCTGGGATTTGTTCTGGTAGTCATGCTGGGCGCCGGTGTGGCCGAGCGCTCCGGCCTGTTTGCCACTGCCATGAGTGCTGCCGTCAGCAAGGCTCCCGCTGTTATCCTGACCCCCACCGTGGCGCTGGTCGCCATGCTTGGCAATCTCGCCACCGATGCCGCCTATGTCGTGCTGATTCCCCTTGCCGGCGTTGTTTTTGCCGCTGCGGGCCGACATCCTATAGCGGGCATTGCCGCGGCCTTCGCCGGCGTTTCCGGGGGTTTTTCTGCCAATCTCGTGGTGGGCCCTCTGGATGCTCTGTTATTTGGCATCACTGAAGCCAGTGCAGAGACCATAGACGCAGGGTGGGAGGCCAATATTGCCGGCAACTGGTATTTCATTGCTGCCATGACGGTATTCTTCTTACCGGTAATCTGGCTGGTCACAGATCGGCTTATCGAACCGCGACTGCTGCCACCTGACTCCGTCGCGACAGGCAGTGATGACTTGTTTGAAAGCAGTACTGCCGGCACCGTTAAAAGTGGCTCTGTTGATTTGTCAGCGCTCGAACGGGCGGGGCTGAAACGGGCAGGCCTGGCGGCCCTGGCAATCGGCCTGCTCTGGGTATTTCTATGCCTGGGGCCCGGAACCCCGCTGATCGACGAATCGGCCGCCGCCGAATCGAGATTAAACCCTCTCTACCAATCACTGGTAGCGGGTTTCTTCCTGCTCTTTCTGGCTGCCGGTTGGGCCTATGGGTCTGCGGCGGGCACCGTGTCTGATCACCGGGATATCGTCCGCATGATGAGCGAAGCCATGGCCGACCTGGGCTATTACCTGGTACTGGCCTTTGCCGCCGCGCATTTTGTTGCCCTGTTCAACTGGTCCAACCTGGGGTTGATCTTTGCAATCAGTGGGGCCTCGGCACTGGAAGCCTCCAACTTACCCATGTCGGTACTGCTGGCCCTGATTATTCTGTTTACCGGGATCATCAACCTGTTCGTCGGTTCTGCCAGTGCCAAGTGGGCCCTGCTCGGCCCCGTGCTGGTGCCTATGTTGATGCTGATCGGCATCAGCCCCGAAATGAGTACGGCCGCTTACCGGGTCGGCGACAGCGCGACCAACATCATCACTCCCTTGATGCCCTATTTCCCTCTGATACTGATCTTCTGTCAGCGCTGGCAACGGGAGTTCGGCATAGGCAGTCTGGCGGCCACCATGCTCCCCTACTCCCTCTGGCTGCTGCTGACAGGCATACTGATGACCGTAGCCTGGGTCATACTCGGTCTTCCTCTGGGCCCGGGTGCAGGAGTCGGTTTCAGCCTGATGGAATAAACGCCTGCCTGCGAAAGGCTTTCTGCCGGGGTTTTCCGGGCAGGAAGCCAGGCAGGATAAGAAATCGGCCCAATAGTCAAAGCACACCCCACACTGACAAGCCTTTGCCCGCTCCCCACCCAGCACAAACCAACACAGCCTTACTCCGTGCCCTGGTCGGACACCATCCTCCGGATATGCCCTCAGAGTCAACTCGTGAAAGAAAACACTCAAAGTATTCTGTGCAGGGAGGCCTCATCATGGCGCCGCCATTGCTAACCCGGCTTTAGGAGAAAACCCCGGTCATCGCTGCCCACCGAAACTTTGACACCGCTGATTCCGAGGTCAATTACAAATCGCTTTGAACGGCGGATGAGTTCAGGGCCATAGCCATAGCCCTGGTATTGCTCGACAAGCTCCACTGCCACTCGCCGCAGCCCCACGGGCCGCCCCACGAACTCTATACGAAGCGTCTGTACGCTTCCTACAAAACCGTAAGCCTGATAGAAAGGTACGCCGCTCATAGGGAACCGGTTTGTGGCGGGCTGTGCTCCTGGTGTATTGAAAATCCGTAATCAACCACGGCGTCCTGTAACCTGTATTGCAGTCAGCCCACGGCTTCCGATACCACACTGCAATAAAGGCGCTACTTATTGGTGGCGCCAGCCCGGAATCGGGCCTGACAAGCACCCTGTCAAAATTTCCAGTCATCCCACTGGCTGAATGAACACCTGCTCTGTACAGCTCCAGCTTCTGGTCTATGCGCCAGAGGCTTTGGGCTATAACTGAAGAGCCTTTTCCAGGTAGTTTCAATGGATAACTCGAACCGCGGTGGATAACATCGTCCCGTTGACCGTCAAGCTCAGGTATCGACCGAGGCTTTGTCACTGCGATAAAGTCGAGCAACCATTTGAATAGGCATGCCCCCGCAAACCAGAATCTTCCCGGGGCAATTCCCAATAAGCAAAAACCCCCATAGTCGATACTGCTGAGGCTTTATGTGCAAATAAGCCCTTCAGACACCCCGGTAGCGGATATATGTTGGCCAGCACAAGCAGGAAACAAGCTAAGAGACACAACGAACGCGAGAGCAGGCTTTTCCTGCTGCAACCCGGATATTTAACCGAGCAAGCAAAGGCAATTCATATTATTACCGTCTATTACATTTTTTAACCTTGCTATATTTTATTTAACCTTTTTAGCTAAGGCTTTATTTCCTCGCTGTAAGTTATGCACAAGTTGTTCTTCCGCCGCCATACCTGCTGGCAGTCATCCCGGCTGCATACGCCTGACATCATTGTGTTTGACAGATACAAGACAAACCATTCCCCGGGCTGGATAAGCTGAAGCGAATAACTACCGATATGCTTTCATCACACCCACAGAGCTGGTTAAATGCTTAACCATATCCACCTGGCACAAAATAAAGACAAAGACACCTGCGCCAGCCTTGATCCTGTTGGAAAAACATAATTGGACAGCCTAATTGACTATTTTAAAATTGCACAACCTGATACACGACATACGCCCCCTGACAATGACGTTATTTATCCCAGGCCTGCTATTGCCTGGCAGCCCGGCGCGGGCAGCAGAAGCCGTTGCAACCGCTGAGGGTGGCTCGCTGACGACCTGGAGTGTTGTGATAGCGCTGCTGGTATGCTCGGTGGCGGCCAGTGTCGCCTATCTCTGCTACTTCGCGGTGCGCCTGTGGAATGGGTATTGGAAATCGCTGGCCCTGGCTCCTTTGGGACTACTTGGCCTCTGGCTGACACTGATACTCGTCGGCATGCTGACCGGGCTGGAGCCACGAGCCTTATGGGCAGTCGAGATCCTGGCCTGGGCAATGGGCACTGCTGTGTATCTGGTTACCCTGTTCACTGCCCGTAGAGCCTTCGAAAAAGCTGACGCTACTGATCGGACAAAAGGTTGAGTGCACGCGGGCACTCCTCTGCAACCCCGTCCGGCGAATATCGCGCGGCATAAGGCACTTCTATCCTTAAGCCCATTGCATTCGGGTACTTACAGGCATTAGCTCCCGTAGCGCCATAAGGAACCACCGGTTAACCAGCGCAATGCTCTGCCCGGCTGACAGCAGATGGCAGGCCCACTGGGTCTGCCCGACAAGCGCCGCTAACTGAGATTCATTTTCAGTTATGTAATCCCTTGCGCAGCCAGACAAGGACAGAAACTCCTGTTCGGAGGCCCTCCTCGGTTCCAGCTCAGACTCCACAGCACCACTGCAAGCTCAGCCATCGATGTTCTGTCGAGCTTTCACCTCGTGCATTTGAGTTGTGTTGTGTTGTGTTGTGTTGTGCCGGGCCAGTCGAACCCCCTCTTCTGTTATTGCGCTCGCATTTCCGAACCGTTAAACGCCAACCAGACCTGTCCTGCTAACCCGCTGGCTGAACTGAAGAAACTTACCCCGCTAACCTGCCCAAGCACTCCAGCGTACGCTGATCACCATCAGGCATGGGATCAACGGGCTATTTTTAACCGGATTTGTGATCCACTACAGATTTTAGCCACCCTTTAGAGCTGTACAAGCAGTCGCCAGATGAGAACCCTGGGAGAGCCCGAAAGGCCCATAAAACGGCACTTATACAGCTTATTTATACTGTATATCTCTATTGTCTAATTGTTGGTTGACTTAATTACACAGTCTACTTATACTGCGCATCTAAAATAACAACTTCCAGGTCAGGGCCATGCTTACAAGTAAAGAACTAATGGAGCAGACAGGGATCTCCCGCGCAACGCTCAACAACTACGTTGCACTGGGTATTCTTCCAAGCCCGATAGTCAAAACGCCAGAGGATGGAGATGGACGCGCCACCAGGATCGGTTACTTTCCGAACGAGGCACTTGAACGGGTCAGGAAAGTTCAGGCGATGAAGAAAGACGGCGCCTCTATTGCCGAAATTGCAGAGCAACTTTCAAGCAAGACCGGTGCGCGCTATCCACTTTCAGAGCCTCAAGAAGGAGGTCAGGTCAAGTCAGAACCCCCCAGCCCGGCCAGGCAGCCTATCTATGGGCGGACCACATCAGATCGACTGTCCATGGAGTTGACGATCGACAGCTTCCCTGGACCCGCCTACATGGTCGATAACAACTTTGAGCTCATGTGGTGGAACCGTCATGCAGAAGAATCGGTCTTCGGACCACGGTTATCGAATGCCGGTGATTTACAGACCCGTAACCTGCTGAGCCTGCTGGTTGAAGCATTCGATGGCGACGATACCCAGGAGTTAATGGAAATACTCCGGCCTCATCTGGCCGCTGCCAAGAAACGACTCAGCAAAACCGCCCTGACAAAAATCTACGCACCCCTCGGGGGCGAAATGCTCTCGCTGATCGAGGCTCTTTACGAAGGTGCCCAGACAATTGAAAAGCAGCCCATTGTCCATTTCAGTACCTACCTGAAGGATCGCAACAACAACGAAGTCCCCTGTGACCTCTACCTGTCTTTTTACCGGGAAGGAATCCTGTTCACATACAACCAGGTGTCCAAGAATGACGATTTCCTTCTTCAGTTCCTGGCGCAGCGTAATCAGGTTATCAGGGAACTGCTGCGCAAGCGCAAGCCTTACCTGAGCCATGTTGCGGTGATGGTGGCGGACCTGCAGAACTCGGTGAGGCTCTGTTCTGAGCTTCCAGCCGAAGAGTACTTCCACCTGATCAATGACATCTGGCAGGAAAGTGAACCGATTTTCAGGAAATACTACGGGACCCACGGTAAACACGCTGGGGATGGCATGGTGTACTACTTCTTCCCCCAGCCGGACTGTAACTACGTACTCAACGCGGTGCAGTGTGCCATCGAGTTGCAGGATATGATGAAACGGATTACTCAGCGCTGGCAGGTTCGCAAGGGATGGTTCAATGAATTAATGCTGAACATTGGTCTGCACGAAGGACAGGAATGGTTCGGCACCTACCATGCCGGGGCGCATATCGAGTTCACTGTACTCGGAGAGACAGTCAACTATGCATCCAGGATCAGTGATTTCGCCCGTGACGGCAGTACCTGGGTAACCAAGAGCATGCTGACCCAGGTGCCCTCTGGCTTCCGACAGGCTATCAACTACGGTATCCCTCGCAAGTTTGACGAAAACGATCACCTTTTCGTCAAGGATACTTACGCCAACATCGGCACTATCCTGGAACTGGACAATCCGATCAATTCCAAATTCCGGGATATCGAAATGATTCCGGTGACTCAGGTCAGGGGCATAAGCTCTCAGGACATCAGGTAGAAGTAAAGCCGGTTCCCAGGCAATAAAAAACCGGGCCCTGGCCCGGTTTCTTGTACAGTGTCCGCCTGGCTACCAACCGGACTAAAGGTTGTCGCGGAGTTGCCGGTTGAAAAGAAACTTCTGAAACGGATTTAACAGCCTGGACCAGCCCGAAGTAAACAGCAGAGGTTCATCGAGTACCGAATAACACAAGCACCCTTCATCGCTTCTTGGCGTGTGTGTCTGGCTGCTCTTACGCAGTACAAAATCACCGGGCTGATACTCACCCAGCTCATCTTCAAACGTTCCATCCAGAACCAGTGTGACCTCAAGCCCCCTATGGGTGTGCCTGGGCGCCTGGCTACCAGGTTTCATGTACATGAAATCGCACTGGGCATCCCTATCGAGTGTCAGGTTGGCCGTATTGATACCACCCGCCAACTTTTTCCACACGATGCCGTCTCCAGCGACCTTGGCCAGAACCCGGGGCAGTTTGACGCTACGCTCATGCATGTGCAGTTCCACGCTGCTATTCACCTCCCCTGCGGCCTGCCTGATTGAAACCACCTGCGGCTGCCTGGTGATCTGGTCCAGGATATCGCTGGAGGGCAGAAATTCGGGGGAATTAGCTGCGGGCTCTGAAGACAACCATTGACTGGCCAGCTCCCGCTCATAGCTTTCGGACGCTTTACGACAGTTATCGCAGTAGTGCAGATGTGCGGAAATCGCCACACTCATGCCAGTGGACAACCTTCCTTCACTGAAATCCTTCAGAAGGTTTTCTGAAGGATGGTGATTGGTTTGCCTGATCATTCTTCAACCCCGATAAAATCTCTTAGTTTATTTAACGCCAGCCGCAAACGGGACTTTAATGTCCCCAGAGGAATACCCAGCTGCTGGGCAGCCTCCTGGTGAGTCAGGTCCCGCATAAATACATATTCGATTACCTGCTGCTGTAATTCCGGCAGCTTGCTGAAGTACTGCTGTATCTGATCAACCTGAATGGCGTTGGCCTGTTCCTGCTCCGGATCAACAGAAAGCTCGTACTCTGTCTCCGCGTAAATGTCATCGGCACTGATTCCGGCAGGCTGTCGCTTCATCTTACGCAGGATGTCGAAACAGCGATTACGAACAAGGGTAAAAATCCAGGTCTGGGCTGAACCTTTGTCAAGGTCATACAGAGGCGCTTTTTGCCAGATTATCAGCATGGCCTCCTGAACCAGGTCATTGGCCAGCTGCTCATTGCGGGTTATTTTCATCCCCAGGGCAAAGATTTTTTTGCCAAAACGATGAAAAAGCACATTGAAGGCCGCGCGATCCTGGGAGTTTCCCACCGCTATCAGCAGATCTTCATCGTTCCGATCCGCACCCGCCTGCCCCATTGCTGCCACTGCTTCTTCCTTTTTATCCACTCGCACGCGCTGATGCTTTTTTTCCACCCGCACACGCTCCTGCACGAGATCTGTGGCGCTCATCCTAAACCGATCGAAGCTGGCTGACAATTGATGCATGGGGCTGGATACGGGCATCCATCGCATCTGGATTACTTTCAATGTGAAAATAGTCGAAAAAACCCTGATTGGGGATCTCACAGAGTCACGGTCATTGACCAGAGGTGCCCTGATAAGGTGTCAGTGATCCAGCCGAACACCCTCTCCGTACTTAAACCCATACGTCCGAAGGGGATTTATTCATGCAGCTAACCGAAACACCCGTGTCATATCAGCCCGAGAACGGCAATCTGGCCCGTAAGGTACAACATACCTTTGAGAACTTCAGCTTAGACCATCTCGAGGCACTGCGTGATGTGTACGCCACGGATGTTTGTTTTGAAGACCCGATTCACGGAATTCAGGGGCTCGATGCCCTGATCGGCTACTTTCAGAAGATGCTGGGCGATGTAGACCGCTGTAAATTCAAGTTCCACCGCAGCGTAGTCAACCATGAGGGCATGTTTTTCAGCTGGACCATGATGCTTGAACATCGCAGCATCAAGCGCGGCCAGGTCATCCGGGTCGAGGGCGCCAGCTATCTCAAGATCCGGGACGGCAAGGTATACTACCACCGCGATTATTTCGATCTGGGCGACATGGTGTATGAGAATATTCCTCTACTTGGAACGTTGATCCACTACATTCGCAACAGGATGGCCCGATGAGCACCGCCGTTCCACTGACTGTCGGTAAATAAATAGATGAAGGGCTCCTCGCAGAACATTGCCATCGTTGGTAGTGGCATCGCCGGATTGACGGCAGCCCACCTGTTAAGCCGCAATAATCGCGTAACTGTTTTTGAAGCGGCGGATTATGCGGGTGGCCATACACACACCGTGCCGGTGACACTGGAACAGGCCGGAAAGCTCAGGACCTACCAGGTCGACACCGGGTTCATCGTCTGTAACGACCGCAACTACCCGAATTTCCTGAAGCTGCTCTCATCCCTGGGGGTGTCGACACAACCTACTGAGATGAGCTTCAGCGTTCTCAACCCGGCACTGGGTCTCGAATATAACGGCCACAACCTGGATACGTTGTTCGCCCAGCGCAGCAACCTGCTCAAACCCCGCTTTATCCGCTTCGTGCTGGATATTCTGCGCTTCAACAAGGCTGCCAAAGCCCGGGCATCCAGTGGCGATCCAGGTTCGCAGACCCTGAATGACTTCCTGGGGGAATTGAAATTAAGTCCCCTGCTGCGCGACAACTACCTGCTGCCCATGGTGGCGGCCATCTGGTCCTGCAGTGTCACTCAGGCCGGTGATTTCCCGCTGGACTTTTTTCTGCGCTTTTTCCTCAATCACGGCCTGCTGGACATTAAGAATCGCCCCCAATGGCACGTGTTGAAGGGTGGATCGAACAGCTACATCGAACCGCTTACTGCGCCGTTCAAAGACTCATTGCTGCTCAATACACCGGTCACTTCCATCTCCCGGCGCGATGACTGTGTCGAACTTGTCACGGCAGAGTCAGCCCGGCAATTCGATCAGGTTATAGTTGCCTGCCACAGCGACCAGGCACTGGCATTGTTGAGCAACCCGAGTACACAGGAACGCGCAGTGCTTTCCAACCTGTTGTACCAGGAGAATGACGTTACGTTGCACTGGGATACCACGCTGATGCCAAAGCGCAAAAAGGCCTGGGCCAGCTGGAATTTCCTTGCCGGACAGCAGGACGCTGAGCGCCTGCCGGTCGTCACTTACAGCATGAATATTCTGCAGGAAATCGGCTCAATTCATGATGAAAAACCCTTGTTGGTCAGCTTGAATGCCAACGACCTGATTGCCCCGGACAAAGTAGTCCAGCGCTTTCGCTACGCCCATCCGGTGTATTCCCTGGCGGGGGCCAGGGCGCAGCAGCGACGCAGCGAGATATGCGGCGTGGACCGGATTCACTATTGCGGTGCCTACTGGTACAACGGTTTTCACGAGGACGGTGTCCGCAGTGCGCTGGATGTCTGCGCCCGATTTGGAGAAACCCTGTGACCACTCAGGCGAACCACCTGCCACTGGAAAGCGGCCTGTATAAAGGCTTCGTGCGGCATCGCCGCTTCAGGCCGACAGGGCATGAATTTCGTTATCCTCTTTTTATGGTTTTTATCAAGCTCGACGAGCTGAGCCGGCTCAGTGAGAGACTGTTCCTCCTCGGCACCCGGCCCTGGCATTGGGCCCGATTCCGCCGCCAGGACTACCTTGGGGATGCCAATCTGTCCGTTGCAGATGCCGTTAAAGCGCGTATCGCGGCAGAAACCGGCAAGTGCGCTGCCGAACTGAGCGGCGATGTGTACTTTTTTGGCCATCTGCGCTATCTGGGCTTCTATTTCAGCCCACTGAACCTCTATTTTCTCGAGCAACAACAGCGGGTCCGCTACATGGTTGCCGAAGTCAGCAACACGCCCTGGAATCAGCGTTATTACTACGTCATCGATCTGGACAACCTGGAACCCCATGACAAGAAGTTCCACGTGTCGCCTTTCAACCCCATGAACCAGCGCTATAACTGGCGAATCAGGCCCCCGGGCAAAGGCCGCAGCAAGTCGATGGTACACCTGGAAGTGGCCGATCAGGATTCCGATGCCCCACTGTTTGATGCCACCATAGTTTTGAAACGGCTCACTTTAAACCAAGGCAACCTGCTGCGCGTATTGCTTACAACGCCGGCACAGACTCTGAGCATGGTCACGGGCATCTATTGGCAGGCACTTAAACTTTTTATGAAAGGTGTGCCCTTCCACCGACATCCGGACCAGGAACAGAGGAGCAGGGCTTAACAGAACCACGGGGCCGGTGTGAATAAATCAGCCACCGCGTCCCATCAGTGAATCAAACGGTAGAGTTAAAGAGAGTAAAGAGTCATGAACCAGAAACCTATCAGCCTTTCGCCCACCTTGAAGCAGCAGACTGCTACACAGGGATACAGTGCCGAATGGATTAAAAATGGCTTGCTGCAGGTATTGAGCAAAGCCAGCTGCGGGCACCTGCTGCTTCGCGAGCAAGGCCGCGTGATCGCTGAATTCGGCAACCCCGGTGATCCGTTACAGGCCGAAATCGATGTCCTTGATTCCCGCGTCTACCGGCGCGCCCTGCTGGGAGGCAATGCCGCCGCCGGGGAAGCCTATGTGGACGGCTGGTGGACGACCCCTGACATAGCCCAGGTCACCCGGTTCTTTTCCAGAAATCTGCAGATGATGGATGCCTGGAGCGCCCGGTTCGGCTGGTTCATGAAACCTTTGGCCTGGTTCCGCGCCCTGAAAAGGGCTAACTCCCGTTCCCAGGCAAAGCGCAATATCCTGGCCCACTACGATCTGGGCAATCGCCTGTACCAGACGTTTCTGGACCCTCACATGCAGTATTCATCCGGTATCTATAGCAAAGAGACTGCAGACCTGGAACAGGCACAGATTGCCAAGATGCAGCGCATCTGCGATCAGCTTAAGCTGACTCAGGACGATCATCTGGTTGAAATAGGTTCCGGCTGGGGTGGTCTTGCCCTGTTCGCGGCCAGCCGCTATGGCTGCCGGGTCACCACAACGACCATTTCCGATGAGCAGTACGAATACGCCAGCGACAGGATTCGCGAAGCAGGACTTGAAAGTAAAATTAACCTGCTCAACAAGGACTACCGGGAACTGGAAGGCCAGTTCGACAAACTGGTGTCCGTGGAGATGATCGAGGCCGTTGGACGCCGTTATCTGCCTGGTTACTTTGAAACTGTCAACCGGCTGCTCAAACCAGGCGGCCTGGCAATGGTGCAGGCCATCACCATAGCTGATCAGCGCTTTGACGTATACAGTCGCACCGAGGATTTTATCCAGAAACACATATTTCCCGGTGGGTTTCTGCCCTCCTTGCAACTGATGAGTCAACTGATGGCCGAGAAAACAGACCTGGTTATCCGCGACGTGCATGACATAGGTCTTGACTATGCGCGGACCCTGCGTGACTGGCGCGACCGCTTCATGGCCAGGGCACCCGAACTGGAGTCGTTGGGCTATGGCACCCAGTTCCAGCGGCTATGGGAATACTACCTGGGATACTGTGAGGGTGGGTTTCTGGAGCGTCGCATAAGCACCGTCCAATTACTGGCCAGCAAGGCACCGCACCTTTCCGATTAACATGGATCTCCTGATATCCGAGCGAATGACCACCATGAGACTGCTGAAATTCATAACCTCATCACCAGTCAACATGGTCATCAATAATCTATTCTGGGCAGGCTGTGTAATCGGGCGTTATGACTCGTTCTGGTTCGTCGCACCCGCAATTCTGTTCTACGTGGCACTTTTAATCTATGCCAGGGTAGTGACATTGAAACAGCTGTTGTTCCCGATAATCCTGGGCATCGCTATCGACTCGTTATTCACTGTCACCGGAATGTTTCAATTCGAGCCGCAAGGGCTCTTGCTGCCCCTATGGATGTGTTCTTTATGGATTGCTTTTTCGACCACCCTGCCCCTCTCACTTCGCCTGCTGGGGCATAACGGCTACCTTGCCGCCTTAACAGGGGGGCTCGGTTTTCCGTTCAGCTACTACCTGGGCCACAAACTGGGTGCTATACAATTCGGCCTGCCCCTGCCCTGGGTAATCACCCTGATAGCACTGACATGGGCGGTGCTGTTGCCCATGATGTACAAATGGATAAACACGCAACCGGTACTTAACCATGAAATCGTCTAGATCTCTTTGCCTGACACTGCTGTTAATTCCAGCCCTTCTCGCTCTGACCACGGTCCGCAGCTACGCCTCGCCGGTAGAGCAATTGCGCCCGGTCGGTTCGACAACGTTAAAAGTCATGTTCTGGACCATTTATGACAGTACGCTGTTCAGTAGAAACGGATCCTATGGCGGTGTGGAACCGGGAATCGCCCTGAAAATAGATTACCGCCGCAACATCAAGAAAGACCGACTGATCGACACCACCAGAGACCAATGGCTGGAACTGAGCCTGTATCAACCCGAACTCAGCGAAATCTGGCTCAGCGAGTTGAGCCAGATCTGGCCTGATATTCGCCGTGGAGATTCCATAATCCTCTATGTTGAACCGGATATGTCAGCCACTTTCTATCACAATGAAGAGCTGCTCGGGCGAATTGACAACGCCCGTTTTACTGAAAACTTTCTTGCCATCTGGCTGGCGGAAGACTCCAGCTTTCCCGAGCAGCGAAACGAACTGATCGGCGCCAGGTAAACCAGCCAGAAGAAGTGAGGGAAACGCTGATCGGTGTCTCGGTATTTGTTTAATCAGCGGTCCACTAGAGCAGTTCCACGCCAAACTGACGCATCACCACCACCATCACACCAAAGCATGCCATCGTCACCAGCGCCGATGCGCCCAGTGCCGACCAGAACCCGAACCGTCCAATCAACCAGGGAAACAGCAGAAACATCGGCAAGGTTGGCAGGACATACCAGAAGGTAAACCAGGCATGGTTAGCGATTTTGAGCTGGCCCTGGTTTTCTACGTAGAGCCAGATCAGGGTCAGGACCGTGACCAGAGGCAATGCCGCTATGAAAGCACC
The DNA here is from genome assembly GCA_041395725.1 of Gammaproteobacteria bacterium. NCBI lineage: Bacteria > Pseudomonadati > Pseudomonadota > Gammaproteobacteria > Gammaproteobacteria bacterium. The sequence goes on along the minus strand of JAWKZW010000001.1, from coordinate 3,788,289 downwards.
AAGCCGGTCGCTGCGCTTGGCGAATTCGGAGACCAGGACGATAATGCCCGAGGTGATCAGGTACTTGGTGATTATCCACTGTGCAGAGGTAAGCATGTTGACTCCAGAAGAAAGGCTGCTTGGGGGTGTCTCGATGCGGCCCCCAGCCAGATGGCAGCGCGCCTGAGACACGGCGCAGACTAGCAGATTTTTCTCACCAGGCACCAGAGTACGGCCCGTGGGAACTACAAGGGCTGCCGAGGCAGCCCAGAAAGAGGGGAATAAGGATCCTGTGGATGTGGATAGCCGGGTGGTCTGACGGAAATCAGCGCGCCAGGCATCATCGGCTCACGCGGCGAAAGTCTCGGGATCTACAGCGACCTTACCATCAGGCCCAGGTCCGGATCGCCGCGGTTGCTGATCAGGTAGTTAACCAGCTTCCTGGTGTAGTGCTCGATTACCGGATCTTTCAGCAGGGAGCGAAGCTGTTCAAGCTCAACGATAAGCTGCTGGCAGGTTTTGTAACCGAGGTAGCTGCGGCCCTGCGGCTCAATCAGCTTTACAGCGGAGAAGTTATAGGCGCGGCCGAGAAAATGCAGTCGGTACACAATCCCGATCGGGACATGCAACGCCTCCTCGTCTTTCTCATCCCTGCCAAGTACTCCAAAGTTGAACAAGACCCGCTTCGTCAACGCATACTGGCGCAGATCATAAATCTTGGCCAGTGACCGACTTTCCCTGACATCCACCTTGCTACCCTCCCTGGGATAGTCTATCGAGGCACCAGGCCACGGATAGCTGATTACGTTCCCTTGTATCACTGTGTTAATTCCTCACTGTAGTCAAAAATGGAAATCAGGGTCCCGGTCTTCGTAAGCGCATCCTGCAAGAACACTTGATGATAGATGGGTGATCTCATTTTTGAGGAGGCAATCTTAGCGCACTAGCTCACGTCCCGAGTGTGAACTGGTTCACACTATTTATGTGACAGAGGTCCAAAAACGCGACCGTTTCGATGAACTGCATCACATTGGCGACGAATATCCTTAAGAGGTTTCTGACAAACCGATTTGTGTTGATAGTGGCTGGAAAACCTCCTCAACGGAAGTGCGGCCTTCCAGTGCCCTTCGCGAGCCCACCTCCTACCCCAACTGCAGCACCCAGGTCTGGAGCCTCATTTTTTTCTTGCCTTTAGTGCTTTTAGTTCGATTTTTCGGTACATTCACCGCGAACGAAACGAATTGATGACACCCCGCGCTCGGATACACTCTCACTCTATCAGAATCAGCTTGAATTCAGTGCTCAGGCCTTAGTAACCTGGCCCCTGAATAAAGGAGACAAACGTCGTAGTGAACGACAAAGCAGTTTCAAACCAGGCCACCGCCAGAAAAGTGTTGTCTTACTTCGGTTCAATACTGGGAGCCGAGCGCAGCTACTATACGCTGGCAATCATCTATGGCCTGGGCATTAGCGCACTGTCCCTCGCGTTGCCGGTCTCGGTGCAGATGCTGGTAAATACCATTGCCAATACAGCCCTGGGTACACCGCTGGTGGTGCTGAGTATTACCCTCTTTATTCTGCTGCTGGCGGCCGGCCTGCTGAATGCCCTGCGTATTCACCTGATGGACCTCTTCAGCCGCCGTTTCTATGCCCGCATGGTTTCAGAAATCGCACTGCGCGCCATCTATGCTCTCAACCCTTTTTTCCTGGACATCAATAAGGGCACGCTGTTCAACCGCTATTTCGACATCATAATCGTCCACAAGACAGTGCCCTACCTGCTTGTTGGCGGCTTTACCACGGTCCTGCAGGCCTTTTTCGGATTCGCACTGGTGTCCCTTTACCATCCTCTGTTTCTGGGTTTTGTCATTCTGCTGGTTGCCCTTATCTGGGTTATCTGGATGGTGTGGGGCAGCCGGGCCATTTGCAGTGCCGTTGAAGTGTCTCATCAGAAGCATGCGACCGCCGCCTGGCTCGAAGGCCTTGGCGCCTCCAATGGATTCTTCAAATCAGAGCGTCACATCAATGAGGCGCTGACCCGTACCGATCAGGTCACCGAGGAGTATATCGATCGTCATCAACGCCACTTCCGGCATTTTTTCGCCCAGACCCTCTGCTTTCTTGTGCTCTACGCCGTTGCCAGCGCCGGGTTGCTTGGGCTGGGCGGTTGGCTGGTCATTAATGACGAACTGTCTCTGGGTCAACTGGTAGCCGCGGAGGTCGTGCTGTCGGTGGCGTTTTACGGCGTCAGCCAGCTGGGCACCTATCTGGCCTATTTCTACGAACTCTGCGGGGCACTCGACGAACTCGGGCTATTTTACGATGTGGAGCAGGAACAGCCTGCGAAGGATCTGGGACGCTTCGAGGGCGATGGGTCCATCGACTTTGTCAATGCCAGGGGCGACGCCCGGGGCCAGGTTGCGACGCTGAATTTTTCCCTGAAGGCCGGATCACGGGTGTTCGCAAGAGTGGAGAGTCAGGGTATTCAGCGCGAGGTAACCAACTTCATCAAGCGTCTGGATAAGCCCAGCAGCGGCTATGTAGCCCTGGGCGGGCAGGACGTGGAGAGTATTCAGGCGTATCAGCTGCGCCAGCACGTTATTGTGCTGGACCGGCCCAACGCCATCGAGCTGACCATTCGGGAATACCTCAATCTCAGCGCGCCCAGCGCCCAGGCCTCAAATCTGATCGAGGTGCTGAAGATCGTCGGGCTCGACCGCACCATTACGCAGCTGAAGAATGGCATGGATACCCGCATCGCCGCCACGGGATGGCCGCTTACCATTACCGAGATCATGCAGATGAAACTGGCGGCGGCGATCATCGCCGGCCCCAAGGTGCTGGTGCTGGGGGAGCTGTACGATACGATACCGGACGACTATCTGATTCCGTCACTCGACCGCCTGAAACAGAAATGGGGAACCACAGTCATCTACTTTTCCAATCGTCCGCCCAGCCGGGAAATGACTTTCGACAGCTACCTGTTTCTGGACCACCGGGCCCAGCAGGTTTACGATTCCTATGCGGCACTTTGTCAGGACAACCCGCTTGCTGCCGGTCATGCAAACCGGCAGGATAGCGACGACGAACCCCGTTAGGCCCTCCACGCAGGATCATTCATGGCAGCTCGTGAAACATACCCCGCTCAGTTCAAAACCCTAGCCGCCCAGCGCCCGCCCGCGGTGATGAAGGCTTTCGCCTGGCTATTGGTCATTGCCATTGTCTCCACCGGCACATTTCTTTATGTAGCCCCCTGGGTGCAGACCACTTCCGGCTTTGGAACGGTAACCGCACTGAACCCCAATGACCGCCTGCAGGAGATCAACGCTCTCGTGCCCGGGCGTATCCAGGAGTGGTATGTCCGTGACGGTATGCATGTCTCTGTTGGCGACCCTATCGTTCGCATTATCGATATCGATCCCCGCCTGCTCGAGCGGCTGGGTGCCGAACGGGACCAGGTGATCGCCCAGCTCCGGGCCGCCGAAACCGCGCAACAGACTGCAGAAATCGATCTGGAGCGAACTCGCAGCCTGTTTGACGATGGCCTCGCCTCCCGCCGCGAGTACGAACAATCCCGCATCCGCGTCGAAGAACTCCGCGCCCGGGTTGCCGAGGCAGCAGCGGAGCTGACCCGCGCTGACGTCAACCTGACACGGCAATCCGAACAGATCGTGCGGGCACCCCGGGATGGCGTCATACTGCGGGTATTCGCCGGTGATGCCGCCACCTTCGTGCAGGCCGGCGACGTGGTAGCCTCCTTCGTGCCGGACAACGCCAGCCGCGCCGTGGAACTTTACATCGACGGCCGCGATGTCGCACTTGTGCGACCTGGCGCCAAGGTTCGCCTGCAGTTCGAAGGCTGGCCAGCGATTCAGTTCAGCGGCTGGCCGTCAGTTGCTGTCGGCACCTTCAGTGGTGAAGTCATTGCCGTGGACCCCTCTGCTGACACCAGCGGCCGTTTCAGGGTACTGGTGATCGAAGATCCGGAAACAGAAACGCCCTGGCCCGATCAGCAGTTTGTCCGCTTCGGTTCTACCGCACGGGGCTGGATCCTGTTGGAAACCGTGCGCGCCGGTTACGAAGTGTGGCGCCAGCTGAATAATTTCCCGGCCCGGCTACCAACAACCTCCAGCCAGGAAAGCGGGGCATGATAAAGATTCGACTGTCAGCCGTTGTCATGGCGGCCTCGCTGCTTTGGCCCGCCGTCACTTCAGCGGCGGAGAACTCCGCGCAACCCCAACCACTGCTGCTGGACGAGGTACTGGCCTCCTCCGCCCGCTATTTCCCCCAGATTCTCGAGAGTCTGGCAGGCCGCCGCGCCGCGGAAGGCAGCGCCCTGGAGGCCGAAGGTGCTTTCGATCTGGTCTTCAGCGCTGACGGTAATCAGAACACCGGCTACTACGACAGCACGGCTCTCAAAGGTGGCGCGAGGCAGCGACTGCGAACCATCGGCGGCAGTGTTTATTCAGATTACAAGCTGTCCAATGGCAACTTCCCCGTCTACCAGGACAACAGCTTCACCAACACCGGGGGCAGTTTCCGGGTCGGCATGCTGTTCTCCCTGTTGCGGGATCGCAGCATTGATCCCCAGCGTTTCGGTGTCATCGATGCCAGGCTGAATGTACAGGAAGCCAGTCTGGATGTACTGCTGACCCGCATCGGCGTACAGGAACGTGCTCTGGTTGCCTACTGGGACTGGGTGGCGAAAGGCAGGCAACTGGGCGTCTACGAAGAGTTGCTGCAGATTGCGATAGAACGCCAGGACGGTCTGGAGGGCGAGGTGGAGCGCGGTGCCCGGGCGGAAATATTTTTGACCGAAAACCAGCAGAATATCACCCGCCGCCAGATCCTGGTCACTTCCGCCCAGCGGGACCTGGCCCTGGCCACCAATCTGCTGTCACTCTATTACCGCGACCAGTCCGGGCGGCCCGCAGCAGTCTCACCCGACCGCTTGCCGCCGGGATCGAGTATCGAGGAGGTATTCCAGGAGAGCACCCCACCGGTGGTCCCGGTATCGGAAGCCCTGACCCGGCGCCCGGAACTGGCTATCCTGCGCACGGCCATCGAACGGGAACAGAACCGCATCAGTCTGGCGGAGAATCAACTGAAACCGCGACTGGATTTTTTCGTCGAAGCTCAGCAGGGCCTTGGCGCTGTGGCCGAGGGCGGTGCCTCCCGTGACGGCACTAACGCCATGGCCGGCTTCACGTTCTCAATCCCCCTGCAGCAGCGTGCCGGCCGCGGCCGCTTGCAGCGTGCCCAGGCCAATCTGGATGCCAGGCAGCAGCAACAGCGCCTGCGGGAAGACCAGATCGACCTGGAAATCCGCAACCTGCTGGTGGATTTGAATATCTCCCGCGACCTGCTGATGCTGGCGGACCAGGAAGTGCAGCAGTCGGAAATCATGCGCGACTCGGAGCAGCGCCGTTTCGACAGCGGCGCCAGTGACTTTTTCCTGCTGAACATTCGGGAAGAAACCGCCGCCAATGCCAGGATCCGGCTGCTTGAAGCGGAATTGCAGGCGCGAATCGCGCGGGCGAATTACGATGCGGCTACCGTGGATGTGGAGCGCCTGGGTATCGACGAACCGGAATAAGGCTGTCCTGCGATCTGGACAAGCGCCCGATCCGGGGATAACTTGGTTGAAGTTTTCCGACCCTTCAGTTTTCACTCAGACAGCCTGAATAACGAATTCAGACCAGGTATTGTTATCCGATGATCACACCGCCCCGCCAGTGCCTGTCAGGCAGGTTTTTCCAAGGACGCTGGCGCTGCTTTGCAGTTGTCTGATTCTCAGCGCCTGCTCTCCTTCCGACTCTGAGCCACTGCCGGTGCTCGTCAACGTCTTCGGCCACAGTAGGAGCAAACTTCCCTTCATCATCGCCATGGATCAGGGCTTCTATGGGAAATACGGCCTGGACGTGGAGTTGCAGATGCCGCCACCGGAATTCGAGGCAGGGATCAGACCACAGTCGAAGCTCTGGCAACGGGTACTGCGACGACTGGGACTGCAGCAACAATCGGACTCCGATATCCTGGTTACCGGCCAGACACCTTCTCTTTACTACCAGACTTTCTATGCCAATACCCCCAGACAGGTCGCCCTGGCGACCACCGATTGCAGCGTCCGCTACCATGTGATCGCCCGGCGCTTTCTGCAGGCGGCGCTGGAAAGCATGGCCATCTATCACAATCAGCCCGAGCTGGCGGTCGAAATTGCCCAGCGCTGGTACGGTTTCCCCAGCCGGGACTTTGCCCAGGCCCGTTATGACCGCGCCGATTATGCCCCGAAACTTCCCTGTCCCTGTTATGAAGGTATCGAAAACGCCATGCGCATTCATGACTCGCTTGCCATGCGCCTGAATGACCCCGAAGACCGCTATGACGACAGCCTGCTGCGCGAGCTGATCGATTCGGGTTTTGCCGCAGAACTGGCTCTGAAGAGCCTCTGCCCCCGGTAATACACTATTTGCATGTGCGGATTGGCGGCGCTGCGGAATTCCGTCCTTACCTGCCGCTTTGATTCAACAGACAGGGCGCCAGGCCACACGAAGACTCCACTCCTAAATCCACGCCTATACACTCCTAACGATGTAATAAGCCGTGTTAGACTCAGCCCAAACCGGTCACCCCAGCGCGTGATTTCCCCTTACAACGAGTATGAACCCATGCCCCATCAGCAGTTTTCTCGACGTGCTTTTTTACAATCAGGCTCGGTGTTGGCGAAAGGCTCCTTTATCGTCCTGGCCGCGCCGGCAATTCTGGCCGCCTGCCGGCAGGCTGATGAATCCCTGCAAGCGGACACACCGGCGTTTAACACGCTTTCGGCACGCGAAGCGGGAGACCTGCGGGCAATAGTGGCCCGTATTATCCCCAGCGACGATACCACGGGAGCCGAAGAGGCCGGGGTCATTTACTTTATTGATGCCGTGCTTGGAGATAACCGGGACGAACAATACCGGGCAGTGCAGGCAGGACTGCGCGAGATACAGGAGACTGCAGCCTCAAGGTACACTGCAGCGAACTTTGCCGATCTGAGTGTGGCGCAACAGGACGAACTGCTTGCTGACCGGGAATCGACACCTTTCTTTGCCACCATTCGCTATCTGACCATTGCCGGCATGTTCTCTCTGCCCAGTTATGGCGGCAACAGAGACAAGGCCGGGTATGCTGTGATCGGGTTTGATGACCAGCATGCCTGGGCACCACCCTTCGGCTTTTACGATGCTGACTATGCGACACGCGGAGAATAGACCATGGCCCAGGTAAGCTTTCCCAACCAGGACGAGGTCGACTTCGTCATAGTCGGTTCCGGTGCCGCTGGAGGCATTGTCGCCAAAGAACTGTCCACTGCAGGTTTTTCCGTTGTCGTTCTGGAACAGGGCCCTCACTTGCAGGCGGGTGATTTCAAACACGACGAATGGGGCTACGACCACAATAGCGAACTGACCTGGGGGGCCCGGCAGGGACACCCGCAGACATTCCGCAGGTCTGAAGCGGAGGTGGCCGTGGCGGGCTCCGGCGGATCCCTCGACTACGCCCATAATGTGGGCGGCAGCAGCGTTCACTTCTCGGGAAATTTCTGGCGCCTTCGGGAGATCGACTTTATCGAGGCCAGCGTGAAGGGAACCATTCCGGGTACGACATTTACCGACTGGCCCATAACCTACGCCGATCTCGAACCTTATTACACCAAAGTCGACTGGGAAATAGGCGTATCGGGGCTACAGGGCCCCTGGGACCCACCACGATCCCGTGACTACCCCTGCCCGCCCATGCCGGTTAAATCCCCGGGCGTGCTGCTGGAACGCGCGGCAAAGAGTCTGGGGCTGAACCCCTACCCGGCTCCGGTTGCCATTCTGTCCCAGGCTCACAACGGTCGCCCTGGCTGTATCCACTGCGGGTTCTGTAATGGCTACGGCTGCGAAGTGAACGCAAAATCCTCCTCCATGGCGACCATGATTCCCCTGGCGCTGGCATCGGGCAATTGCGAGTTACGAACCGGCTGCACAGTGAACAGGGTTGAGACCAACGAGGCAGGCAGAGCCACCGAGGTGGTGTACTGGGATGCCGATGGCGTTGAACACTCACAGCGCGGCAAGGCGATTGTCCTGTGTGCCAATGGCGCGGAGACGCCCCGATTGCTGCTGTTATCCGCCTCCAGCCGGTTCCCCGACGGACTGGCAAACTCTTCAGGCTATGTGGGCCGGAACCTGATGTTCAATGGCTATTCGACCGTGGCCGGGTTGATGGACGAGCCCGTCAACGCACACAAGAGTATCCCCGCGACACGTGTCGTCCACGATTTCTATGAGTTAGACAGCAGCCTTGGATACTACGGCGGCGGCGGTATCGACTCCCGACACCCGACCCGGGGATTACCTATGAACTTCGCCCTGGCCTCCAGTCTGTTCGGCGGGCCCGGCTGGGGCAGCGAGTTCAAGAAAAACCTGGCCTACGAATTCACTCATTCCATTGCTTTTGATGGCCACACCACCTCGCTGCCGCAACTGACCAACAGTGTAAGCCTGGACCCCGAACTGACTGATAAATGGGGCAGGCCCGCACTGCGCTGTACCTATTCAGATCACCCCGATGACCTGCAGACCATGAAGTTCTTCCTGGAGAAATCCACCGAACTGATGGAGGCTACAGGTGCGAGAAATATAGCCGGGTTCTATCCGGAGAACGGCCAGGATGGCGGCGTTCATCTGTTAGGAACGTGCCGGATGGGCAATGACCCACAGACCTCCGTGGTCGACCGCTTCAATCGTTCTCACGATGTGCCCAATCTCTTCATGGTTGACGGCAGCAGCCTGGTCACATCCAGCCGCGGGCAGCCCACTATGACGATAATGGCCCTGGCTTTCCGGGCGGCTGACAATATGATCCAGGCAGCACGGCGGGGAGACATTTAGCGCTTGCGCCCCAGCCCGATAAATAAGGCAACTGTCCGGTAAACAGAATAATTACTGATTTATCTTTGTCACAGCCACGGGATTGCGTTAACGCCCGGGCCTGTTTCATCAGCAATCAACTGCCCTCAGGAACAACCCACGATGTCGGAAACCGGTTGGTACTATATCAAGCACGGAACCAGGCACGGCCCGTTTTCGCGCAGTACACTTAGCGAACTTGTCAGCGAGGGTGAAATCAGCACCACAACCCTGGCATGGCGACACGGCGCGGAAGACTGGGCACCCCTCTCCACGTACGAAGAGTTTTCCGCCGTCGACAAGAAGGATGATGACGTCCCTCCTATTCCGGTCGCTGAATCCATTGCCGACGAACCCGATCCGGAACCTGCCGGAGCGAGGCCCGACAGAAATTTCTTTTCGCGCCACTGGCACGGTGATTATTCCCTGGCCCGGGCCTGGTGGGTCAACTTCACGCTCTTGAACTTTATCGTAGCGGTCGTTGCAACCACACTGATAGCAGCCACCCGGGAACAGCCATGGTTCGGCCTGGGCATACTGTTGGTGGCATTTATTATCTACGGGTGGCAGATTGTCGGCGTCTGGCGATCCTCCAGACATTATGTCGCTGACGCCCACGCCAGCACACCCAGAAAAACCGGTGCCTGGGGAAGAGTGGCGCAGACCTTCGTGGTGCTGGGAGTAATCGGATCGGCCGCCAATTACTACCCGATCGTTCTGGATTATGTCTCAGTTCTGCGAATGGGCGACGCTGGCGTGGAACAATACTACCTTCAGCAAACCGCGGACACGGATTTAACACTGAACGGGTATATCAACTTCCAGTCAGTCCGTGAGTTAAAGCAAGCCTTTACCCTCGATCCGAATTTAAGTGCCATCATTCTGAACAGCCCTGGCGGGTTGATTTCCGCCGCATTTGAGCTGGCGGATTTCATTATTGAAAACGAAATCGTGGTAGGCGCAAAGGGCGAGTGCGTATCAGCGTGTGTCTTTCTGCTCGCGGCGGCAGAGTATTCCGTTGCCACCCCAAACACGAATATCGTTTTCCACCACCCGGAAGCACTAGTGGAGCTGCGCTCTGCCGAGGGACAGCAGAATATTTCCTATGAAATAACCACGTTCTACGAACGTCTGGAGGCGTATGGCCTGCCGCCAGAGAAACTGGCTGAGTTCAAGGCTAACGGATTTACGCCACTGTCGCTGGGAGAAGCCTACGAGTTTTCCATTGTCGATATGTTCTGGGATGAGCTGTCCGGTGAATTTTATGATCCCGCAGCAGTCTGTGCCGAAATAGACTGTTTTGCCACCCCTCTCGAGCTCGGCAGCTATCGCGCCACATCCAATTTCGTCAGCATGGCCTATTTAACCACAGGCGCCTGCTTTGACGACCCGCCCGGAGGCTATGCAAACTCCATAAGCGGAGTACGCAGCGTGCCCTGTGACGAGCCCCATGACAACGAAGTGTATGCGTCAATTGAGGTTGAGCTGCAGGACTACCCCGGCAACGATTTCCTGGACGATTATGCCAACACCGAATGTATTGCGCAGTTCGAGGGTTTCGTGGGAATTGATTACGACTCTTCGACCCTGGCAGTCTTTCCGCTTTACCCGACACCCGAGTCCTGGGAGACCGGTGACCGGGTCGTCAGCTGTATTCTTTATGAAATGAATCTTGAGAAGTTGAGTCAAAGTGCGAAGGGCAGTGGTATTTAGGAAACCGGTTGGACTGGCATTCCAACGAATACTGGACTTCCCAGGTTTTACTAGACACCTTCCAGCCTCTGAAAAACCGCCTCTTCAAACTTCACCGGGGAAACCCCGCCGTTGCATGAATGACGCTTGATCGGTTTGTAGAACATCTCGACAAAGTTAAGTATCTCTGTCTTGGCGTCTGCCCGTGTAGCGTATATCCTTCTCTGTGTGACTTTCTCCGATCTTCGACACAATCACTCCTTTCGCCTATTATGAGGCTTCTTTGAGGTGTCCGTAAAATCGGGTTAGAACCCTAGTAACTCGCTTGAGTTTAGCCTTTAACCGGGCATTTTAGGCATCTTTATCTGGCTTCTTAGCTTCCCGAGGCGTGGCCTTGCCATACTTCTTGATCCAGTCATACAAGCTGTAGGTGGTTGTAACAAGCCGCTCAGCCACTCCAACCACGGAATAGCCCCGTTCAGTTATCTGTTTTACTGCTTCCTTTTTAAACGCTTCGGAATATCACTTGCCACTCATAGGCACTTGCTTAAAGATAGATTTGAAAGCTTTTTGGTGCCTAGCAAACCCTGCGAAGTCCATTCAGCCTGGAAGCATGAAGCGATTGCCTAAAATTCCGTGTAAGAATGCCCGGGCATACATGACACGCCTCCTTAGGTTTGGTCGCGTGTTGGAGGGCTCTATCGTGTCATGTATGCACTCTTTTTAACTTAACCTCTTATTCCTGTTCATTATTTTCTGAGTTTATCTCAGGGTCTGCCCGCTAAATCTATATGTTTATATCTTGTATCTGCGAACCCGACAACCGGGTTCACAGCCTCATGATCATACCGGGCCGGTGGCGTCTCACGCTGCTATCAGATGCTTAGGGACTGCAACTCCACCCGGGAAACCAACTCTTCAATACCATTGACACTCTGGTACACATCAATTCTGGCCGGCACTCCCCCGGCATTGTTTATAAACCAAGATTCAGAGTAACCCTCTTCCACCCCGTCATCGTTCAGGTTCTTGATCAATTGATGCACTGTACTGAATGTTCCAGCGGGAACCGTAATCGACTGGCTGACCGACAGAGTTTCCAATATGGACTCACCAGTATCAGCCGAAAGCGTCGGAATCTGGACACCAAGGTTGGTTCCGGTGGTCGTGGAGACTACTGAGGCTATGAACCAGACCATGCCGCTGCAAATAGTTTCCGGCGATTCAAACCTGGGGGGATCAAAGACGGTGTTGGATTCAGATGTCACAGAAAACCCCTGTGCCGTAGTGGTAGCTTCAGTGTCCGTCTCGGTAGAGTAAAGCCAGCCATTGGAGCGCTGAATATAAGAAGTTGTTCTCGAGAGTGAGTTGGAGCTGAATCCAGAAGCACTTATCTGTTGATCGGTTTCCGTGGTCGTCGAACTATCGGAAACTGCCGTATAGGTCGTGGTGTAACTTATGTTGCCGGTCATGCCGTCCTGGAATATGCTCCCTGTATAACTGGCAACAGTGCCCACTGTGGGATTGGTAAGGTTGATACAATCGCCACTTCCCTGATTCAGAACCGAGTTCTGCCCATCACTGCTCCCACCGGCACCGTCCGGTGGCGAATAGCTAAGCGCTGTCAGGAGGGCGTCGACAGAGTCAATAAACGTGACTTCTGTCCAGGGGCCACCCAGAACATAAAAATTGCCTTCATCTATGTTCAGTGCACCGTAGACCCCTGTTTCTTCGTAGAACCGCGCCAGCCAAGAAGCGCCTGCGGCCTCTGCTTCGAAAGTCTCGGACCCGGTGGGAAACAGCTCCGGAAGCAGCGCTTCCGCCTGCTCCATAATGAAGTTGAAAGGAGCTAGAAAATTTGTTTGAGCAAAATTAGAAGCGCTGAAACCCAGAGTAATCAGTGTAAGGCATACAGTCGCAATCTTTTTCAGCATAGGATTCTTGTTCATTGGCCTACCTCCAGGAGTAGTTCAGGTTGACAGTGAAATAACTCAATCAGCTCAACTCCAGACTATATCCCGGTTGGGATTCGGTTGCCAGCATCGACCGTACACCCAGTAGAGTCCTGTATTCTTAGGCCATCGGGACACAGCCCCGATGGCGCCCTCGCATTCGGCCAATCCTGCTTTGTGGGCTTGTTGGATTGAGATCTCCCAGAGGACTATACTCTGCACCCGGCTCACCATCCCCGGGTAGACGACAGGCAGAAATCACGCTGGTAACATTTACTAATTGCTACCTTTACCATCTATCAGATACAGGACAGCCGGTAGCAGTAGTAGATCACCCAACAACGCGAGAACCATAATGATGGATGCGAACATTCCGACATGAATGACGGTCGTAAACGATGCCAAGTAAAAAAACACTGAAACCTGCGGCCAGTACAATCGAGCTGAAAATAACTGCCCTTCCGGATGCGGGTATTTCTTTGTGATCTTGAGACCCTGCTGAACTCAGATCAGTCGTATGAAGAAATCAAAAGCCAGCTATTGGGATTGTCCGATAAGGCAATGACGCTGGGTATCAATGGCAGCCCGAAAGAGTTTATACGGCAGGCTTTGGTTGCATCCAAACTAAACGACTAGCCTCTGGCAGGTCGAGACTAAATCCAAAATCGCCGCAAAGCGGACCTAGCGGCTAGGTCGCCTAATAAACCCAACTCGGACATTAGTAGATTTTGCTTGATAGATCAGTGTATCCGAATGATGTCAGTATCCGTAGGCTCCGATTGAAGGCTGTGAACCTGACCAAAAACATTGCACTCTGGAGCTCCTCCATAGATCAGAGACCTGCGAAAGCAAAGTCCTACGCGGTGGTCGTCTTTGTTGGAGATTCGCTGTCATGGATAAATGAAACACCGCAATTCCAGGATTTTCCCGCTAGAACTGATGTATACACCCAGGGGTGGATAGTGTATAAATCGCGCCTCTTCGAAAGCCCAGAAAACAGTAACTGGAGATATTTATGGAAAATTTCAACTTGGAGAACATAGACACCGCCATGCTGATAGATCTGGCAATCACCTACGGTACAAAGCTACTAGCGGCACTAGCAACGCTGGTAATTGGATTGTGGGTCGCCGGAATGATAGTCAGAGCAATAAAAGCTGCTTTCACGCGCAGCGGGATGGATCCATCGCTACAGGGTTTCCTGGGTAGCATGGTCTCGATATTGCTAAAAGTCCTGGTGTACATCACTGCGTTGGGTGTTCTGGGTATTGAGATGACTTCCTTTGTTGCCATTCTCGGTGCGGCTGGCTTGGCAGTGGGTTTAGCACTTTCTGGGACGCTTCAGAACTTTGCCGGCGGTGTGATGATTCTGCTTTTTAAGCCGTTTAAAGTCGGCGATGTCATTGACGCTCAGGGATATCTCGGCTCAGTGAAGGAGATCCAGATATTTGTGACAATTATGACTACTCCGGACAACAAGACGATCATTATTCCCAATGGCCCGCTCTCTACTGGCTCATTGGTGAACTTTTCAACTCAATCAACTAGGCGAGTCGACTGGACCTTTGGAATAGGCTACGGAGACGATTTGGATAAGGCTTATCAAGTGCTCGATCGACTTATCGCTGCCGATGACCGAATTCTCAAAGATCCGGAACCATTCAGAGCAGTAGTAGAGCTGGCAGACAGTTCCGTGAATATCGTGGTTCGCTGCTGGGTTGATGCGGCAGACTATTGGGGAGTTTTCTTTGCAATGAACGAGCAGGTTTATAAAACGTTTGACAAAGAGGGCCTGTCAATCCCCTATCCACAACAGGACGTTCATATTTACCAGAATCAGCAATAAATCAGAAACTGAAACACGAAACCAACTGCAATGGTGCCGATTGACATGGATGCGCCCGGCGTCATTCAACAACGATTCCAAGTCGGAGAACTTTGTATGTTAGAAAATAGCAAGCGAATTATTATTGTGCTGTTCGTATTCTTGGGGACCAACGCACTCGCTCAGCAGAGTGGCGATATTGTCACCGAGATTGAATTGGGAGCCATTTTCACCTCTGGTAATACTGAAGAGGAAAACGTTTCATATGGTGTGACTGTTGATTGGCTTAGAGAGAATTGGGAGTATCAGTTCACATCTGATGGGCTCCGCAACTCTAGGTTTGGGGATGTCACCGCGCAGAGATTCTACCATGTGGCAAGAGGGCGCAGGCAGATAGATGAAAATAGCTTCTGGGGGGTTCGGGGCGCCTATGAAGATGACCGCTTTAATGGATTCGACTACCAGGCAGATGTGACCGTTACCTATGGGCGCAATTTTCTCACTGATGTTGACAACATGAGTCTATCAACTGAAGTAGGTCCTGGTTATCGAAGATCGGTAACCGAGATTGATGAGTTCAACGAAGTCATCATCAGGGCTGCAGGGGAGTACGTGTGGAACATGTCGGAATCAGCCAATTTTTTCCAAAACCTGTCGGCGGAAGCTGGTGATGAAACGACAATCTATCGATCGGAAACCGGTGTGGAAAGTGCCTTGATGGAGAACCTGTCCTTACGATTGTCGTTTAATGTAAGACATCAAACTGACGTCCCGTTTGGGCGAGAAAAAACGGACACGCAGACTGCCGTTTCCGTTGTGTGGAGTTTTTAGAGATTGCTAAAATAGAAATAGTTCCATTTTAGTGACGTGCTGGAGCATTAGTGCTACTCGGCACACAATTAAACTATGTAAGTAAAGATTAGGAGCGAAGTATGGTTTACAAAATAGATGAAATTGAGGGTATCGGGCCGGCCATGAAAGAAAAGCTGGCAGTCGCTGATATATCAACCACCGATGATTTGCTGAAACTCTGCTGCGACAAGTCAGGACGCAAAAAAGTTGCCGAACAAACTGGTTGTACCGAAAAGCAACTGTTGAAATGGGCCAATATGGCAGATTTGATGAGAATTTCGGGAGTTGGCGAAGAATATTCAGAATTGCTGGAAGCGGCCGGAGTCGACACAGTAAAAGAACTACGTAACCGCAACGCCGCAAACTTGGCTGAGGCTATGGCTAAGGTGAATGAAGAAAAGAAGTTGACTCGCGCAGTTCCCAGTGCGTCAGTGGTAGAGAAATGGGTGGATCAGGCAAAAACCCTTGATCCGCTAATCACGCACTAAGTAAGCGCCTTCACGAATTCGCGGCGAATTGATACAGAGATTTCGCCGCGATATTTCGTTCATTCCAAGTGAGGTGGTTCTTAACTTGTTACAGAAACTTTTTGGCCAGACCTCCGAGTCCACCGACAGAATCAAGTAGTGAACCACCAGCGCTGGATTTATCCACCATTTCGGGTAACAGATCTTTTAGCCCTTCAAGTAGCGAGCCCTCGTCTGTATCTAGCGCTTGAGCAGCTTCTGCGATTTGATTTCCGCCAAGTACCTGTTTCACTTGATCTGTTGAAATCTCGTCATTTTCACCATCGCCTAACCAGGACTCCGCTACACTACGCAAACCCTCTTTATCCAAACCATCAACCAATCCGGCTAAATCCAGGCTATTGCCAGACCCAATGAGTTTTCCTACCACGCCTTTCACAAGATCCGAATTGGCTCCACTATTGCCTATTTTGTTACCAAGGGTTTTTACTGCAATATCCAATAAATCCATTGTCATAGCTCTCGCACGGTTATGTTGAGATTGGATTCTAGCAGAAGCTCAGCGTCAGCATATCCCTTTGTCTGGACTTCCTAAGCCAAATTTGGGTGATTTCAGACCGACCGTGATTCGTGAGATGTAGCAGATTGTGGCTGGATACACTCCTAATTTAGGGCCTACATCGCCCAAGCTCTATCTGGAACTCGGCCAACTAGATGTGTTTTGATACACTAAGGCTAGTATTACCTCTTTTCTCAAAGGAGTCTTGGAATGAATAGGTCCTCCACCTTGTCTTTGTCGACGCGCGCGCCTAGTCGCAAGTTCCTCAAAATGGCTGTGTTCCAATTACTGTCAGTGATTCTGGTTGCTACCACACCCGTGCTCATGACAAGTGCTCGTGCAGCTTCTGACGAATTGGATGCATCAAGGTGCTTTGCGCTGAATCTTTATTTCGAAGCCAGATCGGAAGGACAAGATGGAATGGTTGCCGTAGGTTGGGTAGTGCTCAATCGAGTGGGCAGCGATCTTTACCCAGACTCAATCTGCGCTGTCGTCTATGAGGGAGGAGAGAGACCTCCCTGTGAGTTTAATTGGTGGTGCGACGGAAGGAGTGATCGCCCCACTGAGACTGAATCATGGGAATTGGCACAACGAGTCTCCGAAATGATGCTCAATAACCCACCGGCCGATCCTACCGACGGGGCACTGTGGTTCCATATGGACTCCATCCCAGTTCCAGTGTGGTTAAATTCCAGGGAACGAACCCTGCATTTAGGCAACCACTACTTTTATAAGTAACTCTCCAGAAAATCAAAGCATCTTGATAAAAAATTATGCTGAATTAAACAAACATAAAGATTCCACATTTAGAGTACTGGCCGAAATCTTAACAGGATATTTAAAAGTGCTGATTTGCACTAGCGGGATCACGACCACCCACTAAAGACTTGGTATGCTAGATTTCTTGGATGAAACTTTTAAAGTGAACGTCGGCTTCGAGGCCGGTTTCTGCCCTCCGGCAACGCCGCAGGAATGTCGGCTTTAAGATCATGATGTCTTGAAACGGACCTTCGGTAAAATTGTAGCTACTACCGATATTAAACCCGAAGCGGAAGTAAAGGAGCAATCAAATGCTATTAAAAACAATCGGTTCAGTTAGTTTGGTGTTCCTAATACTTTCGGGTATGACGGCGATTGCTCAACCTGATAAACCTGAGCCTATGCTTCCTATCTATAAAGACCCACCTTACTATCCTAGGTCTGCAGCTGAACAGGGGATTGAGGGCTGGGTTCACGCAAAATTTAACGTCCTGATAGATGGCACTGTAGACAAGTCGTCAATAGTAATCCTAGACGAAGAACCAAAGGGGGTTTTTACACGTCCTGCAATTCAATCCGCAGAATCTCTTAGATTCAATCCTAGACTTGCTGAAGACGGCACTCCAGTTATTGTTGAAGGCGTAACGTATTTGTTTCAGTTTGCATTTAGATCAGAAGCTACTGACGGTCATTTTTCAGACGCCTATACAGGGCGCCCACCACCCTCTATAGATTAGGAGATGACCGCTATGAAGCCGGTTTCTGCCCTCCGGCAACGCCGCAGGAATGTCGGCTTTAAGATCATGATGTCTTGAAACGGACCTTCGGTAAAATTGTAGCTACTACCGATATTAAACCCATAGGAGACCTAAGGGAATTTTTGATTCTCAGATGATTTTGCAGTTTTACGTGACCGTAAACTGGCCCATCATTCCCTGGTCTTCGTGCTCGAGTATGTGACAATGGTACATGTACGGGTACTTGTCTGTTGCCTCATGGTCAAATCGCACAATAAATTCAGCGCGATCGTCTACTCTAACGGTATCTTTCCATCCCGCATCTGCATCGGTAACCGGTATCCCCTCCTGGGATAGTACAAGAAAAGAACAGCCGTGCACGTGGAATGGATGGCTGCCGTCATAGGATCTAACCTCCCAGCGCTCCCATTGGTTTCTCCTTACGCGTTCATTTATCACCTGCATATCCATCGGACGGCCATTGATGCCCATGGACATCTCCCCGACTTCTCGTCGTCCAAACAAGAGGCGCCGTCTTCTGTCATCATCGTCCATAAACAGCTCGAACCGACGCACGGGCCAGTCACTGCGGACGGTTGGCCTGCTGATAGTATTAAGGCTGCGTGGCAAAGGGCCACGGAATGCAGGCAGCCTCGGATCGACGTTGAATTCCAGGATGTCGAACGTATCGTTCATTCCGCCTGGTTCCCAATCATTGCGCCGGCCATCTCCATTACGACGCTCACGACTGTCTTCATCCCTTCGCTCACGACTATCCCTATCCCTGCGTTCCCGATTATCCCGATCTCTTCGCTCAGTATTAGCCGCACCTATGAGCCCGGGGCCGCTTACCAGCATAGCGGGATTGCCATCGGAAAAATCCACGACGATCTCGTTTCGTTCACCGGGCAACATGACGACTTCGCGGATAGGCACTGGCTCTTCAAGGAAACCGCCGTCCGTTGCGATCTTGTAGAAAACCCGGTCGTCGGAAAAACGAAACCGGTAGTATCGGGCGTTGGAACCATTCAGGAGACGCAACCGGACCAGCCCGGCGGGTACTGCTCTTACCGGATTGGCAATTCCATTAACGGTGATGGTTTCCGCCATAAGTCCATCTTCGGCATCCTCCACTGAGTAAATCAGCCTTCCTTGGCTATCCAGAGTGCGATCCTGAACTACTACAGGCAGATCATCCACGCCATAAGTTTTAGGAAGGGGCAGTGAGTCACTGTTTTCATCATCGATAATAATAAAACCGGCGAGCCCCTTGTAAGTCTGCGGGCCCGTTTTGCCGTGCGTATGCGGATGGTACCAGGAGGTACATGCCTGCTGGCGGACAGGCAGTTCCAGAGACCAGCTTCCACCCGGTTCGATCTCCCGCTGCGGACCGCCATCCACTTCACCTGGCACGTGCAGGCCATGACCATGAACGGCTACAGATTCAGACAGCGTGTTCCTGTATATAACAGGTACATCCTGCCCGTTGCGTACCCGGACGGTCGGACCAAGGTAGGGGCCGTTGAATCCACTGGTAGTCGTTTTTATACCTGGAAGCATTTCCCAGTCACCCATCCCCATCGTGAGCTCAAGCGGAGTATCGTTGGTTGATTCGAGCAGTTTAGGAATGGGCATTTCTCTTTTAGCGACGCTATTGGAACGCCACACCGCTCCCGAGTTTCTTACCCCTAAGGGAAGTAAGAGCCCCGAACCTGCCAGCGTCAACGCCCCAAGTCCTAACCCACCACTGATAAATTGCCTTTTTTTCAAAGGTGTATCTCCTATATTGATGAATGGCTGCCGGAGCAAAAGTACGATCATCCATGTTGACTTCTACTGGGTGAATGTAAGTCTTACACACAATTTTTAAGGTAGTTTTATGAGGAGAAAATAACTGTGCAAAGGATATGGCTGATTCCTCCGGCCATTAATCCTGTGATAACAATTAGGGTTTATACTCAGAGTTAACCCGATCAAGCGACGTTGAGGGAGAATAGGATGCGACTTCTAGTCGTTGAGGACGAACAGCGAATTGTAGATGTTCTGAAGGAAGGGCTGGAAAATGCTGGTTTCGTCGTTGATTCAGTCAGTACCGCAGAAAACGCCAATAACGCGCTGACCAGTATTTCTTATGATGCTGCGGTGCTTGATCTGGGATTGCCAGACGGCGATGGTATAAGTGTTTTAGAGTCAGCCCGTCGCCGGGGTACGCAATTGCCGATTCTTATTCTTACTGCTCGAGACGCGGTAGATGACCGAGTGCGGGGACTCGATGCTGGTGCAGACGACTACCTGGTCAAACCGTTTGCAATTAAAGAGCTGGTATCAAGGATAAAGGCCTTGTTGAGGCGTCCCGGAGGCGTACTGGGTGCCGTGCTGGATGCCGGCAACGTAACACTGGATACAATAGGGCGCGAGGTAAGTGTGGCAGGAAATCCACTTGCACTTTCCCGACGTGAAATTTCGATTCTGGAAATAATGCTGCGGAGATTTGGGCGCGTCGTACCTAAGGGAGTTCTCGAAGAAAAACTTTATGCTCTGGACAATGAGCCCGAATCAAACGCAATCCCTGTTCATATACACCTTCTGCGCAGGAAACTGGCAGACAATCAAGCTACCGTTGAAATCCACACTGTACGTGGCATAGGTTACTTGTTGGTAGAGCAGATGCAATGATTCCAATGCGACCTGGATCATTACAATTACGGTTGGCTCTCAGGCTGGGTTTCGTGTTCCTTCTGGCTACGATTCTGGCGGTCGGCTTATTCTTCTATCTCGGTAATCGAACGGCTGAGGCACTTACGCGACAAGACCTGTTTGACCAGGCAGAGAACCTGGCCATTTCACTGGATGACAACCGTCCGTTTATGCCCTTCGATCAACTTGTGGAAGCAGGCATCATTGAATCTTCTACGGTATTTGTTATACGCGACCGGGACGAAGACACTATTGCCAGCTCAGGTGAGGCCTTCGAAATTGCCACAAGGGAATTTACGTCGATGCGAGGCCAGTTCCAGTATTTCACCCTGGACTCATTCGGTGCGCAATCTCAAACATATACCGGGCTTATCACGCGCGAAGGAAGTGAGCGAGGCCGTGTCACGGTTATAGTCGCTGAACCCTATAATCCTGAAAATGCAATTCTGTCCGCTATGTTGGACGAATTTGCCGCCACTGCAGCCTGGATAGTTCCAATATTCGTACTGACAACCCTCATGGTCAGCGTTGCCGCGATTCGGGGTGGTCTGAAACCATTGTTGGAGACGGCGTCGCAGGCTAAGAGTATCCGACCGGAGAGCTTATCGATTCGTCTGGACACAACCGCTCTGCCAACTGAAATCGCACCAATGGTGACGGCCGTCAATCAGGCTTTGGGTCGTCTGGAAGAGGGGTTTGAGATTCAGCGCCGTTTTACTGCCAACGCGGCCCATGAACTCCGAACACCGCTGACGATTATCAGTGGTGCAATTGAGAACCTGGATACCAAGTCAGATACAAGCGCCTTGCGTCTGGATATCGAGCGCATGAACCGTCTCGTAAATCAATTGTTGCAAGTTGCCCGCCTCGATAGCGGTGTATTGGACAGATCGGAGAAAGTTGACCTGCAAGCCTGTGCCCGCGACGTCGTTGAATACATCGCACCATTGGCTATTTACCGAAACCGAAAGGTTGCGCTTACTGGAGTAACCCGGCCCTTGGTAATTCAAGGGAATCGCCATGCCACAGAAGATGCTCTACGAAATCTCGTGGAGAACGCGCTCAACCATACACCTGAGAATACAGAGGTGCAGGTAAATGTGTCTGAAGACTTCACAATTGAAGTTACAGATGAAGGACCAGGTATCGACGATGAATTAGGGAAGCAGATTTTCGATCGGTTTTGTCGTGCGCCTTCGAATACCACTCCTGGTGCGGGATTAGGGCTGGCAATAGTTTCGGAAATAATGAAGCTCCATGAAGGAACTGTCGAATACTTTAACCGACCAAGTGGAGGAGCCTGCTTTCGCCTGCACTTTAAGCGAAAGTTGGAAAATCAGCTTTTCAATGCATCGTGTCCCGACAATCTGGCTAAAAATACCTAAGTTCTTGTGCTTGAGAGTGTGGCAGTAGTACATTTACAAGAGCGTGTACCGGGAACCAAAATTATCAGTCTGTACACTTATTACGCGAAATGGCCAATGTCCGCTTCGAAGCCGTGAGCTGACTATTGGTAGATCAAGAGCTACTACTGCTATTAAACCCAAAGCCGCCGTTCGTTACCGGAATGAGGTGTAATACAATTTTACACACTGATTTTGACCACTAACCGCAATTTTTCGCCATTTTTGGTTGGTTTGGAAATCGCGAGCAGGAAAAAGTGTCGAAGTTATTTACATTCGCGAATTTCCATCGAATCTTCATTTTCCTTTAATCCCTGAAATTGTTTGTATTTTAGTGTTAGGCATGAATTTTGCATTTCTTATTAAAAACCACTTGTTAGAAATAAAGAGCATCCCTAATGATCTTTTTTAGAGCACCCGTTAGAATTCTCAGCATTTTGGCTCTGCCGTTCCTTTATGTTGTGCAGACGATTCCTGCACAGGGCAATCCCATTACCCATTTTAGTGGGACGACCGTGCTGACCTATGACTCCGCCGTGCCGGATCTCTTCAACGAAGTGTCCGTCAACAAGAATCCTACTTACATTCAGGATGATCAGGATACGGCGGGTGGCGCAGCAAGCGGAAATCTCACTTACACAGGAAGTGCTGGCACAGGAACTGCCCAGGCTGAGTCCTCGCTGGCCGGTGGAACCTTAAAGGCCAAGGCTCAGTCCACATCGCTCGCCAACACAGGTCCCTTCAATTTGAACGGCTATGCCTTTTCTCGGGCCGATTTCGGCGACAGCTTCCGGGCCTATGATGGTAACAATGCCTTCCAGTGGACCAGTGCGACAGAAGTCACCTTCTCCATTGACCTGTCGGGTTTTGTTTCTCAAGGCGTTGGCGTAAATGACCGGGCAAATGCAAATTTCTTCATCCAAATCTTCGAGCCGGGCACGCTGGACTCCTACGCGCAATGGCTACTAAATGATGCGCCTTTCCCAACCGACCTCGCCAGCAACACCATCGTTTCTCAAGACTATCACCTCGGTGGGCAGATGTATTCGTGGCAGGTGCCATTTAACGTTCCGGGAATCCTTGATTTTTCCTTCATGCCTAATGGGGACTTTGACTGGGCGGCTGGTCTGTCAATGGATACGGCGGCATCGCTGACAGGAACATCCACCGCCGACTTCTTCAGCACGGCAAGCTTTTCCTATCAGGGGCCTGTTGGGGCTACGACCTATTCAGCGTCGGGCCAATTTCCAGGCACGTTGAACTTGAACGATGCGCCGACATCCAATGTTCCCGAACCCGGTGTGCTCGGTCTACTCGGTCTCGGCCTTGCAGGACTTGCTCTCTCACGTAGACGAAGAATTAAAGCCTGACTTTAACAATAAACTAATCTGAAACGAAGGGCAGCCGTACCGGCTGCCTTTTGCTATCTGGGAATCTGACTTCTGACTATCTTCTAGTTGGGACTGTTCTATATTTACATTCGACATTACGAATGACTGCTTTGAAGCCGGTAGCGGTCGTAGGATTGTGCAGCGGCTACGTCTGCTTTGAGTTCTGATACTGTCTGCCAGTTCAGATTCCGACTTTTACACATAAGGTTAGCCGCGATCACGCCGCCGAGCTGGCTGGCACAAACCCGCGCTACATATCCGACATAAAGAAAACAAAGCAGGAAGCCCTGTAGCCTATGTGTAGCCTAAGCCAATTTAACAAAACTGTCGAAGGCTTGATTTTATCTTAACTTATTGATTTTATTGGTGCCCGGGACCGGAATCGAATGCCTTTTATAAACAAATAGTTATCTATGTGTGGCGTAGGTTTGGCGTAGGCGTAAATCTGGCGTAATTGCTCAGCAATTTTAGTTCCGCCACGGGCCGGTTCAGGCAATTGGGTCTGGTAAAGAAGAACCGAGTATATAGCCCTCATCCTCGTCTCACTAGATTCCGCACTTTTGTTTTCGCCCCCCCCTGGGCACGATTGATCAGGTTCGATTCCGGAACCTACAGGATAGCGGCAAAGGCTATCGCTCACCCAAACCGATAGAAAATCAGCTTGAAAACCAACGAGGGTATCAACCGCTACCAGACCCCGAGAATCCAGCCTTCCAGTTCTGCCTGTTTTCGCTCGGGCAGGGTCAGTGGCGGTGACAAATATTGATCAAGGGTGCCACGCCGGTCGGCTTCCTGTAGCCATGCGGCAATTGACCATGCGTCGTGCTCGTCAGATGACCGGCCTTCCCTGGCGAAACGCCGTTTATATAAAGCCGGGTAGACTTCGACGATCACCGATTTTCCCTCCGGCACCTCAAAGCCGTCAAATGGCCAGAAATGAATATAGGACCGGCCTCCCGGCATCCCCCGCAACCATAACAACCACGGCAGACCGGCATGGGTGGACTTTGCCACCGAACCCTGCACGTCGAACAGGAACACGCTCTTGGTTGTCGCTGTCCATTGTTCGCACAGGCGCAACTCGGATGAATCACCGGTGCGAAGATTCCCTTCGCGAACGAAATCGACGTAAGTATGGGGATCGGCCGTCGGCCAATGGCGCATAAAA
Organism: Gammaproteobacteria bacterium; assembly: GCA_041395725.1. NCBI lineage: Bacteria > Pseudomonadati > Pseudomonadota > Gammaproteobacteria > Gammaproteobacteria bacterium. The sequence goes on along the minus strand of JAWKZW010000001.1, from coordinate 3,763,872 downwards.
TCTTCCAAGAAATCATCCCATCTGGTGAGCCCGTAGCGCTGCATATAACTCATCGGGAAGGAAAAACCGTGATCGATGCCGATGATCACCGGCTCACCAGATTCAATCGCGCGCAGACAATATTGCGCGACCTCCAGCCGCGACCAGTTTTTTGCACCCTCTGTTGGCGTGCTGACCTTTACCGGCTCACCATCACGCCCGGACTCGTAGACTTGAAGAGCCTTGAGCCGGCTTTCCGGCGTTTGCGCGCCGGAATAATCGATGCCGATGTAGCGTTGGAATTTCATATGTATTGTTCATTAAATAAATCTGTCCCCATAATATTCGTCACCACACGCCTCAAATTTTAGAAAAATCGCATATATTGTGCTGTGAGCAATTATTAACCACTATTTTTTGTGGTACCCCTTGAATTTATCATCAATAACCCCATTCTGTTCTAAGTATTCTTGCATGCTCACTGAGCGGGCCGCTTGGCGGTGCCGTGTCAGGACGAGCAGGCCCGGTGTCTCAGCAGGCTGAGACCAGGTGGGTTACTCCAGATGGCTGGAGCCCCAGAGGGTGCAACCAACGTCCAGTCGTTCTGCAAATGACCGTAACTTGGTCCTTGAAAGGCCCTTACCGGGCGGTCGCAGAGCTTATTTTCAGGACGGAGGTGGCTTTGGCCGGCGCGGATTTGACAAAAAGCTCAAAAAGGTAAACTAGAGCGGGGTAATGAAGCGATGACCAAGACATGCAAAAACGTGTCAGCTTGGCGCGGCGGTGGCTGTTAGGCTGTATTGCCACCATGTTCCTTGCATGCTCACTGAGCGGGCCGCTTGGCGGTGCCGTGTCAGGACGAGCAGGCCCGGTGTCTCAGCAGGCTGAGACCAGGTGGGTTACTCCAGATGGCTGGAGCCCCAGAGGGTGCAACCAACGTTTAAACGACTGGGCGAAGTGAACCGGTAAGGCCCAGCTCATACACACGAACAAGAAGAAATGTCCGACAGCCTATATAAAAAAGTAAGAAGTAGTCGCTCATTGCATAACGCATGGCGAATAGTGCATGGCAACGGCATCACCTCCAAATCAGACAAAACTCGTAAACAAGTCAAAGAATTTTACCAGGAATCTGACAAGCATCTCCGTCGTATCGGCAATCAGCTTTACAAAAAAACATTTGAGTTTTTGCCATCTGAAGGCGTACTCATAGAAAAACCTGGCAAATCATCAAAACGACCAATCGTAAAATCCCCGATTGAAAACCGTATTGTTCAACGCTCGATACTGGATGTGCTTCAGTCCCACCCACCACTTGCACCCTACTTCACAGTACAAACCAGCTTTGGCGGCATTAAGGATCGGGGCGTATCTGACGCCTTACGAGCCGCATACCAGGCGATCCAGTCTGGCGCGAGGTATTATCTGCGTTCAGATATAGAGTCCTTCTTCACCAAAATACCTAAACCAACCATTCTTTCCACTATCGGTGATACCACCACTGATACAGAATTTCTCGAACTGCTTAAGGGCGCAATAACCACAGAACTTTCCAATATGGAACAACTGGGTGCAGGAATACACGCATTCCCCATCTATGATATCGGTGTCGCTCAGGGTTCGTGCCTGTCGCCTTTACTTGGCAACATCCTGCTCAATGAGTTCGATATTAAAATGAATCAAGGCGATATCACCTGCATCAGGTACATCGATGACTTTATTATTCTTGCACCAACTGTTAAGGCAATAAATGCTGCTTTCAAAAAGGCGAACAACCAACTCAAAAAACATAGTCTAACGGCATACGATCCTAAAAATGATCATGACAAAGCCGAAATGGGAAAAACAACATCCATGTTTTCATTTCTCGGCTGCGAAATTAAACCGGGATTAATACGCCCTAATAGAAAGTCCCAGAAGCGTTTACTGGATAATATTGACGTATTATTCAATAACAGTGCCGCACTTATGGTCAACCCGGACGAACTCGTTAAGAAACATAGAACGGTCACGGAAACCCTGAATGATGTCAGCAATATCATGAAGGGCTGGGGTAATCAGTATTCATTCTGTAACGACCCGACCCTCATGCGGGCAATTGACGCCAAAGTGGATAAAAAAATATCGACATACTTATCCCGCTATGCGGCCGCCAAAACACGCTTTGATAAAGCTGGCGAGATGGATAATCGTCGTCGCCTGCTTGGGGTGCATTTGCTCACAGACAGCAAGAGAGACCCCATTATCAAACCGGCATGAAACAAACACTCAGGCCACAGCCTTTTCGACTATGGTGTCGGAGTCGAGCTGGGCAAGTGGTTTGCACGACGAGGACTTCCCCGGCTTTCCAGATGGCGTGTTGGATTGGTATTGACTTTATCCCCTTGCCTGCGAAACAAGTTTGCGATTCATTCCTGTTAACGTGCCAATAAGTTTTCTTGATAAATATTCTGCCGCATAAAGGGCTTGTACTTGTGCATTATCATTCATCCAAAAAGCTATTTATTTTGCTCAACCACCAAAGCAATGGTATCAAAGGCCACCTTTACCTTTGGAAGGAGATTCTCTCGCTCCGCCTTAGTTAACCACTTGTTCTTCGCGCCACCCTTCTGGTCGTAAGGATGAGAACCGGGTAATTTGTTTCTGTGCTAATGAATATCCCGCAAATTACTCGCCACATGCGGATAGGCAGTGTCGAATGGTGTATTTTTGGCAATCAACGAACCGTATTTAACCAATCCTCCATTCCTATCCTGTGTTTTTGAATGACCACCCATACCTTTCTGCCGCAGAAAAACAAAAAACTGACGGATGACAATGTCTGAAAAACTGTCTTGCAATCCGAGCCATTCTGAATAAGCGCCAGGAAAACGCGCCTTCGCTTCTATCAGGAATTGCATTGCATGTTCATACTCTGAACCAAGAAGATCGCGCCAAATAGGGCCGCTATTGCATCCATAGAGAGATACCAATATCTCTGATATCCAGTCCCGTGAGGCGCTATGTTGTCGGCGTATAACACCAAGTGACTTGAGAGTCCGATTGCAGCTAGCTGGCAGGTTTCTTTGTCTTAATCCAAGAGAGCTGAGTATGATGCCCCTTTTCTGAAGTTCACGTGCGCCTGCCAGTTGCTCCATGAGCGTACCTTTAAGCAAAGTCACCGCATGGCCAGCAGGTGCGAATTCCTTATCTTTAAGAATTGGCGCAAGAAGGCTTCGGCTAAGTGGATGCTCCATTGCCAATCTTCGTCTATCCCGAATCAGCCGATTGTCTTCGCATTTCATTAAAAAGTGCATTACACCCCATGAAAGCGCCACGCATCTGGATCTATTTCTGGCGTCGATCCGCGCCATTGGAAGTCCTCGTCGCATTTCATCAATGCCAGCCAAGCGTGCAATCAGATGCCATAATTTGCCACGAACATAGGAATATGGGACGCCAGTCTCCAGATAATCCAATGCTGCCTTCGCAATGCGGGTTTTATTGGGATAGTTCGCAAAATAGGCGACAAAGGCATCAATATGTTCCGGGTGTCTCGGCAAGAGCCTAAGCACATCATTGAGTATTTTCGTATCTTCCGGTGCTCGATACATGATGTAGCGGAACCGGGCTTTATCTTTGATTCTTTGAGGGCGACCACCAATCGCCGAAGCCAGGATCTTCCTCGCCTCGGCCGCGCTCAGAGACTTTTCAAAAGATCCTTTTCCATCTGCGGGGGAAATACTTGGAAGCGAACCCAAAGCCTCATCCGCCGTATTCAGTTTGCGTATATCAAACTTTGCGCTTTGCGGTATTAGTCCGCGATGCCGACATTCCTGCTCAAGACGAATAGCGGCCTCGCGCACCTCATTCTCAGTGCGCCCGAATAGGCGTATGTCATCAACATATCGAATATACTGAAATGACGCTTTCTGCAACTGAAGGTCGATCGGCAAGAAGTATGCTTCCGCCAGGAAATCGGACGCAATAGGCCCCTGCGGTATACCATGTCCCGTCATCGTGGAAATATTGTCAGCCGACCAGATACGCAGCCAATCCTTTACGATATTGATAGTTTCTGGTTCATCCCCACTGGGAGATACTATCGACAATAGCAAATCATGCGATATGGTGTCGTAGTATGCAGACAGATCAAAGTGTGCAGACCACCTTAGCCCATTATTGAATGCCTCGGTGCATTTATCCTGGAATGCGCTGTAGGTTGTCTGCCAGCGCTCCATAAAGAAAATCGAATCTCTTGGGCTTGCAAGCTTGTTACTAAAAACCGTCTCTAATTCAACACGCTGCCGCTTCTTATATAGTTTTGTGGCAAATTGGTTCGCAATGGCCTGAAGAACAATCTGATCCTCGATATCCAATAGTGAAAGCGGGCGTTGCAGGCCAGATGGCTTGGGCAGATATATGCGAGTCGCATGACTTGGCTGCCATGCCTTTGCTGCTAATGTTTTACGCAACTCCTTGATGTGCTCATCCGCAGCGCTTTCATATACCAAATACGCCTCTCGAAAGAAACGCAGCTTGGTGGCGCGTCTCGTCCGGGACGAAACGGACGCTGTTTCGAATCAGATCATGCCAATTTTAGTCGACGTTGAACGCGCCGACCATGCGTTATGGGACAAAGATCAACTCCCCGGGGAACGCCTCGCTTTCGCGCACGGGCGGTGCGAGGTAGGTGCCGGCCGCGGTGACCTTGAGCAGATCGGGAATCTTCGATCCTTCATCGTTCGGCACTCCGCCGAAGTTGACCTCGCCCAGCCACCCGCTGCGCGTCAGCATCCTGATGACGCGGCTCGGAGTGCTCTGGAACGCGACGAAGTTGAGTCCGACTGAAAAGCGTGAGCCGTTCGCGGAGGTCTCGAGAAACTCGTACCCCTGGCGGTAGATCCGCAGCGATTGAGGGTCCGCCGCGTTCTGGTTGTGTTGGAGGTTCGCCCGCTGAACATGGCTCCGGAGCAGCGTCTCGTCGCCCAAGAGTGGGGGTTCGAAGAAGTCGATGTTGCCGGACGGTTCACGCTGAGAGATCTGGGTTGTTCCGAGGACCGGGCAACCCGAGACGGGTTGCGGAGTGCCGTCGGGAGCGATCCGGTCGAAAGGACATCCCGTGACCTTGTCACGCCCGACCGCAATTTCTTGTTCGCGACGCGAGAGCGTCTCCCATCGGTCCAAGTCGACTTCGAGCCGGATGAACGTGAGGTATGACCCCCGTTCGTACTCACCCGTCGGGATTTTCAGCGCGACCTCGCGCTGCTCGCCGCTGCGCATGTTCGAGATCCCGTCGTGGAACCCAATCCAGCTGCGGTGGTCGTCGCGTTGGAACCCGTGGAATGACGATGCCATCGCAAGCACCGGGTAGCCCGTTAGTTCGTCGGTGTACGCGGCGAGGAACCGCTGCGTCTCCACAATGGCCCTGTATGTCGCGAGTTGGGTATCGGCGATGAACTGGATCGCGACGGCTTCGGTCGCGACATTCTTCACAATGTCCTCGCGGTAGTGCAGCCCGGCGCCGCGTAGCAACGCACCGCCACCTGAGGTGTGTGGTGAGAGGAAACGGAATTTCGGCCTCAGGCCGTCCGGCACTGCGCGTGTCCCCGAGAGTTTGAAGCAGTTCGGCCCGAACGCGATCAGTGCGGTCAGATCTCCGTGCGGCACGGCCAGTGCGACCCCAGGCACCATGCCGTTCTTGAGATCCGCGATATGACGCCAGAGCGCATCGATGCAGCGACGAGTGCTCAGGCCATCTGCGTTCGGGAGTGCTTCGAGGAAGCAAATAGCGAAGAAGCTCCCGGGTCGCGCACCAGATTGAAAGAAGATGCCCTCTTGGAAATCGGTGGTCACCCCCGGTCAGGCTCCACAAACACACGGCGGGGCCCGTTGCGCACGAGGGCGGTTTGGTTGTTGTACTCATCTTCCACCTGCCTGACGAAATCGCAGACCGATGCGTCGCTGCAGGAGATGGGGTCCGTGCTCTCGGTGAGATCGATGTATTCTTCATCGCTGACTGCCGACTCGGAGCCGATCAGCAGGGCCGGACCGACTTCGATGCGCTTCACCACGTCGTAACCGCCCGTAACCTTCTTCGTCTCGGAGCCCTCGCTGACGTCAATGTCGTCGAGGAAGGCGCTGTCGTTGTCGCCCGGGCCGAACTCAATGCGCTGTCTGCCGCGGGAGAAGCGAATCCATTCGGCCGGGATCGGCTGATCGTTGATCGTAAACACGCTGTCGGTGAACTGGTTGATGTACATGCCGAGCGGATTCGCGAACGCGATCTGCCTCCCGGCGTAGGCCTGCTGATGAGCGGCTGTGGCGGCGGCGGGATCGGCGTGTCGGCACGCGAGCTGTACGGGCGGGTTCTCCTGTCCGAAGTGGGTCGCCCGGAAGATCTGCTCCTTCGTTGCCGGCTGACGCACGCCGTTGACGAGGCGTGCGTATGGATGCGCCCCGAACATCACGATGTAGAGCAAGTCGTCGAGCCCGTTGATGGGGTGCGTCATGAACAACGCGTTCTCACGATTGAGCGCACCGATCGGTTGACGTGGGACGATGAACTGGCCGGTCGCTGGGTCCTCGAGCGAGCTGCTAAAGCCGTGGCCCGCGACCTGTCGAGAGAAGTGGATCTCGCGTTCGCGTGGGGATAACGCGTGCGGGTCTTGGTGCGCGTAAAGGTCCTGCCACGTTGGCTGAAACCCAAGCACGCTCTCGGCTACAATTTGTAGCAGATCCGGGTCGTGCATTGCGAGCGTTACCCAGTACTCGCGAAGCTCTGTCGTCACGGTGACGCGCTTCGGTCGTGTGCTGCCGTCCGGGGCGATGCGGTACACAACCGTGTACTCGCAGTACTCGTTGTGGAAGGCGTGTCGCCCTCGAACACCCCAATCGCTGAGGTTCCGCGCAATATCCTCATTTCTGCAGAACAGCGGCTCCGCAGGATCGCCGAACCAGGATGGACGTGCCTCGATCGGATCAGAAACCGCGTTGGGGTCGATGGAGAAGAACCGGCTGTTGTAGGCAGCGTTCTCGTGGAACTTCCTCTGGATCCTGTCGTTCCAATCCTGCTTAATAGCGGGCGGAAGCGCCTCGGTGTTGCCAGGAGAGTCGTAGAGCATGAGCATCCTCCCTCGAAGAATTCTTGCTGATGAACCAAAGTGCTCGTCTAGCCAGCGCGGGTTGGAGGGATCAGCTTACCTCACAAGCAGCCGCACCATTTTAACAATGTCGTGAGTTACGTCAATCTCGATCGGTTGTGTCCAATCTTATAGGTCCAGGGGCGGATCAGAGAGCCGAGCTGCGGCGGACAGCATGGTCGGCCTTGTCGTTTCCGCCGCTGACTGAGTGTTCCAAGCCAGTTTCCGGCTTTCCCGCTCCTCGGCAATATAACAAGACCTCGCCGACCCCGATGCCCGTATCCGCTTCGTCAGGCTTATGGAAGTACAAAAGGTATCTCTGAACCAGGGCAGTCCAGGTGGCAATGTCCAGGTGTGTGGTCGATAGGCCATAGTGATTCATGCATGGTCGTCCATTTGGACGGAAAAACCCGGGAAATCCTCTGCTTGTCAGCCCCGATGCATTGAAAACAGGCACGCATGCCGGCACCGGACCGAGGGGCCGCCGGCCGCCGTTCCAGCCCCCAATCACAGATTGGGGGCGTTCGGTTGCGCAGAAAGCTGGCGCTTTCAAATACGCTTACCTCACCCCTTGGCCGACTGTAAATTTTCCTTCTTTCTACTTGTGTGAGTCAGGCGTCGTCGAACAGGTTGCTCTGCGGCGGGGCCCGTTCAGGCGGGAGCTGTGCCTGGGAATCGGCGGATTCCCTCTTGCTCAAATGTGCCAGTATCTGCCGGATCACCGCCGGGTCTTCGATGCAGGCGACAATCCTTACCGGCCCCTGACACTTCTCGCAGGTTTCGATGTCGATCTGGAAGACCCGTTTCAGGCGCTGGGCCCATGTCATGGCGGCGTGGCGTTCGGCAGGCGTTCTGTCATCCGGATGGAGTCGGTCCTTGTTCTTGTTGCTTCCCCTGCCCCGCCCCGACGGCGTGATGGCGGCCCGGTGTTTACTGTTGGGGGCGAAGACCCCATGGAAGCGGGTCAAGTTGACTCTTGGCTTCGGCACCAGGGCGGCCAGTCGTGCAACAAAGTCCAACGGTTCGAAGATCACGTGGGTGGTACCGTTTCTGAACGGCGTCTTCAGCTCGTAGCGTACCTTGCCGGTCGACGTGAGTGACAGGCGTTTCTCCGCGATCGCCGGGCGGGCGATGTAGCGGCACAGCCCTTCCAGCTTGTCACGCTGATCGGCCCGGGCGGCCACCCCGGCGTGCAGGCTGAAGCCGTTGAGTTTGGCGACCCGGGCGTGTTCGGGCTGCTCTTCCGGCTTTGGGGGAATGGTCTGCAGACAGAACACCTGGCGGCCCTTCTGCGGGGCCCGAACGAAGCATGGATTTTCCGCAAGCTGCGTTATCTATGACGAGCTGGCACAGGCACCGAACCGGAAATTGTTCGACGTGCTTACTACCAGCATGGGTCCCGAGCACAGCCTCTGACCTTAGTTATCAGCGCTATGAGCAGTGACAACCACTCCATCATGTCGGAACTGTACGACTACGGCAGGAAGATTCAGGAAGGAACAATCCAGGACCAAACCTTCTGCCCGATTATCTACCAGGCACCGATGGACGCTGACATCTGGGATGAGGCAGTCTGGCATGCTTGCAATCCAGCTCTCGGAGACTTCCGAAGTCTGGAAGAGATGCGCATGATGGCAGCCCGGGCCAAGCGGATACCGGCAGCGGAGGCAACCTTCAGGAACCTGTATCTCAACCAGCCGGTTGATGCCGAACACCGGTTTATTAGTTCCGCTGAGTGGATGGGCTGTAAACATTCGGTCGACATTGAGCGCCTACGCGGCAGGAAATGCTGGGGCGGACTGGACCTGTCCAGCACAACTGATCTCACAGCATTAATTCTGATATTTCCAGATGACGCTGGTTCCTATGATGTACTTTGCTGGTTCTGGGTACCAGGTGACAACCTGGCGGACCGGATGGACAGGGATCGGGTACCGTACCCTGTATGGCGCGATATGGGGCTGATCGAGGCACCCCCAGGCAAGGCAATCGACAAATCATTTATTGTGTCCAGGTTGGCTCAGATCGCCTCAGAATTTGATCTGCAGGGAGTCGCCTATGACCGGTGGCGAATTGAAGACCTGAAAAAGCAGCTCACCGATGAGGGTATCGAAATTGAGTTGATTCCCTGGGGGCAAGGGTTCCGCGACATGGGGCCGGCCGTGGATAGCCTGGAAGCGGCGATCCTAAATAATGAGTTGCGCCATGATCACCCGGTCCTCGATTGGAATGCTAGCAATGCGGTTACCGTATCTGACCCAGCCGGGGCTAGGAAGATCGCCAAGGATCGCTCAATCGACCGCGTGGACGGCTTGGTGGCGCTGACTATGGCTATCGGACTCCACAAGCGAGAACCGGAGCCCGAAAAGTGTGTCTATGGGCCGGGAAGAGGATTATTATCAATAGCTTGGTAAAAAATGCTTTAACCTACAATATTTTGTTATTATCGGTTTTCTGATAGCCAATAACAGCAATAGAGTTAACCATCAAGAAACATTGGGAATAACGAACCTCTAGTGCATCAATTTATTTTCAGAATACGATTTTAAACCGCATGCTTGTTTAATAGGAATCCTCAGTTTTATTAGTTTATTGCAGAGTATAGATGCAGGAGCATCGTCTATGGGATATGAAATCGGGTTAGCAATCGTCGCATTTTTTCTAGGAGTACTCAACATTAGAAAAGGTTTTCTAGCTGCTAGAATTTCAAAGTCTGAGAATCCAAATCCAATAGTGACTGATGTATTTTCTGAACTAGTTGTGTCCGATGAATTGAATTTAATACGGTACAAGGAAGTGTTAACGCAAATCCGTATATTAATCGAAAAACAGAAGCCACTAACAAAGAAGCACCTGACTGCAATTATGGAAGTCGCAAAGGATTGTAGACGTCATTTGGTACTCGCTTCCCATTGGAAATTGGATGAAGACCTTTTTTATCTACACAAAGCGTCCGAAGGTATATTAAGGAGGTTTTTTATCCAAAGAATTTATTCCGTAGATCTAACAGTAGAGGATGTAAACTTCCTAGAAAACATTCTTAAATACTGCGATGACCTTAAGTGGCTTCATGCCGGATTTCTGGCATATCAGGAGAAAAGGAATATCTTACCAACGGTGCTAGTTCAGGAGGTTCGGCCCTATCTGTCAAAACGATACGAAAAGGAGGGAAAAATTTCTCCAGAGTCAATGAAAAATAATAAACAAGCAGGATACGCTGCTAAAGAAATATTCATATATATAGTTCCGGGTGCGATTGCACTGATGCTTGTTTTTCTTTTTACGTATCTAGTTGTTACAAATTCAGAGAATCCCGATTATTCGATTCCAGAAGTCTTAACCAATTTGCTGACTATGATAGTTGGATACTTCTTTGGGGCGGCGGCAGCTAGTTAAACTCAGTGTTTAGTTTAATTGCTTTTAATGCTATGCACTTAATCAATTATACGTTAATAATTTTAAGTCCAAGTTAGAGACCCTATCTATGGAATTTAGGTTGTTAGTGACTAGTCCTTTTCAAGCCTAGAGTTCATCTAATTATTCTTACTTTGCGCTGGGTTGTTTCACAGAGTTGGCTAGAACTTGGATGTATTACAACTTTGTCCCGAATTCCCGTCGGGGAATGAAAATCTCACTCGTCTTTACTTAGATTATTATAAATGAATCTCCAGAGTGAGGAGCTCCTAACATCTTCGATATAATCTGAAGTGCCTAATAAGTTTCTAATTTTCAAGACTAAATCTGTCTTGCACTCGAATGTCACACTTCTCTTCCGCCCAATGAACCCACAGGGCAATCAACGATGCTGCCGACGTTCCCCCCAGATTGAGTAGCGCCGCGATTTAGAGTCCAATACCCTACCAAAGGAGATTGGACGTGAAAAAACGATTTTCAGAAGAGCAGATTATTGGCTTCCTCCAGGAAGCTGATGCCGGTATCCCAGTCAAGGAACTGTGCCGACAACATGGCTGATAACGTAAAATATTTTTCGCACATTTTTTTGAAGGGGGTGGCCCCGGTCTGTTAAAACTGTAATCGCCAAACCACAGTACAGACCATAAGGAAGCCACCCATGAAAAACGATAACACAAAACCTTTGAGCAAGGTGATACGTATCGACGAGAGCGAGATCCGCGGCCATCTGGATGAGATGGTTAGGGGAACCGTTGAAGAGACATTGAATGCCATGCTTGACGCTGAGGCTGATGATCTCTGCAATGCCCAGCGTTACGAGCACTCCCCGGACCGCATTGATTCCAGGGCCGGTAGCTACAAACGGAAACTCCACACGAAAGCCGGAGAAGTCGAGATCAAGGTGCCGAAATTGCGGAAGCAGACCTTTGAGACAGCAATAATTGAACGCTATCGACGCCGGGATATATCCATCGAGGAAGCCATTGTGCAGATGTACCTGGCTGGGGTTTCAGTTCGTCGCGTGGAAGATATTACTGAGGCGCTGTGGGGCACCCGGGTTTCGTCAGGCACGGTCTCCAATCTCAACAAGAAGGTCTATAAGCATATTGAACGCTGGCGTAGCCAGCCCCTTGAGGGGGATTTCGCCTACGTATATCTGGACGGGATCGTGCTCAAGCGCAGCTGGGGCGGCGAGGTGAAGAATGTCTCGGTGCTGGCGGCCATTGGTGTAGACAGTGACGGCTTCAGGCGCATTCTGGGCGTCTCTGAGGGGCATAAGGAAGACAAGTCCGGTTGGCTGGGCTTCCTCAAGGAGCTGAAGAAACGCGGATTGAAAGGCGTCAGGCTGTTTATCTCAGATGCCTGTCTGGGCCTGATCGAGTCACTTGCAGAGGTCTATCCGGACGCGGACTGGCAACGCTGTGCTGTTCATTTTTATCGCAATGTATTCTCCCATGTGCCTAGTGGCAGGGTCAGAGAGGTAGCGGCCATGCTGAAGGCCATTCACGCCCAGGAGAGTCGTGAGGCCGCTGAGAATAAGGCCAGGGATGTCGTTGAGAAATTAAAAGCGATGAAGCTCAAAGTGGCAGCAGAGCTGGTAGAGAACTCAATTCATGAAACTCTGACCTACTATGCTTATCCACCGCAGCATTGGCTGAAGCTGAAGACCAACAATCCGATGGAACGGCTGCTCAAGGAAGCTAGGCGCAGGACCAAGGTAGTCGGTGCTTTCCCGGATGGTCACTCTGCATTGATGCTGGTGGCTGCTAGGCTTCGGCATGTTTCTGCCACGTCTTGGGGAACCCGCAAGTACATGAACATGGAGTTGCTGAGGGAGATGGATCAGGAAGCAATACACTCAGCAGCCTAACCAAAAACCGGGACTGCCCCTGAAGAAAAAGTGCGAAACATTTTTGACACTACCACATGGCTTCTCCGAGGCCAGCTACTACCTCTGGCGCAGCAAGTTTGGTGGCATGAACGTGTCCGAGGCCAAACGCCTGAAAGAGCTGGAAAGCGAGAACGCCCGCCTGAAGAAGCTACTGGCGGAGACAATGCTTGAAAGGGATGTCATCAAGGATGCGCTACGAAAAAAGTGGTAGCCGCACCGGCCAGGCGAGAACTGGTGCGGCATATGGTCTGCCAGGGGTTGAGTGAACGCCGGGCGCTAGGGATTGTCCGGATGAGTGCCAGCGCGTTCCGTTATCAACCTGCCCCAGACCGCAACCAAGCATTGAGAGCCCGCATAGTAGTCATAGCGCAGCGCCACCGCCGCTATGGTGCCCCGATGATCTATCTGAAGCTGAGGCAGGAGGGATTGTTGGTAAACCATAAGCGTGTGGATCGTCTGTACGCGGAAGAAGGATTGCAGATTAAGCGACGCAAGCGGAAGAAAGTCCCGATAGGCGATCGCCAGCCTTTATTGAGACCGGAAGGTGCAGATCAGGTCTGGTCAATGGACTTTGTCTTTGATCGCAGTGCCGATGGTCGTGTGCTCAAGTGTTTAGCTGCCGTGGACGACGCCACGCACGAATCAGTGGCTCTGGTAGTTGAGAGGGCCATTGGCGGAGAAATGCTGACGCGGATCCTGGATCGTATTTGTCAGGAGCGCAGCTATCCCCAAGTCATCAGGACAGACAACGGCAAGGAATTTTGCAGCCGGGCCATGTTGAGCTGGTGCCATTTGCACGGAGTGAAGCACTGCCTCATCGAGCCAGGAAAGCCCAACCAGAATGCTTACATTGAATCGTTCAATGGCAGACTGCGGGATGAATGTTTGAACGAGAACTGGTTTCTAAACCTGCATCATGCGCGAGTAGTAATTGAAACATGGCGCAGAGAGTACAACGAAGAAAGACCCAAAAGGGCTTTGGGAGGATTAACGCCAGCAGCCTATGCAAGACAACTGGCTATAAAAGCAGATACAGTTAACCCCGGACTCTAAAGCCAGGTGCTACTGAGGATGGGGGAACGTCGCTGCTACTCCTGAAATGAGACCGCTCTCTGCCTCGATTAACGTTACTGAAAAGGTGACTATTGTGATATTGCTTCGCCCTCTTATCTCATTCAAACCTCGAAAGTAATAAATAATTGATCGCGCAAATTTATCTTACTCGTACAGTATACCCGGCTTATAGAAGCACAAAAGGTATCTCTGAACCAGGGCAGTCCAGGTGGCAATGTCCAGGTGTGTGGTCGATAGGCCATAGTGATTCATGCATGGTCGTCCATTTGGACGGAAAAACCCGGGAAATCCTCTGCTTATCAGCCCCGATGCATTGAAAACAGGCAGGCATCCCGGCACCGGACCGAGGGGCCGCCGGCCGCCGTTCCAGCCCCCAATCACAGATTGGGGTCGTTCGGTTGCGCAGAAAGCTGGCGCTTTCAAATACGCTTACCTCACCCCTTGGCAGACTGTAAATTTTCCTTCTTTCTACTTGTGTGAATCAGGCGTCGTCGAACAGGCTGCTCTGTGGAGGGGCTCGTTCAGGCGGGAGTGGTGCCTGAGAGTCTTCGGACTCCTTCTTTCTCAAGTGTTCCAGAATCTGCCGGATCACCGCCGGGTCCTCGATGCAGGCGATGATCTTCACCGGCCCCCGGCACTGCTCGCAAGTTTCGATGTCGATCTGGAAGACCCGTTTCAGGCGCTGGGCCCATGTCATGGCGGCGTGGCGTTCGGCAGGCGTTCTGTCATCCGGGTGGAGTCGGTCCTTGTTCTTGTTGCTTCCCCTGCCCCGCCCCGACGGCGTGATGGCTACCCGGTGTTTACTGTTGGGGGCGAAGACCCCATGGAAGCGGGTCAGGTTGACTCTTGACTTCGGCACCAGGGCGGCCAGTCGTGCAACAAAGTCCAACGGTTCGAAGATCACGTGGGTGGTACCGTTTCTGAACGGCGTCTTCAGCTCGTAGCGTACCTTGCCGCTAGGGGGTGAGTGACAGGCGTTTCTCCGCGATCGCCGGGCGGGCGATGTAGCGGCACAGCCGGTCTCCGCTGCACTTTGCCCGGCAGGCCCGCTCTGGAACAACTCTGCATTGCCTGCCATGCGCAGCCGCAGGCGAAGCATGGAAGCCGTTGAGTTTGGCGACCCGGGCGTGTTCGGGCTGCTCTTCCGGCTTTGGGGGAATGGTCTGCAGGCAGAACACCTGGCGGCCCTTCTGCGGACCGATGGCGACCCGGTAGGTGACCGAGTGGCTGTGAAGGTCCTGGAGTGGGTCTTCCTCCAGGCCTTCCAGGCTCAGGTAGCTGTTCTGCGCATCCCGCTCCAGGATCCCCCGCCGTTCCAGGAAGCGGGCCACCCGCCGGCTGATGGCATGGAGCAGGTCGTGGAGCTGCTCGACGGTCGGAGGTGGCGTGCGACGGAAGCCGTAGTGGCCGGCATCGTCCTGTGCATACACCCCGTCCAGAAACAGCATGTGGAAGTGAATGTTCAGGTTCAGGGCCGAGCCGAAGCGCTGGATCAGGGTGACTGCGCCGGTGTGAGCTTCACGCCTGGTCAGTCCGGCCTGGTGGGCCAGGTGGGTGGAGATGGCTCGGGTCACGATGCCCAGTACGGTTCCCATCAGTTCCGGGTAGGCGGCGAACAGGAAGCGCAGGGGGAACGGGACGGTAAGCACCCACTGGCGGATCGGTCTGACGGGAAAGACTTCGTCCACCAGCAGGGCGGCACACTCCACCATTCGGCGGGCGCCGCAGCTGGGGCAGAAGCCCCTGCGCTTGCAGGGGAAGGCCACCAGCTTCTCGTGGTGGCAGCTCTCGCAGCGGACTCTTAGGAAGCCGTGTTCCAGGCGGCCGCACCTGAGGTAGTCGGTAAACTCCTGCTGCACGTAGTCGGGCAGGCGTCGGCCTTCGGCTTCCCGGAGGGCGAGGAAGGCCGGCTGGTGGCGCCGGTAGCGGGGTGCTGACCCGGCGGGAAGGGACCCGCCGGGCGAAGTGGCTGGCAGCGGCAAGTCGACGTCCTTTTCGACAGGGTGTCACTGCCAGTGTAGACTAGCGCCCGGGTTGTTTCTTCGTTGCCCGGCTGACTGGTCTATCGGCTTGGTCAATGGATCGACACGCACCTTGCGCTTGGCCAAGCTGCGTTCGAGGTCCTCCTGCTTGAAAAAAGTACTGACGGTATGCGGGTAGGCCTCATTGTGAGCTTTGCTGATCATGGGAGAGCCTACAAGTAAATACTCAGTATTATCTTAAAGTCCCGATTAAATTTGCTCTGCTGTTCAAACTTACTATGTTTTTTGGCTTATCTTCGTAGTACACCCTATATGGGCCTGCACTAAAATTTGGCGGCAAGGGTATATCGTTGCAACGACTTGATAATCCTACAATAGGAATGTCTGGTTCTGGTTCAACGTAGATTGTTAACCACACATTCATGCCGGTGACCAAATTTCCTGTTCCGCCTGTTACTGCAGCTGAGCAAACTAATCCAGTGTTGCTTAGAGTTGGCACTGTAGTAATAGTTTGCGAACCGGATACATCAGCTAAAACTGGTACCCAACGCAGGCCATCTTTAGAATATGGATCACCAAGTCGAACTCCTCCAACAGATTGAATAAATTCCCAATCTATTGCTTCTGCATTGGGTCGATTAATAGGCTTTGAGGCGCACGCACTCAATGCAAATGCAAAAAGAAGAATGAATGAAGCTTTCCGTAAATATATTGTAGTCATGGGAAAAATCTCTCTTCTTGTTAAATCTTCCTCCTAACGTCCTGGAAAAAGATGTCGCGCGGATGCTGGCGATCCAGCGCAGCGCACAGTTTGCCGCCGTATAGATCCGCCATGGCCAGTGTGCTGGCCGTTGCCGAGGCCTCGAATAGTAACTCTGCCTGCTCGCTCAGCTCCCGCTCCACGGGTGAAAACACGCTGCCTCGGAGTACCAGATTCGGCTCGATCTTGATCGTGACTTCCGCCGTGCGGACGGTTAACTTGGCAACATGCTCCGCTCCCCTTGCCCGGATCTCCTGCACCGTCGCGCCGGGCACGGTTCTTCGGATCGCGGCGGCGATACGCTGCAAGGCTTCACTAATGTTTGCTAATGCTGTCTCGCGTGGTTCCAGCAGTAGATACGTCAGGTTGATATCGACCGACAGTCGCGGCATGTCGCGCACATAGAGGTTGATCGCCGTGCCGCCCTTCAACGCAAAGCACGCCTCGGCTGTCACATGGGGCATGACCCGCAGCATGAGTTGCGCCTGCTTGAAGTAGGGACTGTCTTTCATGCCGAATTCACCGATGCCCCCATCCGGGTCCCGGATCCGGGACGGTGATGTTGTATTTGGAATCCAGCCGTCCGCCTTTGACGATCATGCGCTTGCCTTTGCCGAAGTCTACCTTCGACAGGTCCAGTTTCTTGACCCAGACATGGTTGCAGGCTTCCGCGAGCACCATGAACAGCCGCTTCACCTTCACCGAACGGCATTGTTCCAACAGCGACTGAACCAGGCGCGGCCGCAAGGTGGTCAACCCCTCCATGAGCAGGGCGGCCTCGTCAAAGGATTCCTCCTCCGGAACGAGATACAGCACTTCCATGATGGCGCGCTCGGGTGCCGATATCGTTATGGCATAGCTGGCCAATTCCTTTTTGGTGAGGCCTGTATCCGGATTGTCGGCGAACAGCGTCGTGGTGGTATAGCGAAGCGCCACCCCCCAATCATACTGCCGAAACCACGCAGGCAGGCGGGTACCGGGACTGGCGAACAGCGATACGGTCCCACCCTTCCTCATCGGCAGGAAGTGCCCATACCCTTGCAGCTGCAATGCGGTTTTGGCCCCGGCGTGGACGGGCAGCTTTAATTGTGCCTGGAGGGCATGCAGGCCGCCGGACCACTCGACGCTGTCGCCGGCGCGCACATAGGCACCGTGGCCGATGCGCCGTATCCAGCCGCTTTTCTCATACTCGTGCACCAGTTGCTGGTAGGCTCCCTTGGCCTCCAGCCAGCGCGACACCGCCACAGTCCCCTGAGGCCATGCGGTAAGCAGTCGGTTTAATTTGCTGCGGGGCTCACTAGTCATGCTTGTTAATCTAGCTTAAATACAAACCCGGCTCAAGCATGAAGTTTACTTTGAAGCTGATTTAACAGATTTTTATTGTTAATTAGGAATGGTAATAAACCAAATAACTAATGAATATGCTATGTGGCGCATCGTTGAGCCATTGTTTCGCCTGTCACCGCCTTAAATAAACAGCGCTTATCTGTTCTCGGAAGCGATTAGCTTGCGTGCTGTAACTGCCATCGCGGTTGCGTTTGCACAATTGTTTCAATTGGTAGTTCAGGTCTCTCATCGTGTACTTTCCGAATCTGGTAAGTGTTTATGACCAACCGCAGGCTCGTAGCCTGACTGGTTCCGCCGAGGCGGAAGGGTCAAGGGACACTACTCCCCATTCGACCTGATAAGCCTGGTCGCAGGCAACCTGGCTGCTCTTCTGTTGAAGATGGTGCCGGGTAAACCATGGGCTCAAAGAGCCTTCGTTGATGGTGAATTTTTCACCTCCTTTTTAATGAGCGGAACCATCGGTCCGCGTGTTGCAAGAAACCGTCGATGTGACGGCGTGACGAAAGTCGGCTGATTGCCAGCCGGAATGGATGTGGCGGTTGCCAGATTGAAGCGAGGACGACGTCCTACGGTTGAAGAAGCGTTGAAGATGAGCTGCAGCCGAGGCTGTGCGCCGTTGAAGCTCTGGCGGCGCTGTCGTTGTTTTTGCCATTTCAGATGGCGAGGGCAACTTCCCCCATCCACGTTACCGCCGTGGCCGCGTATGAAGCTCTCTGCGGTACATGGCCGCCAGTATAGCCAGACTGAATTCGCGCCGAACGCATCAATTCCAGCGCAAGCCGTTGTCGTTCCGGGCTCCGCCGCCCTCGTCACTACCCCGCTATCGCTCAGCAGTGACGAGGGCTTCGAGCGCTTTAACGCCCACGCCAGGTCTGTGACCTGTCATGGCCGTCGAGCAGACAGGGTTGTTCGCGCTGTGGTTACAGTGGAACCGCTCCGGCCTTGCGTGCCTGCGTAATCTGTTCGGCGTATTTGGGCGTGAACTCACCCTGCTGCATGCGTTGGACCAGGGCGCGCAGATAGCCCAATGGCGAGCTGCGGATCGCTCCCGCTGCGATGGCGCCCGTCCATTCATCGATCACCATCTGCGCCAGCGGCCTGCTGAGCTCAGCGACCTGGCGCGTCGCGGGTGCCCGCAATTCGTCCGGCAACCAGCGGGAAAACAGCACGCCGGCGTGATCGAATTCACGACGACTACCGCCGTAGGTATCAGTGGGTATTGTAGTTGTTGTCCTGCTTAGGTCTTTATCGGTATTAGGTAATGCTTCCGGCTTCACCGGACACGGCGCGGCCTTATCTGACTGGGCCATATCCGGTGAACCCGGATGTGGTGAATCCGGTATCTCGTGGACATAGTAAATCCCGCCACGCATGCGACCTTGCTCATCGCGAGTACGTTCGTATCGAACATAACCAGTCTCGCGCAGTTCCTTGAGTAGCCTGTAGATACCGTCGCGCCCTAAATCGCCGCGGCGTTGCAGATCTTTGATGAGCACCTTCCAGTCATCCGGCCGGGAAAGCAGGTAGCCAAGCAGGCCACGCGCCGCCCAGGACAGGCGTGAATCTTCCACAGCGTCTTGATTGATCGTTACAAAACGATAGCGCCGTGGCGCACGGATGATGGTATTACTCATGCTTCATCGTTACCGAGGATGATCCTTGCCACCTCCGAGGCCGGGTAATATACACGTCGACCGATCTTGCGACCGCAGGCCTTGAGTGATCGAGTCTGCTGGTCGCAGGGGTAACTCAGACTGTAACGCAGGCCACCCGTGGAGCGTCCCAGCAACTCGGCCAGTTGTGCTGGCGACATCAACAATCCAAAGCGCTCGACCAGTTGATGTTCCAGTGTTACTGCGCGCTTGTTTCCTGATGCTTGCATAAACTGTCTTCTCCTTGTGCATGATTTGAAAACATCAGATTGCACAACACAGCATGCGTTTGCCAGAACATAATGTTTAGCAGTGCGGTAAACATTTATTTTTGATTTTGCAAATTACACAGTGTTAGTTTCACTGCATGTGATGCAACAACGACGACGCGGCACGAAAATGAATCAGATCGAAATGCTCCTGGATGCGATCAACAACCTGTCCCCGCGAATTCCGATTACAGTGGACTTGTGGTCCGTTAAAGAGATCGCCGCTTACCTGAAACGTTCCGAGGCGGTTGTGCGTGAACGCATCACTGCCCTGCCCGGTTTCCCGCAGGCCATCCGGTTGCCGGTCGCTGGCAGTAAAGGCCGAGGGCAACCGTTGTGGAAGGCTAAAGAGGTGATCGCCTGGGCCGAGAAGCACCAGGAAAACCGCATCGCCTAGTCAAGTTTGGCGGCCAGGTCTTTCACCGAGGGCGCGTAATACACATTCTGCAACACCCGCAGATCGCGGTGCCCGCTGATGCGGGCAAGCTCCATCACATCGAACACCTTCGACAGCCTGGTGAGCGCCTCGCGGCGCGTGTCATGAAAATGCAGGTCTTCAATGAGCGCGCGGGCTTTAGCCTTGCGAAACAGGGCATCCAGGCTGGCCGTTGATACACCGAACACAGCGCCCTCCTCCCCATTCAAGGATCGTAGCTGCGCGATGATACGACGCGCCTCGGCCGACAACGGTACATCCCGTGCATAGCCATTCTTTGTCAGCGGCAAATGCACATGCCGATCATTGACATGCTGCCACTCCAGACCGCAGATCTCTCCCGCGCGCATCGCCGTCTCGATGGCGAAGAGATAGGCCGCGCCAACACGTGCCGATGCCGTCTCCGGTGGTGCTTCCGATGAATACCCCAGTGCATGCAGTAGCTTTTCTGTTTCTTCTGTTGTCGGCCGCCGGGTGCGCGCCGCCGTGGGTGGCGGCCGCCTCACATCGCTGACCGGGTTGACGCGCAGCCATCCCCACTCGCGACGCGCCACCGAACAGGCATGCGAGAGGATTGTCATCTCCCGCTCCACTGTTGAACCCGAGACCTGCTTCAGGCGCCGATCTCGCCAGGCGGCGATATCGGTCGGCGCGAGCATGCGCAGCGATACCTCGGCGACGGAATCGCGGAGAATGACGGCGATCATCTTCTGCTCTCGCGCGCCGCCGCGCTTTTGAATGCTGACCTCTCGGCTATAACGTTCAAGCATATCGCGGAACGGCTTGTTCGGGATCTTGCCGGCGGAGTCTTCCCGCAACCTGGTCTCTTCCTGCGCAGCCCAGGCCTGGGCTTCCCGCTTGGTGGTGAATGTCGCCGATGTGCGCGTGCCCTTGATGCACACCTCGGCACGCCAGCCGCCGCTCCGTTTTCTGAATGTAGCCATACGCGATCCCCTTCGATTTACGCCAATGGCGTATATTTGGCGTAAAGGAATCATACAACAAGCGGGAAAAAGAGGGTTAACGTACTGAATGAAAAATTGGATTTCGTGCTAACTAATTGTTTTAACGCATGAAATGTTAAAAAGCGGCAAGAAGCGCAATTGTTGATTTTATATAATGGTGCCCGGGACCGGAATCGAACCGGTACGGAGTTTCCTCCGAGGGATTTTAAGTCCCTTGCGTCTACCAATTTCGCCACCCGGGCTTAGAAAGGATGGACTTCTTCATGCCCCTGAGTCGGGAAGGTAACGCTTGGGTTCCTTCCCGTTGATCAGTTCTACACCACCCGGGGACTGAGGGGATGGCTGGATGTGTTTCAGTTACCCCGCTTCGCCTGCGGCTACGCCGGGTTTTCACTTTACGTCTTAGACCGATGACTTTGAGGAGTCGGCAGGCCTGGTGGTTGTTGCGAGGGTTTGGGCTTCGATGCAGAGTAAAGTGAAAATGGAGGCTGGGGTCGGAATCGAACCGGCGTTAACGGAGTTGCAGTCCGCTGCATGACCACTCTGCCACCCAGCCGTGGAATCGTTATTGGTTAATCTTGTTTTCTATTCTGTGCTTTGTGTGAGCTCGTTGATTTCTTGTTGGTTGTTCGTGCTTGTTGATTTCTTCCCGCTTATTGAAGCGCGATTACAACCCATCGTTCAGCCCCGGCCAATGTTTCTGACCTGGCTACCATTCATGAGAAAGGATCCTGCTGGCTGAGATGGGTGGTGGAATTGGAGCGGGAAACGAGATTCGAACTCGCGACCCCGACCTTGGCAAGGTCGTGCTCTACCAACTGAGCTATTCCCGCTTTATCAAGGGCGCCTATTCTACTGCGTAAGCCTTTGAAGTCAAGATACTTTGCAGTCATAAGTTGCAGTTTGTGACGGGGTCAGCCCGCACCCTCGTTTTTATCCGACTCAGAACCGAGATGTGGCCAGGCGCCGCGAAAATAAATCGCCATGGAATAAAGACTTAGGGCGGCGGCCAGGTAAATAAGGACATAACCGGCCTGCCAGTACAGCACCGGTCCCGCCGGGTCACTGGCCAGCAGAATAATGATGGCGATCATCTGCACCGTGGTTTTTACCTTGCCGGCAAATGCCACCGCCACAGCATCACGCTGCCCCCGGCTGGCCATCCATTCCCGCAGGGCGGACACCAGGATCTCGCGGCCGACAATGATACTGACCGGCAGTATGAACCAGGCGGTGGCATAGTTGGCAACCAGCAGTACCAGGGTCAGCACGACCAGCAGCTTGTCCGCCACCGGGTCCAGGAAGGCCCCAAAGGCCGAGGTCTGATTCAGCTTACGGGCCAGGTAACCGTCCAGCCAGTCGCTGATGCTGGCCGCGGTGAATACCCCGGCGGCCCAGAGGTAGTGTCCCGGGAACTGAGCGAGGTACAGCACCACCACTACCGGAACCAGGGCGACTCGAATCAGCGTGACTGTGTTGGCCAGATTGAACATGGAATGAGATTATGCCTAGTCATTATGCAGGTGGCTATAGATGGTTGTTGCCAGTTTTCTGCTGATGCCGTGTACCTTGGCCAGGTCCCCCTCACTGGCGCGCTGAATACCCTGCTGTCCGCCGAAATGTTTGAGCAGATCGCGGCGCCGTTTCGGGCCCAGACCGGGGATCTCCTCCAGACTGGACTGGCGCCGGGCTTTTTCCCGGCGGGCCCGGTGGCCGGTTATGGCGAACCGATGCGCCTCATCCCGCACCTGCTGCAGCAGGTGCAGTGCGGCCGAGTCGGTGACCAGCGCCACCTCTTTCAGGTAGCCCTGGCTGTCGGCGAGGTAAAGGGTTTCCTGCCCTGCCCGGCGGCTTATGCCTTTGGCAATGCCTAACAGGGTAATGCCGGGAAGCTGAAATTTCTCCAGTGCTTCCAGGGCCATCTTCAGCTGCCCCTTGCCGCCGTCGATCAGCAGGATGTCGGGTACTTTGCCCATGCCCCCCGCCTCCCCCTTGGCCAGGCGGGCGAAACGCCGGTCCAGGGCCTGCAGCATGGCCCCGTAGTCGTCGCCCGGGGTCACGTCGCTGATGTTGAAGCGCCGGTAGTCCGCCTTGACCGGGCCATTGACGTCGAAGACCACACAGGAGGCGACAGTTTTCTCGCCGCCGGTGTGGCTGATATCGAAGCACTCGATCCGCTCAGGCACTTCCGACAGTTTCAGGGCGTCCTGCAGCAACTGGAAGCGCTGCTGCAGATTCTGCTTGTTGCTGACATAACTGCTCAATGCCGCGGCAGCATTGGTGGTGGCAAGCTCCAGCCAGCGTGCCCGGTGCCCACGCACCTGGTGAATCACTTTCACCTTCCGTGAGGCGCAATAGCCCAGCGCGTCCGCCAGCTGCTGACGGTCTTCCGGTGGGTGGCTGACGATCAGCTCCGCCGGAATGTTCAGGGCTCGCCCGGACTGAGGGTCGCGCAGGTAGTATTGCCCGATAAACTCAGAAATGAGCTGAGCTTCGTTTTCTACTAATTTGATTTTAGGATAAAAATTTTTGCTGCCGATGATTCGACCACCGCGCGCATAAATCACGTGGACACAGCAATAAGGCGACTGAATGGACGCTGCCAGAATATCGGCATCGGCTCCCTGGTTGGCCACATGCTGCTGCTCCTGGATCCGTCGCAGGTCTATGATCTGGTCCCGCAGGCGCGCCGCTCTTTCAAAATCCAGCGCCTCGGCAGCCTTTTCCATACTTTCTGACAGCTCCCGCGTCAGTGCATTGCTCTTGCCCTCCAGGAACATCTTCGAGTAATGCACATCCCGGGCGTAATCTTCAGGGCTGATCAGCCCGACACAGGGGCCTGTGCAACGCTCGATCTGGTATTGCAGACACGGTCGGGAGCGGTTTTTGAAATAGCTGTCCTCACACTGTCGCACCCGGAAAACTTTCTGCAGAATCTGCAGGGTATCCCGGGTGGCGTGGGCGCTTGGGTAGGGCCCGTACAGTGAGCCCTTGCGCTTGCGGCTGCCCCGGTAGAAGGCCAGCCGTGGGTACTGCTCGTAATCGGTCAGCAGGATGTAGGGGTAGGATTTGTCATCCCGCAACTGGATGTTGTAGGCCGGGCGGTGGGTTTTGATGAGACTCTGCTCCAGCAGCAGTGCCTCGGTCTCGCTGGCGGTGATAGTGACCTCGATGTCCGCCACCTTGTCGACCATGGCCATGGTTTTGGTCGTCAGGCCGCTGGCCCGGAAATAACTGCCGACCCGATTCTTCAGGTTGCGGGCCTTTCCCACGTACAGCACTTTGCCATCCCCATCCAGCATCCTGTATACCCCGGGTCGCGACGTCAGGGTGCGCAGGAAAGCCTTGGGGTCGAAGGTGTGTGCTGGCGGCGTTTCGGGCATGGGGCTGAATCAGTCAAACATCTGCTGGATTGAACCCGTGGCGTCAGGCACGGGGTCTGTCAAAGTCCTGGTCTGAGAATTATACGTCAGAAACAAAAAGGCTCCCGGTCGTGAACAACCGGGAGCCCTGCTCGGTACTCGACATTCAGCCCAGCTGGCGTTGCTGGCCGTACTCGATATAGTCCTCTGAGGTTTCACACACGCCGTTCTTCATGGCGAGGATGGTCAATTCCACGTCGCTCTTGATCCCCAGTTTATCGAAGATGCGGTAGCGATAGGTATACACGGTTTTGGGGCTGATGTTCAGCAGTTCGGCAATCGCACTCACCTTACTGCCGTCCGACAGCGCCATGGCAATCTGCAGCTCCCGCTTGGACAGCCGGTCGAACAGGATCTTCCGGCGTATCCCGCCACGACTCTTCTTGGCAAAAGGATCGGTACCGAGCTTGGTGGCTACCGAAGGAGTCACGTAGTGCTGACCCGCGTGTACCTTGCGGATAGCGTGCAGTAGTTCGTCGACACCGCCACTCTTGGTAATAAAGGCCCGGGCGCCTGCCGCCAGCATACGGGAGGGAATGACCCCCACGTCAATGGAGGACATACCGACCACACGCGCCAGTGGATTCAGATCGATGATCCGCTGAGTCGCCTCAATACCACCGATCCCGGGCATTTTAACGTCCATCAGGATCACATCGGGCAGCATGGTAGCGAGCATTTCCAGTGCCTGTTCGCCGCTCTCGGCGCAGCCGGCCACTTCCATGTCGGGCTCATCGCCAAGCAGGCGGGCTATGCCCTGGGTCAGCAGTTTGTGGTCATCGACCAGCAGCACTCTGATACGCGCAGGTTCCTGCATTTCGTCACTAGATTCAGTTGTTTGCATGGTTTTTCCCGAGGGTTTTAATCGTTGTTATAAACACGACATCCCTGCCTTGCCGACACCGTTCCGTTCCCTGCACTGCTCCCGGCGTTCCGGACCACGACCCGGGATTAGTCGATACTCCGACGATCTCAGACAGTAGCACGCCACAGGGCAACAGACAATTTCAATGGCACTTCCTTACTATCGGTAATTTCCCCTGATGCCTTAAGGAGCTGCTGATTAATTACCGCAATGCTCTGGCCTTCAGAGACTTCTGCTTCTGATTCATCAGATGATACGTACTTCAGGTTCCAGGGAAATACCATACTCCTCGGCCACGGACCGCTGCATATCCCTGGCGAGCGCCAGTAACTCGGCGCCAGTGGCACCCCCGTAGTTGACCAGCACCACCGCCTGATTGCGGTGTACCCCGGCCGCGCCGCGCCGCTGCCCCTTCCAGCCTGCCCGATCCAGCAACCAGGCCGCGGGAACTTTCACGTAGCCTGGCTGCTCCGGTAGCGGGAAAACCGGTACCTCACCGAACCGGCCTTCCAGCGCCTGACAGGTTGCCTCGTCGACTACCGGGTTTTTAAAGAAACTGCCGCAGTTAGGTAACAGCGCCGGATCCGGCAGCTTGCTCTGGCGGATCGCCATCACGGCCTGGGCGACCAGCAGCGGATCAGGCTCGGTGCCGGCCTGCCGGCGTTGCAGTTCTTCCTGCAAGGCCTGATAGCCAGTCTCCGGGGCGGCTGTGCGGCTCAACTGCAGTGTGACGGACGTTATGATCAGTTCCCCGGGTCGGCAGTGTTTGAAAACGCTGTCCCGGTAGCCGAACTGACAGGCCTCCCTGTCGAAGGTCCAGAGTTCGCCGGAATTGACTTCAAGGGCAGTCAGATTGACCAGAAAGCGGGACAGCTCAACCCCGTAGGCACCGATGTTCTGGATCGGAGCTGCGCCGGTCGTACCAGGAATTAATACCATATTTTCAAGGCCATAGAAGCCATTTATAAGGCAATGCATGACCAGCTGATGCCAGTTTTCACCGGCTCCTGCCCGCACCTGCACCTGATCTCCGTCCTCCTCGATCAGCTCGATGCCGGGGATCCCCATCCTTATGACCAGGCCCGGGTAGTCGTCACTGAACAGAACGTTGCTGCCGCCGCCGAGCACCAGTACCGGCAGACTCTCGGCGCTGGCATAGTCCAGCGCCCGCCGCAGGCTGCTGCTGTCGAATACCTCGCAGAAGGCGTAAGCCCGGCAGGACACGGCAAACGTGTTGTAGGGGGTGAGATCAAAATCCGTGAGAATCTGCATGTTTCGCGGTAGTCCCAGGTCGCGGTCAGGAGGCTCCGTCTGGTGCGCCAGACTGGCCGGGTCAGACGCTCAGGTGGCGATTGACCAGTGCATCCAGAAGCCGCTCCGACGCCTCCTCGACCATATCCAGCACCAGCTCGAACCCGTCGCCGCCGCTGTAATAAGGATCCGGCACGGCGCGCTCGTTACGGTCGGAATATTCCAATAACAGCTCGATGTGGCAATCCGTGTTATGGGGCCGTTTTGCTTCCAGCGCGGCCAGGTTGTCGTGGTCCATGGCCAGCAGGTAATCAAACTGATAGAAATCAGCATCTTCCACCTGCCGCGCCTTCAGGTGCTCCAGCGTGTACCCTCGCCCCGCGGCTGCCGCCGCGGCTCTACGATCCGGCGACGAACCGATATGCCAGCTCCCGGTACCCGCCGAATCAACCAGAATCCTGTCCTGCAGGGCTCGCTTCTCTAACCGCCGTTGAAAAACACCGTGGGCAGTCGGCGAGCGGCAGATATTGCCGAGGCACACCATCAACACCCGTACTTTGCCATCCTGACTGTTCAGGGGGAACTGACCCTCGCTCATGATATGGCCGGACCGATCTCGGCCAGCAGTTTACGCACAATCTGCAGATCCCGTTCGGTGTCGATGCCTCCGGGCACCTTCTGGCAGGCAGGCGCCATGTGTATCTTTACACCGTTATAGAGCGCCCGCAGTTGTTCCAGCTTTTCCTGCACTTCCAGCTGTCCTGGCGGCCAGGCAACAAAATGCTTGAGGGTCTGAACCCGGTAACCGTAGATGCCGATGTGGCGCAGGCAGTTCTTCGCCAGCACGCTGCTACCGTAAGGAATGGTGGCGCGGCTGAAATACAGGGCGAAACCCTCGCTGTCCACCACCACTTTTACCGCATGGGGATCATTGATTTCCCCCTGGTCCGACACCGTTTCGTAGAGTGAGGCGATGCCTGCCTGGGGATTGTGAACCAGGTTTGCTGCTACCTGGTTGATCGCCGCGGGTGGAATCAGGGGCTCGTCGCCCTGCACATTGACCATGATTTCATCGTCGTCCAGCCCCAGCCTGACAGCCACTTCATGAATGCGATCGGTTCCGGACCGGTGCTCGCTCCCGGTCATCAGCACCTGGCCGCCGAAGGCCTCGACTGCCGCCTGTATTCGCTCATCATCGGTGGCCACATAAACCCCGTGGGCATCACTTGCCAGCGCCCGCTCGTAAACATGTTGCACCATCGGTTTGCCATTAAGATCCATCAGCGGCTTGCCGGGTAGACGGGTGGCACCGAACCGGGCCGGAATAACAACGGTAAATTTCACTGGTATTTCTCGTATTCTTGTTCGCTCAGAGGCCGGGCTTCATCGCTCAGCATCACCGGTATATCGTCGCGAATGGGATAGGCAAGCCGGTCGGGTCGGCAGATCAATTCTGCTGCCTCACGGTCGTAAATCAGTTCGCCCTTGCAGATCGGGCAAACCAGAACTCCCAGTAATTTGTGATCAAGACTCATAGGGACAATCCAGCTACTCGCTTGGTTTTGGTTAAAGTTTCTCTACCGCTGCGGGAGACTGCTGCTTCTCGCTGACCAGCCGCTGAATATCGTTCACCAGTTGCGTGAGCACCTGCCCGGGCAGTTTCATCTCCACGGCCAGGTACCAGTAATTGGGGCCGGCGAATTCCTCGCATTTTACCGCATCCTTCTGTGTCATTACGACCGGGTGACGCTCATCAATTGCCAGCGCCTCGAAATCCTCGGCACTGAATGGGTGGTGATCCGGGAAATCGTGACGTCGCACCTCGTACGGCAGGGTTGATAACAGCTTGAAAAAACGATTGGGGTTGCCGATTCCGGTTACCGCATGAACCCTGGTGCCGATGTTGAATGGCGCGGCCTTGAACGGCTTCTTTGCCCCGGTATGCAGGTTGATCAGGCTGGTGGCTTCCAGATGTATCGGGTGCGCGCGGGCCAGTTGTGGCGGCACCTTGTCTCGATTGGGTTCACCGTTGATAAAGAGATACGGAACTGAATCAAGCCGGCTGACCGGCTCCCGCAAGGGCCCCGCAGGCAGACACAGCCCATTGCCAAACAGCCGCTCGCCGTCAACCACCACGACCTCCAGGTCTCTTGGCAACGCATAATGCTGCAGACCATCATCACTGAGCACTACATCGCATTGATAGTCGGTGCAGATTTTTTCCAGCGCCCGCACCCGATCAGGGTCGACGACCATCGGGCAATCCAGCACCCGGGCAATAAGCAGCGCCTCGTCTCCCACCTCATCAACACTGGAATCGCTTTTTACCAAAAAGGGGTAATCTGGCGCCTTCCCCAGGTATCCGCGACTGATCACGCCGGGCTTCAGGCCCGCCTTTTTCAGTGCCTGCCCGAGAGTGATTATGAACGGGGTTTTACCGGTGCCACCCACAGAAATATTGCCTACCACGATAACCGGTACCGGTGTTGGATTGGTCCGTGCCGCCGCGCTGTGGTAAAGGCGCCTGATTGCTGCCAGCGACCGGAACACGACAGAGAACGGCCACAACAGCATCAACCAGCCTGCCTTTTGATACCATGCCTGTTCCAACGCGCGCATCATTACTTCCTTTCTGCCGTATCCGAAAACTGCATGCGATGCAGCTTCGCGTATTGCCGGCCCAGTGCAAGCAGCTCGCTATGGGTCCCGCACTCAATAATACGGCCTTCATCCATCACCAGAATCTGGTCGGCATTTTCTATAGTTGACAGACGATGAGCAATAACAATGGTGGTGCGTCCCTTTATCAGGGTCTTGAGTGCTTTCTGAATCTCTTGCTCGGATTCGGAATCGAGCGCCGAGGTGGCCTCATCCAGAATCAGCAGTGGTGCATCCTTCAGCAGCGCCCGGGCGATGGCGATACGCTGTCGCTGGCCGCCGGACAATTGACCGGCCTCATCGCCCACTTCGGTATCGATGCCCTCCGGCAGCTTGGCGATGAATTCCATGGCGTGGGCGTTCTTCGCCGCTTCGAGTACCTTCTGCCGCTCCATGCTGTCCAGCGTGCCGTAGGCGATGTTTTCGGCAACCGTGGCATTGAACAGCACCACCTGCTGGGTTACCAGGGAGATCTGCCGGCGCAGATCGCCAAGGGCATAAGCGGATATCGGCACGTCATCCAGCAGAATCTGCCCCTCATCACAATCATAGAAACGGGGTATCAGACTGACCAGTGTAGACTTGCCGCTGCCCGACTTTCCGACCAGGGCGATCACCTGGCCCGGCTCCACCTTGAACGAGATGTCGTGCAGCGCCACCATGTCGCGGCCATAGGAAAACTTGACGTTACGAAATTCCAGAGCGCCCTGAGCCCGCTCCACACGGTAGTCACCACGGTCCTTTTCACTCTCCTCGTCCAGCAGGCCGAAAATACTTTCAGCCGCGGCCAAGCCCCGCTGTACGACAGAATTCACCTGGGAAAGCTGCCGGATAGGTTTAGCCAGCAAGCCGGCCATGGTCAGAAAAGCGACGAAATCGCCCGCCGACTTGTCGGCAAAGAATTCCGGCGACATGGCCAGCCAGATCAGCACCGCCATGGCAATGGCCACAAACAATTGAATCAGGGGTGTGCTGATAGACTGGGTCAGTGTCATCTGCATGTTCTGCTTGCGATTGCGCTCGCTCGCCCGACTGA
The DNA here is from genome assembly GCA_041395725.1 of Gammaproteobacteria bacterium. Classification (NCBI taxonomy): domain Bacteria; kingdom Pseudomonadati; phylum Pseudomonadota; class Gammaproteobacteria; species Gammaproteobacteria bacterium. The sequence continues at coordinate 3,733,750 of JAWKZW010000001.1, read as the reverse complement.
ATTTATCGGTAACAAAATTCTTGGCGCCGAAGGTGCGTACCACCCGATGGCCCCGGACTGTCTCATTGGTAATCTGGGTCACATTGCCCATGGAGTCCTGCATCTTGGTGCTGTATTTGCGAAAGCGCTTTGCGGCCGCGGACACGGTCAGGCCGACAACCGGAGCCACCACCAGAAATGTCATGCTCAGCTTCCAATCGGTAACCAGCAGGGCCACCATCAGGCCGACGACCGTGAGCCCTTCCCGCAGCACCACTGTCAGCGCGTTACTGGCGGCACCAGTGATCTGAGTCACGTCGTAAGTCACTTTGGAAACCAGGCGACCCGAGGTGCTCTTGTCGAAGTAACTGACCGGCAGGTTCATCAGGTGCTGGATCATTTCACAGCGCACCCGGTGCACCACGTGATTGGACACATGAGCGATGCCGTAGCTGCCCATAATGCCGCCTACACCGCGCACCAGCACAATCACGACACACAGCACCGGGCTGAGGATTCTGAGTTGCTCGTAGTTCTGGGATTCAATGGCGTCCACGGTCCACCCCAGCCATTGGGCGGTGGCGACAGAGGTCGCAGCGAAGATCAGGTAGCCCACTATACTCAGCTCGAAGGCCAACAGATGTGGCTTCACGTAGCGCAGCAAGCGCCGGTAAAGTATCCAGCTGTCTTTGAATCGAACTTGTCGGTCCAGCTTTGTTTTGGCTCTTTTACTCACCGACTGGGTGCCTGTTATTGCGTTTCAGTGCTGTCTTCCGAATCGTTGGGCCGCTGGGTGGCGATACTCAACCGGGTAAACCCCAGCTGACCTATCCCGTCCATGGCGGTAACCACAGATTGATGGGTTGCTTCCGCATCGGCGATTAATAGGATGGGGACCGATCTGTCGCTCTGTGTAGCCTGTTCCAGTCCCTGCATCAGCGTCGCTATTTCTGAATTGACCAATGGTCGCCCGTTGATGGTGTAGGTGCCATTGCGACTGACTGTAATCTCAACCTGATCGGGCAGCGCTTCTGACGGCGTCGCGTCCGCTTCGGGCAGATTAACCATCAGCCGGGTTTCCCGGGTAAAGGTTGTGGTCACCATAAAGAAAATCAACAACAGAAACACCACATCGATCAGTGGCGTTATGTTGATGGGTAACTCTTCGCGGATTTTACGCTTGAACTTCACGAATAGCTCTCTTTTACCTCAACGGTACGATCCGTGTGCAAGGCATCCACCAGCTTGATGGATTCCTGCTCCAGGCTGAGGACAAGGCTGTCCACCTTGCGGATGAAATAGCGGTGAAACATGTAGGTGGGAATTGCCACCGACAGGCCTGCCGCGGTGGAAATCAGGGCTTCGGAAATACCACCCGCCAGAGCACTCGCGTTGCCGGTACCCTGCAACATGATCTCACTGAACACGCGAATCATGCCGACTACGGTTCCCAGCAGCCCCAGCAGTGGTGTAATGGCCGCGATGGTACCAAGGGTGTTCAGGTAGCGCTCCATGTCGTGCACCACTTGCGCCGCTGTCTGCTCGATGCTCTCGATCATGGCGGCCCGGCCGTACTTGGAGTTGACCAGCCCGGTGGCGAGGATCTGTCCCAGTGGCGAGGACACCCGCAACTCGCGCAGCCTGGCGGAGTCCAATTGATTGTTTTTGATCCAGGTCCAGACCTGGGCCAGTACATACTTGGGGGTTATGCGGGCCGCACTGAGGGTCCAGAACCGTTCGATCACTATCGCTATGGCCAGCACCGAACAAAGAATGATGGGCACCATGAGCCACCCACCTGCCCGAATTAACTCAATCACACTGTTTCTCCTGCTGTTACGCGCGATACTTTACCATATTCCCATCGCCGCCCGGATTCCTTGCGGGAATTCACACTGCGGATTTCTGCTGAAAGAATGCCAGGAATTAGTATCGGCCTCATTTCGGGATATCTGACCAGTGCCAGTAACGCTGACGCTGATCCCGGTACCGCAGCACTTCAAGCGCCTGGCCCGGACTTGCATAATACAGGCTGATCATACCCTGCTCTGCCGTCAGCAACTGCGCAATGCCAAGGGTGTCGATCCGGTCACGCACTTTCGCCGTGGGGTGACCGAACTGATTGCCATAACCCGCCGAGTGGACAACCAGGTCCGGGCGGGTGGCCGCCAGAAATGTCCAGCTGGACGAGGTGTTACTGCCATGGTGGGCAGAGACCAGAACGGTAACTTCGTCCAGCCCGGCGTCACCGGCCAGCAACTGGCGCTCCACAGCCGCGTCCACATCACCCGGCAGCAGGATGCGCAGGTCATCCACCTGGATCTCCAATACACAGGAGCTGTTGTTTCCGTGCCGGGCACCGCCAGGCTCCGGATGCAGAATCCGGAACTGAACCCGCTCCCAGCGCCACTGCTGTCCTTTTACACAGGGACTTGTGCGGCCGGGCAATTCAGTCAGCGTCTCGCCGACCAGCACATCACCCACAGGTAACGTCGCCAGCAATCCCCGCGCGCCCCCGGCATGATCGTTGTCGCCATGGCTGATTATGAGCCGATCCACCGTATCGATGCCGAAGCTACGCAGTACCGGCACAACCAGCGCGACGCCGCTGTCGAAACCGCTGGGATAAAGTGGACCGCTGTCATAGACCAGGCTGTTCCCGGGGGTGCGAACAATAACCGCCAGTCCCTGCCCGACATCCAGCACGTGCACAGCCAGCTGTGGCTGTGCCGGGCCCGGTCGCCCCGGCCAGAGAAACGGCAGCAACAGGAAGCCTGCCAGCACCCGGGCGCCGCGGCGCCAGGGCAGCAGCCACAGGGCAGCTCCGCCGGCCGCGCTCAGCGTGCCCAGAACCCCCAGGCGATTGACCGGCCAGGAGGTACCGAATGGCACCAGCGCCACCAGCCCTTGCAACCAGGCCAGCAGCAGGGTCGCCACCAGGTCAGCCAACTGAAAGACTGCCTGGGCAGCGGGAGGCCAGATGACTGCCAGCAGGCTGCCCAGCATACACAGGGGCACCAGCGCCCAGCTCACCACCGGAATCGCCAGCAGGTTTGCCACCGGCGCCAGCAGGGAGATACCGCCAGTCCAGAGTCCCAGCGGCACCAGCAGTCCCGGCAGCACCACCAGCTGGGGTAACACCAGGGTCTGCCAGGCCCGGCGGGTTCTGCTGTGGCGGGCAATCGGCACGCCGGTAAAGACCAGGAGCAGGACTGCCACGGCCACAAAGGATAACCAGAACCCTGCCCCCGTGACCGCCAGCGGATCAAGCAACAGGACCAGCAGAGCCGCGAGCAGCAGTGAGAACGCCGGTGAACTCTGCACACTCAGCAGCCGTGCCAGCATAAATACACAAACCATAATCAGGGCCCGCTGGGTGGGCAGCGCAAAGCCGGCCAGCAGGCTGTAAACCAGAGCCCCGACCATGGCGGCCAGGGCCGCGGCCTGTTGTGCCGGCAGCCAGTACAGAAGCGTCTCGCTGCAGCGCCAGAGGCGCCCCGCCAGGAAGGCGCAGAAGCCCGCCACCAGGGCCACGTGCAGGCCGGAAATGACCACCAGATGATTGGTGCCGGTCTGGCTGAACAGCTCCCACTGGGCGTCCGGCAGGCCGGCGCGGTCTCCCAGCGACAAAGCCAGAAACAAGCCTTGAAACTGCAGCTGCGCTGTGACCGCCAACAGTCTGTCCCGCAGTGCCGCACGCCACCGGGTCAAGGTGATCCGATCAGTTCCCAGGTAACGGTTTTCAGGATCGTCCCGGATGTAACCCCTGGCACTGATGCCCTGCTGGAACAGCCAGGCCTCATAGTCAAACGTCGCCGGATTGGCAAAACCGTGGGGGCGTTGCAGGCGGACTTTCAACTGCCAGACCTGCCCGGCCTGATAAACCTCGCTGCCGTAGGAGTTCAACAGAATCCTGCCGCGCCCGAAATCGGTTGGGCCGCTTTCCAGCCTGAACTGAAACCCCTGACCACCGGGCCGTGCCTCCGGCAGGCTGGCGATATAGCCGCTGACCAGGATGTCCTGTCCTTCCAGACTGGCAGGCAGTGTGCGGCCCAACTGCTGTTGGGCGACGCCTGTATGCCACCCCATTCCCAGCATCAGCAGACCGGCGCAGCGCAGCAGCAGTGCCAGAGCGGGTGGCAGGGACGTGCCCCAGCGCAGGCTGACGCCGCTGGCCAGAATGAGCAACAGCCCCGCTGCCACCAGTGGTTGCCAGGCGGGCAGGCGTGGCCAGAACGCTACTGTGATTATGCCCAGCACGAAAGCCGACATCCCCGTCCGCATCGGGAGCGCCCCTGCCTGATAACGATATCCACAGCCTAGTCCCGGCTTCAGCCCTGCGCCACAATCTGCGGAATTCTGATGGCAGCGCGCTGCTGCGCCGCCCGGTTAGGGATCGGGCAACTCTGTGATTGCTTTTCGGATTTCACCCTGAACGCAACATCCACGGACTATTGCGCGACGCGATGAGGCAGCTTTCGCAACGGGACAGAGGTGACTTCAAGCCTGATCCGAGAGTCGGAACCCGTTACCCGAGTCACTTTCCTTAGCGCTCTGGCTTACTCGGTTCGCAGGGCCTCAGCAGGCTGCACCGCCGCAGCCCGTCTGGCCGGATAGAGGGCAGCTGCCATGGACAGCAGCAAGACTCCCACTGAGATGCCGACCAGGTCCGACACCTTGATTTCCGAAGGCAGGAAATCGATCGGATAAACCTCGGCATTGAGCAACTGAAAGCCCAGCCAGGATTCCAGCAGTTCGGCGAAATCCCCTACTCCCAACGCCAGCAGGACTCCCAGGACCAGGCCGATGCCGACGCCGATCACACCGACCATGAAACCCTGCAGCATGAAGATGCGCCCGATGGTGGCCGGGCTCGCTCCCATGGTTCTGAGAATGGCAATATCGGAGCGCTTGTCCCGCACCACCATGATCAGACTGACCACCAGATTGAATGCCGCCACCGCCACCAGCAGCCACAGCATCAGCCCTACAATGGTCCGCGAGAAAAGAATGTTTTCATAATTACTGCCGAACAGCTGGGTCCACGTTGTCAGCTGCACACCGTCCGGCATTTGCGGCTGCAATTCGAGACGCACCTGGTCGGCCGTCAGCACATCCTGCAACCTGACCCTTAACCCGGTGTACGGATTTCTTAACTTGAACAGGACCCGGGCAGCATCGATGTTGATGACGGCAAGTTCGCTGTCCAGCTCCAGGGTTCCCACCCGGTAGATCCCCACTACGGTGAAGGCCCGGTAAGAAGGCAGCGGTGTCAGTGGATTGATATTGACCGCCAGAGAAAACAGATCCAGCTTGTCGCCGACCCCCACCCCCAGGTTGGTCGCCAGTGTCTGGCCGACGACCACACCCCAGCGCTCGCTGCTCAGGCCGTTCAGGGAACCGCTGACCATAAACTGGTCCAGTAACGAGATGCTCTGCTCACGTTGTGCATCTATGCCATTAACCAGTACGCCTTTGCTGAAGCGATCCGTGGAAACAATGCCGGTCCGCTCGATCAGCGGGGCCACAGCCTCCACGTCAGACCGCCTCAGAACCATATGTTCCATTTCCTGCCAGCGCTGCAGGTCGAAGTTTTCCTGAGTCGAAAGAGTGATATGCGGCAGTATGCCAAGAATATTCTCTCTGACCTCTCGATCAAAACCATTCATTACAGAAAGAACGGTGATCAGAATGGTGACGCCGAGTGCCAGCCCGAAAATGGAAATCGCCGACATGAAAGACACCAGCTGGCTGCGCTTGCCGACGCTGATATAACGGGTAGCGATAAAACGCGCCAGCCAGAATGAATCGCCTTTACTCATGCTCGCGCAACTCGCCGTCACGCAGCAGGAGCCTGCGATCCATGGCCGCAGCCAGTTCCTCGTCGTGGGTAACCACAATAAAACTGGTGGCCAGCGTCCTGTTGAGCTCCTGCATCAACGCCTGAATTTCACGGGCGGTGTGACGATCCAGGTTGCCGGTCGGTTCATCGAGCAGCACACAGCGAGGGTCGGTGACCAAAGCCCGGGCAATGGCAACCCGCTGCCTCTCACCCCCGGACAGCTCACTGGGTTTATGCTCCAACCGGTCGGCGAGACCTACCCTGGCCAGCATGTCCCGGGACAGCCGCTGGGCCTCACGGCTGTCCATTTTAGCGATCAACAGCGGCATGGCCACATTTTCGAGGGCGGTAAATTCGCCCAACAGGTGGTGAAACTGGTACACGAAACCCAGGTAGCGGTTTCTTAATCGACCCCGCTCTGTTTCGTTAAGAGCGGCGGCATTTTTACCCGCTACGATCACCTCACCCGAAGTGGGTGTGTCCAGCCCGCCCAGCAGGTTCAACAGCGTCGTTTTACCCGAACCCGAGCTACCCACAATGGCCAGCCGTTCACCGGGGTAGACAGTCAGATTGACGTCGGACAGTACCTGCACCTGACCAGGGCCTTCCGAGTAGATTTTTTTGAGGTGCCGGCATTGCAGGACTGGCGTGCCCTTATGACGCTGCTTAAGATCGTCATCTACCACGTTATTCATACCTCAGCACCTCCGCTGGCTGGACCCTGGCAGCCCGATAGGCCGGATACAGTGTCGCCAGAAAACTGATCACCAGCGCGGCACAGGCGATGACCGCCACATCGGACCAGATCAGTTCGGTTCGCAAATAGGAAATCATGTACAGCCGTTCCGGTGCCAGCACGCTGTTGATCAGGTTCTCAAAGGCGGCGCTGATGGAGGCAAGGTTGAGGGTGATCAAGACCCCCAACAGGGTACCAAGCCCCACTCCCAGCAGCCCGGCCAGACTCCCCTGCACAATAAAGATACCCATGATCGACCACTTGCCGGCACCCATGGTGCGCAGAATAGCGATATCGGAACTCTTGTCGGCGACAACCATTACCAGTGTCGAGACGATGTTCACCGCACCGATCAGCACGATCATCAGCAGCATGAAACCGGTGAGCATTTTTTCCATGCGCAGGGCATCGAAGAGACTGCTTTGACTCTCATTCCATGGCACAATCCGCAAGTTTTCCGCCTCCAGCGCGTCGGACGCGGCCCGCTCGGCGATTAATGCGGCATCGAACACATCGGTGACCCGTAACCGCAACTGTACCGGCTGATTCGAGAACAACTCCCGCGCCTGATCCAGGCGGATCAGGGCCACGCTGTCATTACCATAGAAGCCAAAATCGGCGGCGCCAAGAACCTCAAACCCCTTGGCCTCGTCCAGGGATCGGCCCAGCAGGCTGCGTAACGGGGTAACGCTGAGAGTCTGGCTGGTGAATATCCCGAGCTCCCTGGCCAGCCTGGTGCCCAGCACCAGGCCATTCCCGGCCCCTTCCAGCGCCACCATCAAGTCGCTCAACTGCGACCCCGGGTTGTCCATGACAGCCAGCTCGGCCCGCGGATCGACACCACGCAGGCTTACAAAGCGATCGCGGCCCTGATGACGAATCCAGGCCTCACCGGCCAGAAACGGAGCCGCCGCAACCACGTCCGGGTCGGCAGTGATCCCGGCCGCCAGGCTTTGCCAGTCAGTGGCGCTTTCGTCGAAGCCGACGATCACATGGGGCACCGATTTCAGCGTCTCAGTTCGCATCACGGCGGTGGAGCCGTTGATTACTGACAGCACCACGATCATGGCCAGCACGCCAAGGGTGATCCCCAGCATGGAAATAACCGATACAAAGGAAACGAGCATGTTGCGTTTCCTGGTTCGGGTGTAGCGCAGCCCTACGAACAGGGGTACCGGCTTGAACATGGCAGTGGTACCGAGGCGGGATTGAAAGATCTGATTACCAGACCACCGAATCTTAACTAGTAACCGTGACGTTGCAAGAGCCGCTGTACGGTTTTAAAGCTCACAGGCACCATGGGGGTACTTACTTCCTTCGAGATGGCCCGCAGCGACTTGCCCTCCTGCTTCAGCAACAGAATACGCTTGAGCACCCGCTGCTCCATGGGATTTTCGATCAGGCGACCGTTCTCGTGAATCATGTAGCCGAAAGGCCTGCTGCCTCCAAGGTAGCGCCCTTTTGAACGCTGGCGCTGCTTGACCCGTTTGATGCGCTCGGCTGAGCGACGTTTCTCGAGAGAGGAAAACATCCGGCCCACCCGCTCGAAATTCACCGTGAATGCGGAATCGGTCACGTCGCCGCCGAGGGGCGCAATGTGCAGCGCAACCTCCCGCTCCTTGAACAGGGCAATGGTAGTCACCGCATCATGGCAGGAGCTGAAAATACGTTCCAGGCTGCTGGTCACGACCACGTCCCCCGGCTGCAATAATTCCAGCAGGCGGCCGCCGGATTCACGCTCGAAGAACTCTTCATTCCAGGCGGCATCCAGATCGTGGATGATCTCAGTCACAAACCACTGCTGACGCAGACAGTAAGTGCGGATCTTCAGCATTTCACGGTCGATCAATGATTCAAGTGAGGTGGAGTCTTCGCTCTTTTCGAGCTCGGTAAACCGGCAGTACGAGTAGATGGTCATCAAGTATACAACTTCATTATTGGCCACCGCTCGACAGAGACAAGGCAACCTCTTGTTTTAATGGAATTATTTTATAGGCGTGCTGGCCTAATTTGTGCGCCCGGGGCCGTGTGCCCTTGTGAAGACGTTGCCACGGCAGGGAGGGATTGTAAACGCATACAAATTTAAGAATCAAGGAGACATCCGGAATCAGTCCGGTAGCCTTCATGGCTTCATGAAAGCCTCGCATCCCCTTGTTTTATTTGTAATTTCACGCTCAAACCTATTGAGTTGAAGGGGCTGAGCTGCTATTCTTACGAGGTTCTGGACGCTCGGCCGTGAATTGATCCGGCAGGCAGTGTCACCTTCCACAGATCTGATTCAAGTCTCAGAGACGACGATCGATATCCGTTAGGATGGGGGTACTGAAGTCCAGAACCGGAGCGGCTCCAACCACCGGCCCAACCTGTTTACCAGGCCGGCGGCGGGTTACTTACGCGTAATCCGCCAGACCATGGATTGAGCCACTGGCTGTATCACGATCGATTCAAGACAGGCCGGTGCCTGACAGATCGACCTGCCAGTTTTAACAGACAACCTGTTACCTGCCCACACGCGCTGGTAACACCCGAGCTTATCACGGTCCTCGAATTGAGCGTCCGGATGCTCAAACAGATCAGGAACAAAACGAAGAACGAAGTAGCTTTTGAATTTTAAGTAAGTTTCAAACGTTAAATACAAATGTAAATTTAAATTGTCACCTGCACAGCCGGTGACTGGTTACTATAACCAGACAGTTAACAGGATTTAATGAGTCGCCTGCCCGACACACAACAGACGCCCTACAGCGATCGTTTCGGAGCACGGCGAGGATCTACCAGGAAGAACCAGTAAACTAATTTTAGCAATGTTCACCAGAAAGGCCTGTTTACCTGCCTGCAGCAAACTTCGAATCCGAGCCACTGTTTTCATTCCAGGCTCCAGATCGAAGTCGGAAATCCAACCGGACTTCCTACTGACAAGGCAGAACAGGACAGGCCGGCAAATGCATGACAAGGATAACAACAGAGCTACTCAGCGCTTATTCACTACCGAACGGTTCAGGACACGCAGTACGTTCAACGTTCAGACCGGATTCTGCTGAAACTCCAACAGCCTCCTCACTGCCTTTGTTATTGATCAGGTCCGGTCGGTCATTGACCACCAGGCTGCGGGCTGCATCGTAACCCGCCGGCTACCGGTTGAACACAAATGGTTTGCTTTTCCTGCCCGGGCACCTGCCCGACGGCAATCTGCCGGTCCAGCCATTCCTTCCCGTTACCAATGTCTGCCCTAAACGGAACGCATTGCTCATGAAAAGAATGTTGATAAACGCGACTCAGGAAGAGGAACTTCGAGTCGCCCTGGTTGATGGCCAGCGCCTTTACGACCTGGACATCGAAAATCGTACCCGGGTTCAGAAAAAAGCCAATATCTACAAAGGCAAAATCACCCGGGTCGAACCCAGCCTTGAAGCTGCCTTCGTCGACTTCGGCGCTGAGCGGCACGGCTTTCTGCCTCTGAAAGAAATAGCCGAGGAGTATTATGCCAAGCCCGCGGTCATCAAAGGTGAGCGCACACCGGCCAGGGAACTGATCCCGGAAGGCACCCAGGTAATCGTCCAGGTGGAAAAAGAAGAGCGCGGCAACAAAGGTGCCGCCCTGACCACCTACATCAGCCTGGCAGGCCGTTACCTGGTGCTGATGCCCAACAACCCCAAGGCCGGGGGGATTTCGCGCCGTATCGAGGGTGACGAACGTTCAGAGATCCGTGAAGCCTTGCGGGGTCTCAACATTCCCGATGGCATGGGCCTGATAGTACGGACTGCCGGCGTAGGCAAAGAACAGCAGGAACTGCAGTGGGACCTGGACTACCTGTTGGCGCTGTGGAAATCGATCCAGGAAGCGACCCAGGATCGGGCCGCTCCGTTCCTGGTGTACGCGGAAAGCAACGTTATCATCCGTACCATCCGGGACTACCTGCGCCGGGAAATTGGCGAGGTGCTGCTGGATACCAAGGAAGCCTATGATCAGGCGATCACCTTTATCCGTCAGGTCATGCCCCAGTACGAGAACCGCATCAAGTTCTACAACGAAAGCCTGCCGCTGTTCAATCACTACCAGATCGAATCGCAGATCGAGAGTGCCTTCGAACGGGAAGTAAAACTGCCTTCCGGTGGCTCCATTGTTATCGATCCAACCGAGGCGCTGATATCCATCGATATCAACTCGTCCCGCGCCACCCGCGGTGCCGACATTGAAGAAACCGCCCTCAACACCAACCTGGAAGCCGCCGATGAAATTGCCCGGCAATTACGCCTGCGGGATATGGGCGGCCTGGTGGTGATTGATTTCATCGACATGAGTTCCAATCGCAATCAGCGGGAAGTTGAAAACCGCATGCGCGAAGCCCTGGAAGCCGATCGGGCCCGGGTGCAGATTGGCAGAATTTCCCGCTTCGGCCTGCTGGAGATGTCCCGGCAGCGTTTACGCCCTTCCCTTGGCGAAACCAGCACCATCGTGTGCCCCCGTTGTAACGGCCAGGGCACTATCAGGGATGTTGAATCCCTGGCGCTGTCTATCATGCGCATTCTGCAGGAAGAGGCCAACAAGCAGAAAAGCCTGGAAGTTAAGGCTATCGTGCCGCTGGTGGTCAGCTCCTACCTGCTGAACGAAAAGCGGATCGCGCTGGCTGCAATAGAAACCCAGAGCAAGACCCGCATCGTCATCGAGCCCAATCCGGAACTGGAGACCCCCCACTACGAGATCACCGGTCTGAATCGCAAGTCCGAGGTCTACGAGGTCGATTCAGTATCAGAAGCCGATACGCCTGTGGTGTCCTCTAAAGTCGATAAGGTCGAGCAACCGGCAGTCCAGGCCCCCACCCTTCCGAACGCGCCGATACGCAAGGAACCACCACCCAAGAAAGGTTTTCTGGCCAGCCTGTTCGGAATCTTCAAGAGCTCGGAAGCAGCGGACGAAGAAACCAGGAAATCCACTCCGGCTAAATCGGAACCAAAAACTGCTCGCTCTTCATCGCGCCAGGGAGAGCGTTCTCGCTCCCGCGACGACAGCAAAAACAAGAGCGATCAGCGAGGCGAGCAGAGACGGCCACGGAAGCGCAAGCCAGGTGAGGCCCGGGATGAGTCTCGCGGCACTCGTGAGCGGGATGGACAGCCTCGCGGCAAGCGGGATCAGGAACCGCAAAAAGACCGTCAGCGTAAGCCTGACAGCCCCCGCACCGATGAACCACGCAGCAGAGGGGCAGATAAACAGCAACCTTCAGGCGACGATACCGAGCGCAAAGGTCCAAGGCGCCGCCCTTCAGGCAAGCGGCCCCGTAATACCGCACCGCGCCAGCGCGGCCCCAGGCCCGAGCAGTCCGACGGCGAGACGCAGGAAGACCAGGTCGCCACTGTCGATGCGTCGCAAAACACGCCTGTCACCGGCGAAGCCGACAGCAGCAATGTGGTAGAAATGGATAACCGGGGACGTGGCAGCCATTCACGCACCCGCGAAAACGACACGGTAAAGCCATCGGCCGGCCAGCCCGACAGCAACGCCCAACAGGAATCAGTAAAGGCGAGCGGCACCGGCGCAGAGAACGAGGCAGCCTCCGTGACAAAGGACATTTCTGCCCGTTCCGAGTCGGCCCCAGCCGACAAACCAACTGACCAGCCACAGCGCAGATCAGCTGCGGAACAGCCATCGCCGGCTGAAACCGCTACGCCGGAAAACCCCGCCCCTTCGGGAGCAGACAGTGGCGACAAGACGGTTCTTCTGGCGCCGACTCCGGGTTCGAGGCATCAGGAAGCGGCCAATGAAGCAGGTAATGAAGCGACCACGCCCGCCAGCGATCGGCCAAAGGCCGCCAGGCCGCCCCGTCGCAAACGTAACGGGGGTGAGAAGCGGGTCAGTAATGAGAGGTTTAACGCCGCGGTCGAAGAAGGCCTGACGAGTGGCTCGGCGCCTAAAGCGGACGCTGAACAACGACAGGCTCCAGCTCCGGCCCCGGCCCCGACTCCGGCTTCAGCTCCAGCCCCTGCGCAACCAGCCGAATCCGCAAAACCACAGGCTGAAGCACCTGCAGCACCACAAAAGCCAGCAACACCGGCAACTCCCAAGGTGGAGAGCAGCACCCCGGCGAACCCGCCTGCCAACGTCGGACGGGCACCGAACGATCCCCGGGAAATTCGCAAACGGCAGTTGCAGGAACAGTCCAGGTCCGATCAGGACTGAACACCCTGACAGACTGATAAAAAAATGCCGTAACCTTCGCATCTACTGCGACTGGTTACGGCCTTTCTTGTGGACTGACGCGGCGTGCCAGGTCAGTATCCCGCTGACAGGCCGCCCCTCACCAGGGCCAACCTGGCTAACGGTTAAAGTTTGCTCTCTAACTCCGGCAGAGCCTGAAACAGATCTGCCACCAGGCCATAATCGGCCACCTGGAAAATCGGCGCTTCCTCATCCTTGTTGATAGCGACAATAACCTTGGAGTCCTTCATACCCGCCAGGTGCTGTATCGCCCCGGATATACCTACCGCGATATAAAGATCCGGCGCGACGATCTTACCGGTCTGCCCCACTTGCATGTCGTTGGGAACGAAACCAGCGTCCACAGCCGCTCTTGAAGCACCAATGGCAGCACCCAGCTTATCAGCCACTTTCTCCAGCAGGGCAAAATTCTCTCCATTCTGCATACCACGTCCACCGGAAATCACGATAGAAGCCGAGGTCAGTTCCGGCCTCTCGGACTGGGATAACTCCTCTCCGACAAAACGAGACAGCTCCTGGCTCCCGACCACTTCAGAACTTTCAATCGAAGCGCTGCCGCCGGAACCGGCCTCCTCGAAGGCAGTGGTACGCACGGTAATCACCTTGATCGGATCTTCGGACTGAACCGTAGCGATCGCATTGCCGGCATAAATGGGGCGCACGAATGTGTCAGCGGATTTAACGGCGATGATGTCGGAAATCTGCCCGACGTCCAGCAGCGCAGCCGCCCTGGGCATGACATTCTTACCAGTGGTGGAGGCAGCGGCCAGCACATGACTGTACGCCTTGCCCACTTCGGCTATAACCGGGGCGACACTTTCCGCCAGCTGGTGTTCGTGGGCCGGATTGTCTGCCACTATAACCCGGGCGACCCCCTGGAAAGAGGCGGCAGTATCGGCCACGGCCTGACATCCGGCACCGACAACCAACACGTCGATCGAATCGGCCAGTTGCAATCCCGCCGTGATGGCACTCAGCGTGCCATTCTTCAGGGTGCTGTTATCATGCTCTGCAATCACCAAAACGCTCATCATCACCCTCCTTATATTACTTTGGCTTCGGATCGAAGCTTTTCGACCAGCTCGTCTACCGATCCGACCTTGATGCCGGCACTGCGCTCCGGCGGCGGTTCAACACTGAGAGTCTTGATCTTTCCGTCCATGCTGACGCCAAAATCTTCCGGTTTCACCGTATCGATAGGCTTCTTCTTGGCTTTCATGATGTTGGGCAGGGACGCATAACGCGGTTCATTGAGGCGCAGGTCGGTGGTGACGATTGCCGGCAACTGCAACTCTACTGTCTGCTCACCGCCATCGATTTCCCGCGTCACTTTAATGGTGCCTTCGCCGGGCTCGGCCTTACAGGCGAAAGTGCCCTGGGGCATGTTGGTCAGTGCGGCCAGCATCTGGCCTACCTGATTGTTGTCCGTATCGATGGACTGCTTGCCCAGGATCACCAGGTCAATGCCCTCCTTCTCGACGATACCCTTAAGAATTTTGGCGATACTCAGCGGTTGCGCTTCCTGTTCAGTCTCCACCAGGATGCCCCGGTCGGCACCGAGCGCCAGAGCGGTACGAATCTGCTCCTGAGACGCTGCAGTCCCTATCGAGACAGCGATAACCTCGTCAGCCTTGCCCTGCTCTTTGAGCCGGATAGCCTCTTCTACGGCGATCTCGCAGAATGGGTTGATCGCCATCTTGGCATTGGCCAGTTCAACACCGCTGTGGTCCGATTTCACGCGGACTTTTACATACGCGTCAACGACGCGCTTGACTGCCACAAGAACCTTCATGGATTCTCCAAAAGTTTAGCCAGTGAATTGAAAGAGATGCCTGGACGTTCGAGCCATTTCCCTGGCAGGCTGCCAGACTCAGGGGGTCCAAAAAAAGGCGCCTAGTTTGCCGTTTTTGCCGCAACAGGTCAACCTGAAGCCCGGCCAGGCGGGCTTCATCCGCAGCCGCTGCACAGGCCCCCACAGACCGGTCAGCCCAGTCCATTGTGGCAATCGGTCAGAGCTGGCCCAGTTCAAAAACATCGCCGCAGCTGCGGATTTCCAGCCGGGTTACGCCACCCTCCGAGCAGGTTTCCCCGGCCGCCACCACCTGGTAAAACACACTGCGGGTCAGCAACGCATTGAGCCCATCCCGGACATGCACAATCGGGTGCGGTTCGTCACTGCCAGCCACCTGTGAAACAGAAAGTGGGTGAGCTTCATCCACAACGGCCTGGTCGCCGGTATTCAGGCTAAAGATCAGTTTCTGCTCCGGCCCGGGGTCGGCGATGTCGACCCCGGTTGCCACGAAGGGGCAATCCTCCACCTGGATGCCGACCTTTTCCACCGGCGTAACCAGAAAAAAGCGCTCCCCCTCCTTCTTAAGCACCGACGCAAACAGCCTGACCAGGGCCGCCCGTCTGATGGGGCGTCCTTCATGAATCCAGCTTCCGTCCCGGGTGATCCGCAGATCCATCTCTCCACAGTAGGGCGGATCCCACAGGTGCACCGGTGCCGGGCCCGGCTTGCGAATCAGTCTCGCCAACATGGCTGGATCGACGCTGCCTCCAGAGACAGCAGCGTCGGACTTGCCATCACTGCCGGCTTCAGAGTCTGAAGCGTTGCCTCCCGGACGGTCGTTCACAGTATCTCCACTTCTGGTATTGACGCTTCCTGTCATGGTACTTGTGCGCACAGTGCAATCAAAGCCATTTCCGCCCCCATTTAAGGGACCGCTGCGTCGCAGCGAACAAATCTATGGCAGGTGTGCGGCGCAGTGTTAAACTTGGCCCACTGCTCATAGCGGCATCCCTCGCTGACACTGATTACTTGACGCCTGCATGCCAGATATTCTTCCTGCCGAGGCTTTCCAGCAACTGCTGGTAAACGCCACACCGCTCATCGACACCCGGGCTCCAATTGAGTTCTCCCGGGGCAGCTTTCCCAGTGCCGTAAACCTTCCCTTACTGGATGACAGTGAGCGCGACCTGGTAGGGAAAAAATACCGGGCGGCGGGACAGGCCGCCGCCATCGAACTGGGTGAACAACTCATCAGCGGTCCGCTGCGAGAACAAAGGCTGAATCAGTGGATTCAGTTTGTCAGTGAGCATCCCGATGCGGTGATCTTCTGCTTCCGTGGCGGGCTGCGCTCCCAGACTGCACAGAATTGGCTGGCGGACGCAGGCTATTCGGTGCCACGAGTGGCGGGTGGCTACAAGGCCATGCGGCAGTTTCTCACCGAAACAACGAACCGCGTCAGTCATACCAGGGAGCTGCTGGTGGTCGGAGGAAAAACCGGCTGTGCCAAGACCGACCTGGTCAATCGTATTGCTGCCGGCGTCGATCTGGAAGGACTGGCGAATCACAGAGGATCGGCCTTCGGACGCCGCATTGACCCACAGCCAACGCAGATCAATTTCGAAAACCAGCTGGCCATCCGGTTTTTGCAACTGCCCTTTAGCGACTACGAAAGGCTTGTGGTTGAGGATGAGGGCCATGCCATTGGTTCCCTGTCAGTGCCGGTCGAGCTGTTTCTGCGGATGCGCCAGGCACCTCTTGCAGTAGTTGAAGAGCCGTTGGCTTTCCGCGTGCAGACTGTACTGCACGCCTATGTAAACGTGAACTACAGTGATTTTCTCGCCGCCGATCCCCCAACCGCGGCAGATAGCTTCAGCGCGTATCTTCATTCGAGCCTGCAGCGCATCCGAAGACGGTTGGGCGCCGATCTCTACCAGGAGATCGAAGCAGATCTGGACGAGGCATTGCGAACCCACCTTCAGCACCAGGATAGTGAGGCGCACAAGGTCTGGATAGAGAAGCTGCTGCGGCACTACTATGACCCCATGTATGACTACCAGATGCAGAAGAAACTGCATCGCCTGGCGTTCCGCGGCAACAGCGAAGAGTTCCTGCACTGGGTTTCCCGCCTGAAGCTGAAACGTAATCAGCCACTGCCGCCGGCACAACCATGCCTGTAATCCGCCGATTTGATACCACGCTGTTTGCCGGGGATCTGGACCAGCCCTGCACGATCCTGGTTCCCAGTCAGCGCGTTCGCGAAGCGCTGCTGACCGGTTTTGCCACCGACAGATCGACCAGCAGCTGGCTCACACCGGACATCAACGCCATCGACGTGTGGATTGAGACCCAATGGCTGCGCCTGAGCAATCAGGGCAGACTGCCATTTGCGCAGCAGCGGCTATTGAACAGCACCGAGGAATCCTGCATCTGGCTGACACTGATTGAGCAGACTCTGAAAAGCAATCCTCTGCTTAACGTGAATGAGGCCGCCACTTCGGCGCAACGTGCCTATCAGACCTTCAGACTCTGGCTTGACGATGGCAGCAAGGAAACAGCCCTGCCTGCCGCAGCCGGGATTCCGGAGCTTAATCTGTTTCGTGACTGGTCACAAAAATTCGTGGAGTTCTGCCGGGCCAGAAACCTGACCAGCCTGGCGGATGCTACCCATACGCTGATACGGGCGCTGGAGGGCGGCGATGTTGTATTGCCGAACAGCATCGTTATGGTTAATTTCTACCAGCCGCCCCCCCTCTACTCACGACTGTTCCAGCTGCTGTCAAGAAGCAAAGGCAGCAGGATTATAGAAACCGCCTCCGGCAGTTCTGTATTCAGCGGTAAAAAATACCGCTTCGTCGACTTCGAGGCGGAATGCCTGGCCTGTGCCCGGTGGGCCAAGGCATTGCTTGAGAAAAACCCGAACCAGCACATCGGGATAATCTTCGGCGGTGATGAAAAAAAGCGGACACTGATCGAACGCCTCTTCGTGGATACTTTTTCACCCCAGGCGTTTATTGACATCGGCAACCGCAGGGTGCCGTTCAACACAACGAACAGCAACGTCTCCATTACCGAATCGGGACTGATCACAGATGCCCTGTTGCTGCTGAGCCTGGGCAGCGAGCGCCTGGACAGCGCCGAATTCTGTCGTCTGCTGCAATCCCCGCACCTGCTTGGCTGTAGCGAGGAAAGCGAGCAGCGTATCCTGCTGGAAAGTCACCTGCGCGAAAATCTGAACACGACCTGTTCCCTGTCGCAGCTGCTGCGCATCATGTCCCGGCAAGACCAGCCTTATCATTGCCCGCTGCTGGCCAGCGCCCTGCTCAAATTCAGCAGTCTGATGCGCGAGAACCGCCAGCTTCAAACGGCGGCGTTCTGGAAACAATTCTTCACTCGGCAACTGGAGGTGCTGGGCTGGCCTGGTCAGAGTCTACCGCCGGAATCCGGCCAATCGGGACTCCTGCAACAATGGCAGCAGATCCTCATTGGTTTTGCAAAACTGGATAACCTGCTGCCAGCCATCGACCGGCAGACCGCCCTCTCCCGTCTGCGCACCCTGTGTCAGTCCACCCGGCCTCACAAACCATTCCAGGCCGGCTGCCCACTGTCGCTCTACAGTCTGACCGAGGCCGCGGGTCTGGAATTCGATCACGTCTGGTTCCTTGCTTTCAGCGATCAGTCCCAGCCACCACCACCCCAGCCCTCACCGTTTCTTTTGCACAGCATCCAGAGGGCCGCTCAGGTTCCGGGCAGTCACAGCGATGTGCAATTGCAGCACGCACAACAGGCTTTCCGCATCGTATGCCAGTCGACCGCAGGTGAACTGCATGCCAGCTACCACGAACAGAATGGCGACGAAAGTTTCAGAGCCAGCAGCCTGATCGAATCCTTTACCCCGGAAATACTGGACGTGGCCAGAACTCAACCGCTCAACAGCCTGGCGGCTGAAGCCTGCCGGGGCAGAACAATGCACAGTCTTGCTGAAGAACCCGCCGTGCCTCTGGCCCCGGGTGCAGAAATCAAGGGCGGGCAGGCTATCGTCAGCGACCAGTCGAGCTGTCCGTTTCGCGCCTTTGCCAACCACCGCCTGCAGGCCAGGCCTGTCGAGATATTCAGTAACGGATTAAGTCCCAGGGCCCGGGGTACCGCGCTGCACATCGCCCTTGAGAAGCTGTTCAGTGAAATCCAAAGCAGCGACTCCCTGCAGAGTCTGTCCGCCGAACAGCTCAGTACGCTGGTCAGCCAGTGTGTCGAGCCAGCCCTGACATTCCTGGGAAGCCGATTCCCTGAACTAATGACGCCCCGTTTCAGCGCCATCGAACGACACAGGCTCAACAGCCTGATCAAGGATTACCTGGCACTGGAAAAGCAGCGCCCTGATTTTCAGGTAGTCGCTACGGAACAGCCAGTCAGCTGGCAAAGCGGACAGATACGTATCAATCTCAAGATTGATCGCATCGACCGACTGGACAACGGGGCACTGGCGGTAATCGATTACAAGAGCGGCAAGTCGATGCCCAACGTCAGGAAACTGCTGGATGCCCGCCCGGAAAATCTGCAGTTGCCAGTGTACCACCGCGCCATGCAGGAGAATCGGGGCGAGCCTGTCGAAGCGCTTATTCTTGCCCAGCTGAATGCGGCAAAGACCGGATTTACCGGCCTCGCCGCGGATAATAACTTTCACTCGTCTATCAAGGCCGTGACCGAGCAACGTGATTTTCAACAGGACTGGAACTCTCTCACCCTGCATTGGCAGGGGATCCTTCAGCAGTTCAGCTCGGAATTCGAACAGGGAATTGCCAGGGTTGACCCGGTAAACAGAGGCGCAACCTGCACCCATTGCAAGCTGCAGCCCCTGTGTCGGATTCAGGAACTGCAACCAGCGGAAGTCGGCCTGGATTCTGTAGCGGGAGACGGGCAATGAGCAGACTGCCGGATCAGGCCGCGCGCGAACAGGCCCTGGATGCCGGGGCTTCGTTTATCGTGCAGGCGCCCGCCGGCTCCGGCAAGACGGAATTATTGAGCCTGCGCTACCTGAATCTGCTCAGCACCTGCGAAGAACCAGAGGAAGTCCTCGCCATTACGTTTACCAGAAAAGCCGCCAGTGAGATGAAAGACCGCATTATTCAGGCCTTACAGAACGCTGCGAGCGAGGCCGAATCACCCTGCTTTGAGAATGAACTGCAGCAGCGCCGCCACCGGATTGCCCGATCCGCGCTGGACCGGAATGCCCGTAAAAACTGGCAGATTCTGGAGAACCCGGCGCGGTTGCGAATACAGACTATCGACAGCTTCTGCCTGAGCCTCGCCACCCGGGTACCTTTACTGTCTCAACTCGGCGGAGTGCCCAACCTCAGTGATGAAGTAAGCCAATGCTTTGCCGATGCCATCGTCAACACCCTGCAGCAGCTGAATACGGACAGCGGACTCGGTGACGATATCGCGTGCCTGCTGAGCCACCTGGACAACGATGTCGGCCAGGTTGAAAAGCTGCTGTCGGGCCTGCTTGGCAGCCGCGATCAGTGGTTGCCACATATCCTCGACATTCATGCCAGCAATCTGATCGACCGGGAATATCTGCAGAATGCGCTGGAAGAGTTGATTCAGGAGTCACTGACCGATCTGCGCCGGCGCCTCGCTCCTTTCGAGGTGCAACTGGTGACGCTGCTGAATTTTTCCGCCGCCCACCGGGATCCGGAGCAGCCCGGGTACCAGGAGGGATTTCAACCCCTCACTGTGCTGCCCGGCTGCGACGCAGCCAGCCTGTCCAGCTGGCTGCAGCTCGAGTCTATGCTGTTGACGCGCAGCGCGGATCCGGCGTGGCGGGCCAGGATAACCAAACGAGAAGGATTCCCGGCCTCTATTCCAGGCGACAAGGAAATGACAGCCCTTTGCAGGCAGCGCAAACAGGAATGGTCCGACCTGCTCGCACAACTGTCCCTGCAGGACACACTGCTGGGCGAGATCGCCTATTTACGTCTGCTTCCCGACCCCAGACTGGAAGATGCCCAGTGGGATTTTTTGACCGCTCTGACAAGAATTCTTACCCACCTGAGCTCACAACTGTTACTTTCCTTTCGTCGCTTCCGGCAGGTAGATCACCCTCAGATTGCCGCTGCCGCGCTGGCCGCCCTGGGACCGGAGCAGGAACCGACCGATCTGGCGCTGGCCCTTGATCACCGCATCCGGCACATCCTGGTTGATGAATTCCAGGATACGTCCAAGATGCAGACCGATCTGTTGAAAAAACTGACCGCCGGCTGGGAACCGGACGATGGCCGAACCCTGTTCCTGGTCGGCGACGCCATGCAGTCCGTCTACGGATTCCGCAACGCCAATGTCGGAATCTACCTCAAGGTTCAGGAAGAAGGCCTGGGCGACATCCCCCTTCAGCCGCTTACCCTGCAGAGCAATTTCAGATCCCAGGCCAATGTCGTCCAGTGGGTGAATCAGGTCTTTGCCTCGGCCTTCCCCCCCTACTCCAACCCTTCCCGCGGCGCGGTGCCCTACACCCACTCGGTTGCCAGCAACCCGGCACTTGACGGCCTGGGCATCTCGTCGGAATTTATCAGCTACGAGCAGGGGCAGAAGGAACTGGCCAGGGTCTATGAAGCCAGTCAGGTGGCCCGGCGGGTACTGGCCTTGAACGAAGCTGACCCTGGCGCATCGATCGCGATCCTGGTCCGCAGCCGGACCCACCTGGGCGCGCTGATCCCGGCCCTGCGGGCCGAAGGTATCCACTGGCAGGCTACCGACATCGACAGAATGGAGAGCCTGCCGGTCATCGAGGATTTGCAGAGCCTGACCAGGGCGGTCCTGAACACGGGTGACCGGATTGCCTGGCTCGCCCTGTTGAGAGCCCCCTGGTGCGGCCTGTCTCTGGCAGACCTGCAGGTCATCGCCACCCGACAGAACGCCATAAGTATCTGGTCCAGCCTGGAAAAGCATGCCGATCTCGAGGCGCTGACCCCCGACGGCAGGGAACGCCTGCAGGACTTCGTCCGGGTTATGGCGTACGGCTTGAAATTGCGCTTCCGCTGCGGATTGCGCCAGCTGGTGGAGTCTCTGTGGACCCTGCTGGACGGTGCAGCCATGGCTCAGACTGAGACCGAACAGGCCAGTGTCGCCCGCTACCTGGATCTGCTGGAGGAACACGAAGCCGGTGGCAGTCTGCGCGACTACCCTGAATTTGCCCGCCAGGTAGCCCGCACTTTCCTGCCTTCGGTCAGAAGTGAGGGCAGCAGTAATGTGCATCTGCTCACCATGCACAAAGCCAAGGGGCTGGAATATGACCACGTCATTCTGCCCTGCCTTGGGGCCGGCTCACAGTCCGACGATAAACCGCTGTTGCAATGGCACGAACGGGTGAATCAACGGGGTAATGACAGACTGTTTATCGCAGCCCGCTCCCCCTCAGGCCAGGACGACGATCCGCTGTACCGGCTGGTTCGCTTCGAGGAATCCCGTAAGACCCGCTTCGAAGCGGTGCGCCTGCTGTATATAGCCGTGACCCGGGCTCGCAAATCTGCTCACCTCACCGCGACTCTGGGCGTCAGCAGCCAGGGCGATACCGCTCCGCCCCGGGGCAGCCTGCTCTACCACATCTGGCCTCAACTCCAGGAGTCGGGTAATGAGCAGCATAGGCCCCAGGCGTTGGAGCAGTTTATCAGGGACGGCGACGACCGCGAGCAGAGCCAGGATGCCGGGACCACCAGCCCATCGACAACGCCGATAAAACGTTTTGCCGAACCGCTCCGATTGCGGGGCCGCGCGTTGCAGCTGATCGAAAGGTCGTTGGGTCGGGACAATGAGCCGCCCGAGGCCAGCGACCTTCCGGAATTTGAGCTCCCTGGCGATCCTGGCGTCGAGACCGAACCGGCGGCAACCATCGGGGTATTGATCCACCAGGCGCTGGAAACGCTGGTCAGCAACCCGGAAGTATTCGGAACAGAGGAATCGCGCTCCCGGCTGCGTCAGTACTGGCGCCTGCAACTGAGCAGTCTGATGCACGATTCCGACAGGCTCCAGCGCACCGTGGAGTTTATTGAATTATCAATCAATAACTGCATCCAGACACCCGGATGCGCCTGGATTTTCGACCCGGGCCTGGCGCAAAGTGCGACAGAACTGCCAATCAGCCGCTCCACCGGGGGCAATCTGTATCACTATGTCGTCGATCGGACTTTTGTCGACGGGGCCGGTGTACGCTGGATCATAGACTATAAAACCGCGGCGCCGGATACCGGTGTCAGTGAGGAATCCTTTATTGCCCGGCAGCTGCAGCTGCACCGTGCCCAGCTGCATAACTACAGAACCCTGTTCGAGGACCTGGGGGCCGGAGCCATAAAGATGGCACTGCTTTTTACCGCCATCCCCAGGCTGGTGGAATTCGATTGAGCCTGGCGCGCTCTAGCGATCAGCCTCATCGATCGCGAAAATACCCGCCGCATTTCTCAGATAACCCCGATAGTCCATCCCATACCCGAACAGGTAATAATCCTCGGCTTCCAGGCCGACGAAGTCGGCCACGCTGTCAGGGTGTTTGCGGTCGTGCTTTTTATCGATCAGCACCGCTGTGTAGACCTTGTCACTTCCCTGCTCGAGACAATAGGCCTTGACCTGCGCCAGCGTCTCTCCTTCATCAAGAATGTCATCGATCAGCAGCACCGCCCTTCCCTGCAATGACACCGAGGGTGTCACTTTCCACTGCAGATCTGCGCCACTGGTCTGTTCCCGGTAGCGGGTGGCGTGGAGGTAATCCATCTGCAAAGGAAATTTGAGTCGCTGGGCCAGTTTGCCGGTGGTGATCAACCCGCCATGCATGACACACAGTAGAACCGGGTTGCAGTCCCCCAGGCGCTGGGTGATCTGTTCCGCCATTCGATCCAGCGCCGCCTCCACTGCTGCTTCATCATACAGACAGCGGGAGCGACGCCAGACTTCCTTGATTTGTTTCGGATGTATCAAACTCACTGTGGTTTCTCCCGCTTACTTCAGCGCACCTGGGGAACCTGGTTCTGATGACCGCGACCCACCGGAATTCAGTCCAGCCGCTGGCGGGCTGCATTGCCCCCGGCATGAGCCAGCCCGATATGACACGGCAACAGAACCATCAGGTTTTCCTGCCGGTTCCCGTGAACGGAACAGGCGCCAGCCACACGGGCTTCTGCCTGTGGCGTCATTCAGCAGTCAGCGGTGCAATCTGCTCGCGGGCGGCCCGCCACTGCGCACTTTCATGCAACCCTTCCCAGTCGTACCGCCTCTCCCCTGCCATGGCCGTCAATCCGGCGTTGCCAGGCCAGGACTGGGATTCCAGCCAATGCAGTACCTCTTCGGCCCGGGGCCGGTCGTTACAGACCAGCACCATGTCACACCCTGCATCCAGAGCGAGATGCGCCCGTCGCTGCATGTCACCGGCAGAATCGGCAGCCGCCATGGTCAGATCGTCACTGAAAATGATCCCTTTGAAGCCAAGCCGATAACGCAGCACATCCTGCAACCAGGCTGGAGACAACGCTGCACATTGCTCATCAATCTGGGTATAGACCACGTGGCCGGGCATCACAGCATCCAGGTTGTCGACACAGCGACTGAATGGCAGCAGATCCGACTGCTCCAGTTCCTCCAGACTGCGATTATCGATCGGCAATTCAACATGGGAATCTTCCGGCACACTGCCGTGCCCGGGAAAGTGCTTGCCCGTCGCCTTCATGCCGGCGGCATGCATGCCGGCAATGAAAGCATTCGCCAGGCTGACCACATCGTCCGGGACGGCAGCGAACGCCCGGTCGGCGATAATACGGCTTTCGGGACGGTACAGATCCAGCACCGGTGCAAAACTCAGATCTAGCCCGCACGCCAGCACCTCCGCCGCCATCAACCAGCCACAGGTCTCGGCCAGGGACAACCCCTGCTGGCGATCCCGGGCGTACAGCTCGCCAAAGGTATGCATGCTGGGCAGCCGGGTAAAATCCTGCTTGAATCGTTGTACCCGTCCACCTTCCTGATCCACGGCAATCAGTAACTGCGGGTTACATTCTCTGATGCCGGCCACCAGGTCACGCAGCTGATTGAGTGACTCGTAATTACGCCCATAGAGCCCCAGTATCACCCCGCCAGTCTGGGGGTGACACAGGACATCTCTGTCAGCGGCGCTCAACTGCAGCCCCTGAACATCCAGCATCAATGGGCCAAGTCCACTCGAATTCTTCATACCGTGCTTTCTCTGAATAGTCTGATCGCCGGCATTATCACAGAAGGTAGAGCCAGATCAAAATCTCCCGGGGATTAATCGACACGACTTGATTCCAGCCCGGCAACAGGCGTATAAGGTCAGTAAGTGCCTTATCAAGGAATGTAATTCAGGAGCCTTACGCAAACGGGAAGTTGCCGATCAGGAGATTGAAACACCACAGTAAACCGGCTTGGAGGAGAGTGGAGGATGAATCATCTGGCAGCTGAAATTTCGGCCTGGTACCAGGATCTCAATAGCGGCACAATCTTCGAAGTCGTCGCGATCGATGAGGAGAGCGGTACTATCGAGTATCAGCATCTGGATGGGGAGGTCGGCGAGTTCGATCTGTCCACCTGGCAACAACTGCCGCTGCTCGCCGCCGAAGCGCCCGAGGACTGGCGGACTCCCTACGAAGTCAACAAGGAGGACAGCCAGTACCACGACCAGGCCATCATCCCGGAAAACTGGTCCGGCGCGTTGACCGATCTGGAACCGGACCTGCTGGACCTTGGTGACGACTTCCAGATCCTCTAGGGACCGGGCCAGCCTCGGAACTGGCGCCCTTAAGAAGCTTGGTCATCGGCAGATAACTGTATATAATTACAGGCCTACGATCCCCAGGGTGCTTCTCCATGATCAAGCTTACGCCTCGCCAGGAAGAAATACTTACCTTCATCAGGGACTATCTGCAGGATACGGGCTTTCCGCCAACTCGTTCGGAAATTGCGGAGAAAATGGGCTTCAAGTCTCCCAATGCCGCTGAAGAACACCTGCGCGCGCTGGCTCGCAAGGGCGCAATCGAGATGCTCCCCGGTACTTCCCGGGGTATCCGGCTTCCGGTCCCGGAACATACCGGCCTTCCGGTGGTAGGACAGGTGGCTGCCGGCAGCCCCATTCTGGCCACCGAGTGTATTGCGGAGTACTGCGAAATACCGCCCCAGATGTTCAATCCGCGGGCGGATTATCTGCTGACGGTGAAAGGCTCCAGCATGGTGAATGCGGGTATATTCGAAGGTGATCTGCTGGCGGTACACAAGACCACCCGGGCCAATAACGGAGACATCATTGTTGCGCGTCTCGGTGAGGAGGTGACAGTCAAGCGCCTGCAGACCACCCGAAGCCGGCACCGCATACAGCTTGTCGCGGAGAACCCGGATTTTGCTCCTATCGAGGTAGACCTGCGAACGCAACCGTTTGACATTGAGGGGGTGAGTGTCGGCGTGATTCGCAGACAGCTCTAGCGGAGCCGGTCACGCCATTACCACGCCGACTGTAATGGCGCTGATCTCCGCCCGGTCTATTTCTTCTTGCCGGGTTTCTTGCGGACGCCAGACTTGGCTTCCGGCTTGCTGACAACCCATCGACCATCCCGATAGAACGCTTTCCAACCAGTAGCCTTCTTATCCACCTCTGTCTGGACGTATTGCTCCTGGGTTTTTCGACTGAACCGCACCAGGGTTTTGTTACCCTCGTCATCCTTGACCGGAGCTTCCATCAGGTAAGCATACTTGGGGTCAATCTCGTCTTTGTGAGGCAGCAGCTCCTCCACCAGGGGCGCCCTGGTTTCGCGATTCTTGGGAAACTTGCTGGCCGCCAGAAACAGCCCCGACGCCCCATCACGCAGAATATAATGATCCTCCACGGTTTCGCATTGCAGCTCCGGCATTGGCACAGGGTCCATTTTGGGCGGCGCCGGCTGACCGCTTCGAAGTAACTTACGGGTATTTTTGCAGGACTCGCTGGTACAACCAAAATATTTACCGAACCGTCCGGTCTTTAACTGCATCTCCGCGCCGCATTTGTCACACTCGATGACCGGCCCGTCATAACCTCGAATCTTGAATTTACCCTCTTCAACCTCGTAGCCGGGACAATCGGGATTGTTGCCACAGACATGCAGCTTTCTGTTCTCATCGATCAGATACGCGTCCATGGCCGTCCCGCATTTTTTACAACGGTGCTTGTGGCGCAGCTGCACATTCTCCTGCTCCTCCGCCTCTTCCACGTTGTCGGTGCGGATGGCCTCGTCACCGGGCGTCAGATTGATAGTACTTTTACAACGCTCCTTGGGCGGCAATGAATACCCCGAGCAGCCGAGAAAAACGCCGGTTGAAGCCGTACGAATCTGCATATTGCGCCCGCACTTGGGACACGGAATGTCCGTATCCGTAGGGTTATTGGTGCGCATGCCATCATTTTCAGATTCCGCTTTTTCAAGCTGCTTGAGGAAACCTTTATAAAACTCATCCAGCAGATCTTTCCAGCTGCGCTTGCCGTTGGCGACATCATCGAGGGCATCTTCCATGCGCGCCGTGAAATCGTAACTCATCAACTCACTGAAACTTTCCAGCAACCGCTCGGACACAATGTCACCCATCTTGAGGGCGTGAAAGCGCTTGTTTTCCAGTTTGACGTAACCGCGGTCCTGAATCGTGGAAATAATCGCGGCATAAGTCGATGGCCTGCCGATGTCCCGCTTTTCAAGCTCCTTGACCAGGCTGGCCTCGGTGAACCGGGGCGGCGGTCGGGTAAAGTTCTGTATTGGATCCAGCTTGTTCAACTGCAGCTGATCATCCACCTCCAGGGCCGGTAATACCACATCATCCTCTTTACCCGGCATGACCCGCAGGTAACCGTCAAACTTCATGATGCGCCCCTTGGCGCGTAATTCGAAGTCGCCCGCACCTATGGTCAGCGTGCTGCTCAGGTACTCGGCCCTGGGCATCTGACAGGCGAGGAAAAACTGCCAGATCAGGTTATACAGCCGCACCGCGTCGTGTTCCATGTTGTTGAGCTGCTCGGCACGGACATTCGCATCCGTGGGTCGGATCGCCTCGTGCGCTTCCTGGGCACCCTCTTTGGAGCTGTAGCGCAGCGGCTGTGCCGGCAGGTAACGGTCACCAAAGGCTTTGAGGATGTAGTCCCGCGACATGGCAATAGAGTCGTCACTCAGGTGTGTCGAGTCAGTACGCATGTAGGTGATATAGCCGGCTTCGTAAAGCCGCTGGGCCATCATCATGGTCTTCTTCACCCCGAACCCCAGTCGTGTACTGGCGGCCTGTTGCAATGTCGAGGTGATTAAAGGAGGGCGTGGTTTTGACGAAGTGGGCTTGTCGTCACGCTGAATAACCTGGTACCCGGCGCTTTGCAGCAACGTGACCGCCCTGTCGGTTTCGTCTTTACTGCCGGGCCGGAAATTTTTGCCCGCTTCCTTGACTACCTGACAGCGCAGCTTGTCATGATCACTGGACTCCAGGTCGGCGAACACCTCCCAGTATTCCTCCGGAATGAAGGCCCGGATTTCCTGCTCCCGTTCCACCACCAGTCGCACTGCAACCGATTGGACGCGTCCAGCGGAAAGACCTCGCGCCACCTTCGCCCATAAAAGCGGTGAAACCATGAAGCCCACCACGCGATCCAGAAAGCGCCTGGCCTGCTGCGCTTCCACATAACGCATATCCAGTTCACCCGGCTCGGAGAAGGCCTCCTGGATAGCGCGCTTGGTGATCTCGTTGAACACAACGCGTTTATAACGGGATGGGTCGCCGCCGATTGCTTCCTTCAGATGCCAGGCGATGGCTTCCCCTTCCCTGTCAAGGTCAGTAGCCAGGTAAACCCGATCGGCCGACTTGGCCAGCTTGCGCAGTTCATTGACCACCTTTTCCTTACCGGGCAGGATTTCATAATTGGCCTGCCAGTCGTGCTCAGGGTCCACGCCCATTCGTTTGACAAGCTGTTCTTTCTGTTTGATTTTGCGATGCACCGCTTTCTTTTCGGCGCTCATCTTGCGGGTTTCTGCCGCGGCCGCGGCCCTGGCCTTGGGATCGCTGCCGCTGGAGCTGCCGGAGGTTGGCAGATCCCGGATGTGGCCGATACTGGATTTAACGATGAACTCTGGTCCCAGATACTTGTTTATGGTCTTGGCTTTGGCAGGAGACTCTACGATGACCAGAGATTTAGACATTGAAATTATAACTTCCTTGATTTGGGCACAGCGCTGCCGGAATTTTGCAAAGCGCACATATATAAGGGCTAGTCTCTGCCCGGTCAAGTTTTTGTTGTAAGAGTCTGTTACTTGAGTGACGGGGGAAATCGGGCCCGGCCGGTGGTGGCCAAACGCCTGTCACCTGTCCTCTGGCGGCCATAAGGAGTCTGCTGACAGGGGAAATCGGGGTGCGACGGCAACCGGCCTGCAGGCCGGCCGCCGTTCATTAGTTTGGCTCAGATCGATACTTCGTGAACCCAGCCGTAAGGGTCAGCGAGTTCGCCCCGCTGTATTCCCACCAGCAGATCGTAGAGCTCCTGCATGACCGGACCGACCGACTTACCGTCATCGTGAAAGCTGTGCCATTGACCGTCGAACCAGATTTTACCAACCGGCGATAACACGGCCGCCGTCCCACAGGCAGCCACTTCTTGAAAATCCTGAAGCTCTGCCCGCAGGTCGATGGGACGACACTCTGTGTTTAACTTAAGCCGGTCTTCGGCGAGCACCATCAGTGATCGGCGGGTAATACTGGGTAGCACAGCATCGGATCGGGGTGTTACAAAGCGATTGCCGGTCATGGAAATAAGGATATTAGCCGAACCGGCCTCATCGATGAAACGCCTTTGCGCCGCATCCAGATACAGCGCCTCGTCAGCACCTTTGGCCTGCGCCTCGCGAGTAGCCATCAGGCCTCCGGCGTAATTTGCCCCTACTTTAAAATTGCCGGTCCCGTGGGGTGCTGCCCGGTCGATATCGGAAACTGCCAGAGAAATAACGGCCATGCCATTGCTGGAATAGTAAGGCCCTACCGGCGATACAAACACCCGGAATTCAAATATCTTTGCCGGCCGCAGCCCCAGGTTTTCACCGACCCCGATCAGCAGAGGCCGTATATATAAGGAGGCACCGGAACCATAGGGTGGTATCCAGGCATAGTTCGCCCTTACTGCTTCCTCGACAGCATGGATAAACAGGTCTCTGGGCACCTCCGGCATCAGCAGGCGCGCGGCCGCCTGATTCATCCGTTCGCTGTTCAGCTCTGGACGAAACAGCAGCACTCTGCCGTCCGGAGCGGTCTGCGCCTTCATGCCTTCAAAACACTGTTGCGCGTAGTGCAGCGCGGGCGCTCCCTCATGAATCGGAATTATTTCTGACTCCACCAGTTCCCCGTCCGACCAGTTGCCGTCGCGGTAGCTGGCAGTAAAACGATAGTCAGTTTTTTTGTATTGAAAACCGAGCTCGGACCAGTTCAATGCTTTCTTTTCCAAGATAATTCCCATTCTGTTGCTGAGTTAAATAAACCGCTGAATCTGAGACCGGGCGTAACGTGCTGCTACCTGGGGCCTGCTGACCCTCGTCCGGTGCGGAATGCGGGCGTATTATCGGCTATTGGCCAAGCATTTTCCACACATGGCCCAACCATCAGCCCCCCCCCATAAGGACAACAGCGCAGTCACCGCATCACCCGAAACGTGAACAGCAACTCTGAGTTGCGCCCCGGTTTCGTTTTCCCTGACAAGACTTGAGCTGGACTGCCACTGTGCGTACAGTAGCGACCCTATGGATACTGCCCCTCCAGCCCTGATCGATATAGGTGCCAACCTCAGCCACAGCGCCTTTGAACACGACCTCGACGCTGTTCTGGGCCAGGCTCGCAGCGCCGGTGTCGAGCGTATAATCGTTACCGGTACGGACCTGGAATCCGTCCGGGCCGCCCTGGCGCTGAGTGAGTCCCATCCTGACTACCTGACCTGCACCGCCGGATACCATCCCCATGTAGCCAGCGCCTTTGACGAACAGGCTTACCGCGCCGTTAAACAATGTGCTCAGCAGCCTGCCGTGGTCGCCATAGGTGAGACGGGCCTGGATTTCAATCGCGACTATTCGCCCCGACAGCAGCAGGAGCAGGCTTTTGCCCGCCAGCTCGAACTGGCCTGCGAACTTCAGAAACCGGTATTCCTGCACCAGCGCGATGCCCACGACAGTTTCTATCAGATACTCAAATCCTTCCGTTCCCGACTGCCTGGTGGCGTTGTGCATTGCTTCACGGACAGCAGGGAGGCACTGTTCGATTACCTGGACCTTGACATGTATATCGGCATTACCGGATGGATTTGCGATGAACGACGGGGCAAGCCGCTGCAGGACCTGGTCAAGGACATTCCCCGGGACCGGCTGCTGCTGGAGACCGACGCGCCTTACCTGCTGCCCCGAAGCCTCAGGCCGGCACCGCGCTCAAGGCGCAATGAACCTCGCTATCTGCCGGAAGTACTCGCCATGGTAGCCCGCTGTACCGGCTGCCCTACCGGGCTACTAGCCCGGCAGACGACAGCCAATGCACGAGCTCTGTTCCATCTGCCGGGTTGACTGCCGCAGCTCGATTATAGAGTTTTACCTGGCGCTTTCAGCTAGATCCCGGCAGCTATAAAGTGCCGCAACTGCTGGAGGTCAAAGGGCCAGCCCAGCTCAATGGTACTACCCTGCCAGACCAGAACCGGAATTCGAACACCGTATCGTTCCACCAGCTCCGCATCGGTCGCGATATCCACTGTCTGCCAGTCCAGCGGTGTTTCCAGAGCCAGCTGACACAGCAGCGCCTCCGCTTGCTCGCACAGATGACAGCCAGCCGTAGAATAGACAATCAGGGTAGCCATAACCGAATTCCTTCTGTTCTGTTCACTCGCCGGACGGCCCGTCTCTCTCGCTGAACCGTATCGGCCGGCGGGAGCAATCTCTCCAACGGGTCGCCCGACAGGCCTCCAGCGGGGAACGCGCCTGAAAGCCAATACAGAACAGTATTTAATCGGAGCTTCCCTAGACATCGCTCTGAAAACGTTTAAAATCCGTGACTTCGTCATAATTAGCCGCTTAAAACGATCGAGAACAACAATATGAGCCACCACGAAATGATAACAGAGCTGAAAAACTGGCTTTCTCACCAGATTATCGGCCAGGAAAAATTGCTTGATCGCCTGCTGATTGCTCTGTTAGCCGATGGACACCTCCTCGTGGAGGGTGCACCTGGTCTGGCAAAAACCAAAGCTATCAAAGACTTGTCTCGGGCCATAGAAGGTGATTTTCACCGTATCCAGTTCACTCCCGACCTGCTTCCCAGTGATATTACCGGTACGGAGGTTTTCCGCCCCGAAGACGGATCGTTTCGCTTTCAACAAGGCCCGATTTTCCACAACCTGGTGCTGGCCGACGAGATCAACCGGGCACCCGCCAAGGTACAGTCAGCGTTACTGGAAGCCATGGCGGAACACCAGGTGAGCGTTGGGCGGGAGTCCTTCAGCCTGCCGCCTCTGTTCATGGTAATGGCAACCCAGAACCCGATCGAACAGGAAGGAACCTACCCGCTGCCGGAAGCTCAGCTGGACCGCTTCCTGATGCACGTTACCATCGACTACCCCGCTGTCGAGGCCGAACGGGAAATTCTGCATCTGGTCAGAGATGAGGCGCAGAACAAAATACCTGCCCCGCCCAAGATAATCCCCCAGTCCGATTTGTTCGAAGCGCGCCAGGAAATCCTCGCGATGCACATGGCGCCGGCAGTCGAGGAGTACATCATTCAGCTGATCATGGCGACCCGTAAGCCGGAAGTCTACGGCGACGACCTGGCCAAATGGCTGGAATACGGAGCCAGCCCCCGAGGAACAATCTCTCTCGACCGCTGTGCCCGCGCCCACTCCTGGATCCAGGGACGGGATTTTGTCAGCCCGGATGACGTGCAGGAAGTCATGTTCGACGCGCTGCGGCACCGGATTCTGCTGAGTTTCGAGGCCGAAGCCAGCGGTATCACTCCCGACAAGGTCCTGGAAACCATTCGCGAACGCGTACCCACCGCGTAACGGCAGGGACTCGCAATTATGCCAACGGCATTGCAACTGGATCCCTTTCAGAGCCGCTACCAATGTACCGGTGCTGTCGTCGATCTGGAGCACCTCCTGATTCAGCGTTACGCGGCGAAAACCCTGGAATATGTGGCGCACAGCCGATCCATCGCCGGCATTTCCGGACTCCACCTGTCCAAGATGCGCGGCCGCGGGATTGATTTTGAGGAGTTCCGGCCTTACCAGCAGGGTGACGATATACGCCTGATTGACTGGCGTGTGACTGCCCGAACCGGGCGACCGTTCACCAAGGTTTTCCGGGAAGAGCGGGAGCGTCCGGTCATTATCGCCGTGGACCAGACAACCAACATGTTTTTCGGCAGTCAGGTAGCCTTCAAGTCGGTTATCGCGGCTCAGGTCGCGGCGCTGTTCTGCTGGATGGCCATAGACAACGGTGACCGGGTCGGTGGCCTGGTGTTTTCGGATCAAGCGGCAAATCTGGTGCGCCCCCGTCGCAGCCGCCGCTCCGCACTGCATCTGCTCAACCTGGTGTATCAGTATAATCAGCGCCTGCAGGACCGCTCCCGGGATCAGGAAGTACCACTGGACCCCAGCTTTGAACCAGGCCTCGCTTACGCGCTGGGACAGATCAGGCGCATCACCAAGCCTGGCAGCACCCTCTATATAGTGTCTGACTTTTCGACTCTCGACGCGCGAGCGTCGCAGTACCTGTACCAGCTATCGCGCCACAACAATGTCATCTGCGTATTTGTTTCGGATCCACTGGAAGAAGTGTTACCGGTACCCGGTTTTTACAGCATCACCGACGGCAATCGGCGCGGCGCGTTGAATACGTTCAACAGCAAAGTGCGGGAACGTTACAAGGACCAGTTCCGGGAGCGTCTGGAAGCCATCAAAAGTGAGTTGGATCAGCTCCAGATTCCCATGATCCGACTTAAAACCAACCAAGTCGTGGTCGAGCAGATAAGACAATGGATAGTGCAGAACTCCTAGAGCAGCTGGCCGATATTCATCTGCCAGAAACGGTCTCCTTCTGGCCACCGGCGCCAGGCTGGTGGCTGCTGGCGCTGCTGGTGCTGGTGATGCTGGGCTGGCTGGTATTGAAACTCGTGCAAGTCAGGCGCCAGCGCAAGATCTGTGCTTTCGCCATACAGGAACTGGACCGTGTTTACGCTGCCTATCAGGGTGAGGCTGGCGGTGCCGATCCGGAGCAGGCTAACGCAGCCCGGCTGCGGTTCCTCAACGAGGTGAATTCCGTGCTGCGGCGGGTTGCCCTGTGGCATTATCCAAACAGTCGCGCGGCCAGCCTCAGTGGTCGCGCCTGGGTTGATTTTATCCAGGAAAAAGGTGAGTCTTCCCGAATGACCGAAGAAATCGCCAACGCCCTGGCTGAGGGTCGTTTCCAGACCCGCTGTGACATAGACGTGGAGCAGTTGCATAAATTCGGGGAGCACTGGATAGCAACCCTGTACATGAACCATTCCGGGGCTGACAACTCCGAAAACCTGCGCGCCTGAAAGGTCCAACATGCTTGAATTTACCTGGCCTTACGCATTTCTCGCCCTGCCCCTTCCGCTGCTGGTCTATCGGCTTATGGCCCGGGCACCCCGGCAGGATGCTTCCCTGTTCGTGCCATTCTTCGAGAAATTGACCCGCCTGCAATCTGACAGCGACAGCCTCTCCAGCGGCAGACTGCTCAATCTTATCTGCTGCACACTTATTTGGCTGCTGCTGGTATTGGCGGCCAGTCGTCCCCAATGGCTGGGAGATCCGGTTGAGCTACCCTCCACCGGACGGGACCTGATGCTCGCCGTGGACATCTCCGGCAGCATGGAAGCCCAGGACATGGTGGTCGGTAACCGGCAGGTATCGCGTATCGACGTGGTCAAGGCGGTGGTCAGTGATTTCGTCGAACGTCGCGAAGGCGACCGTCTCGGACTGATTCTGTTTGCAGCCCATGCCTATATCCAGGCACCGCTGACCTTTGACCGGGAGACCGTGGGTACCCTGCTGGAAGAAGCCGAAATTGGAATCATCGAAGAATCCGCTACGGCCATCGGCGATGCTATCGGCCTTGGCGTCAAGCATCTGCGTAACCGTCCCGAAAACAGCCGGGTCCTGGTACTTCTTACCGACGGAGTGAACAACGCCGGTTCGGTTTCCCCTATCCAGGCCGGTCAGCTGGCTGAAACTGAGGCCATCAAGATCTACACCATTGGCATCGGCGCCGACCAGGTGGTGCAGCGCACCTTCTTTGGCTCCCGTTCCGTCAATCCCTCCGCCGAACTGGATGAAGAAACCCTGACCCAGATCGCAGAGTCAACGGGCGGTCGCTACTTCCGCGCCCGTGATGTCAATGACCTGGTTGAAATTTACGAAGAGCTGGACCGACTGGAAGCCATCGAGCAGGATGAGCAGACCTACCGGCCCACCAAGATTCTTTTCTTCTGGCCACTGGGGGCCTCCCTGCTGATCAGTTTTATCCTGGCCGCCGCTTCGATCCCCTGGCTGTCTTTGCTGGGCCGAAAGCCCGAAACACCCGAAGACTCAGATATTGAAGGGCTCGGTGTCGGGAGTAGCAGCTGATGGAACTGGTCATTCCCAACCTGCAGGAATTCCACTTTCTGCGCCCTCTGTGGCTGCTGGCGCTGATCCCCAGCGTGGCGTTTCTGCTGGCACTGTGGCGAATCAACTCTTCGGTATCTGCCTGGGACAAGGCGATCGACAAGTCGCTGCTGCCGTTCCTGCTGGATAAAAGCAGGAACGCCGCACAGCGGACGCCCCTGGTCCTGCTGGCATCCGTCTGGCTGTTCAGCATTCTCGCGCTTGCCGGGCCGGTGTGGGAGAAGCTGCCGCAGCCGGTGCAGAAACGGGAGGATGCACTGGTGATCATTCTCGACCTGTCCCTGTCCATGTTCGCTCCTGATCACGTACCCAGTCGTCTGGACCTGGCCAAGCGCAAACTGAGGGATATTCTCGATCAACGGGATGAAGGCCAGACCGCGCTGGTCGTGTATGCTGGCGATGCCCACACGGTTACGCCCCTGACCGATGACACGGTCACCATTTCAGCCCTGGTCCCGTCACTGTCGCCCAATATCATGCCCCTTTTTGGCAGCAATCCCCGCGCGGCCATGGAGCTGGCTATTTCGCTGCTGGATGACGTGGAAGCCACCCGTGGCCGATTGTTACTGATCACCGACGGAATCGCCGGCTTTGCCGAGGAACAGGCACTGGCTGAACAGGTCAGCGCCACCGCTTATGAGTTGCTGGTTATGGGTGTGGGCACCGAGGAAGGCGCCCCGATCCGCACCAGTGACGGGGGTTTCCTGACCGATGCGAATGGCGATGCTGTCATACCGCAACTGAACCGCAACGTCCTGCAATCCCTGACCAATCGCACTGGCGGTCGCTACCACGATATCCAGCTGTCTAACGCCGATATCAACTACCTGCTGGCGGATTCACTATTCTTCGAGGACAGCCTCAGCGAAGTAGAAGAGGAATTCGATATCTGGTACGAAGCCGGGCCCTGGCTGCTGATTCTGATCCTGCCTATCGCCGCCCTCAGTTTCCGCCGCGGCTGGCTGTTCAGTATCGCCCTGCTGTTTACTGTCGCCGGCACTCTCACCCCGACTCGGCAGGCCCAGGCCTGGGAATGGCGGGATCTGTGGAAGACTCCTGACCAGCAGGGAGCCGCGGCCATGGAGGCGGAAAACTACCAGGACGCCGCCGTCCTGTTCGAAACACCAGGCTGGCAGGGCTCCGCCATGTATCGCTCGGAAAATTACGAGGCGGCCGTCGCCGCCTTCAGCAGCGACATCAGCGCCGACGGGCACTACAACCGGGGTAACGCACTGGCCCTCAACGGCAACCTGGCCGAGGCCATCGCAGCCTATGAACTCACCCTGGAACTAGAACCGGATCACGCCGACGCGCTGCACAACAAAGAGATCGTCGAGCAATTACTGCAGGAGCAGGAAAGCCAGGAAGGCGAATCCGAGGGCGACAGCAGCGACGAGCAGCAACAGCAGGAAGGTTCGGAGCAGGAGCAACAGGATCAGGAAAACAGTGATCAGCAGGAGCAGGAAAGCCAGGAAGGCAACCAGGATCAGGAACAACAGCAGCAACAGCAGCAACAGCCCGAGGAACAGGAAGGTTCCGAGAGCAACAGCGAACAGAACACGCCCAGCGAGGAAACCAACGAGGAATTCGAAGAGCAGCAATCTCTGGAACAATGGCTGCGGCGTATCGAGGATGATCCCGGTGAATTGCTGCAGAGAAAATTCCGCTTTCAATATCGCCAGCGCCAGCTGAACGGTACCGCCAACAATCTGCAATCAGGAGAACAGATATGGTGAGGCTGGTTCGCTCTCTACTGCTTGTCCTTTCTCTACTGCCGCTTTTCGCTGACGCCCAGAATGTCGAGATCAGCGTGGATCGTACCGAAATCGCCCGCGGCGACACGGTCGAGCTGACAGTCAGGGTTTTCCAGCAACAGAACAATCAGCTGGACCTGTCCCCCCTGCGGGATTCCTTCGACATACTTGCCTCCCGGACATCACAGCAGATCCGCAGCATCAACAACCAGGTTGAATCCTGGACTGACTATGTGATCACCCTCTTCCCGACCCGGGAAGGCGAAATTGAAATTCCGCCGTTGCAGATCGGCGCTGAAATAACCGATCCGATAACACTGAACGTGGTCGATCAGGGTCCGAACTCAAACCAGGGAAACAGTGACCTGTTCCTGGAGACTGAGGTCAACAAAGAAAGCGTGTTTGTGCAGGAGCAGCTCCTGTTTACCATTCGGCTGTTCTACACCCTCCGCGGCATTCGTAATCCTCAGTTCACTGAACTGGATATGCCTGACACAGTGATTCAGTTGATCGGCTCTCCCAACCAATACGAACAGCTGATAGACGGCGTGCGTTATGGGGTCTACGAAATGCGTTACGTGATTTTTCCGCAGCGCAGCGGCCCACTGGAGATCCCCGACATCCTGTTCCGTGGCGAAGTCACCGACGGTTCCAGTAGCTTTGTATACCGTAATCTCAATACCCAGCGCGTGACTGCCTATATCGAGGGAATGACCATCGACGTCCAGGAACGCCCCGCAGCGGCTCAGGGCCAGGAAAACTGGTTACCTGCCAGCAGTGTCACGCTGGAAGAATCCTGGAGCCAGGATATCAGTACCCTGCAAGTCGGCGACACCGTCACCAGAACAGTGACGCTGGTTGCGGTGGGTCTGGATGGAGCCGTGCTGCCCCCTTTCAGCCCCGCACAGATAGAGGGTGCCAATCTGTATCCGGAACCGGCTGAAATCGAACGAACTTTCGTGGACAGCGAAATCGTCGGCACCCGTGTTGAAGCAACGGCGATTGTCCCCACCCGGGCCGGAACAGTAGTGGTGCCGGAGCTCTCAGTTCCCTGGTGGGACATCGCCGCCAATGAACTGCGCTACGCCACAGTGCCGGCATCCCGATTTAATATTGCGACGATAGACGGCAATCTGCCGGCCGAACAGCAGGTGGATGATAACGGCGAAGTACTGGAAGGCGAGACCGCCGCGCCGGTGCTTGATCAGAGCATGCTCGACTCCCAGAGTGAAAGCACCCTGATTAATATACCGGTTATCTGGTTTAACATTTTTATCGCAGCCGCTGTCCTGATCGTCATTGCCAGCATCTATCTGCTGGTAATCCGCAGCTTCAACATCGACCCCCTCGCGCTGCTGCGAAACACTGCAAAGCGACTGGCGGACACTCGCAGGCCCGAGAATAACGAAGGCGTGGCATTCGCCGCCCTGACCGCTGCCTTACGATCCGGCGAGCCCGCTGCGATCAAAGCGGCTCTGCTGATCTGGGCTTCCCACTATTACGCGCCGAACAAAGTTCGCAGCATGGACGACATTATCCGTCTTTCGGGAGATTCGTTGTTGACGGATTTCTGCCTCCGGGTGCAGACCGCGCTGTACAACGCGGACCTGCAGGAAAAACTCGACAGTGCACAGATCGAGACCGAATTGCTGCAGATGCGAAAGCAACAACAGGTGGCCAACAAGGAAACCCGGCGCACCGAGCCCTACAGTCTGCCCCCGCTTTACCGCACCTGATCAGCACAGCGCCTTGCAGTGATGGCAAGAGATTCACGGCCAGTTTATTCAACCGACTCGGGGCGCCTCTGCCCCGAGTGCGCCCTACCAGTCAGCAATTGCCAGTGTAAATCAAAAACCCGGCAGACAGCCCAGCCCAGCGGTGGAGTTACGATCGGTCGGGAGCGCAAGGGCAGAGCCGGCAAAGAGGTAACCGTTATCAGGGGCCTGCCTCTCAATGCCCTGGAACTTCAGTTACTCGGTTCATCCCTGAAAAAGCACTGCGGCAGTGGCGGCACGGTCAGCGGGGACACAATCGAAATACAGGGCGATCATCGCGAAAAGGTGAAAGCGTTTCTTCTTGACCTGGGGCACCAGGCAAAGCTTGCTGGTGGGTAGGCACACTACTTGGCCCCGGGCCTGCCAATCAACTACCAGACAGCTCTGTCAGGCCGCTAACCGGTTACCCTGTCGTGGCGCCGAGCCAACTGACTCCTGAAGTCACGTAGCAGCCTCTTCAGTTCCTGCGTTCTGGCTGAACCTGGATCGTCTCCGGGCTGATAGGCTATCTCCATATACAGCCCGGTCAAGCGGGACAGTGATCGTTCAAGGTCCGGGCGCTGATCCGCGACCCGCCGACAGTAATCCAGCGGCGCCTCGCCCGCTCTTCTCGGCAACCCGATCCGGGCCAGGTGGTGACAATATTCCCGGTATAACACGTCACCCAGTCGCATTTTATTCCTGGGGCGCCGCCTGACCACCAGCAAGGCTATGGCAGCGACAGTCAAAAGACTGGACACCGCCAGAACCGTCAGAATACGGGTACGGTTGGAATTGCCAAACCATTGTTCAAAAAATACCGATTGCTGTTCGATGTTGTAGCTGACAACCCGCCGATTCCACAGATATTCCAGGGCATCAAGACGTAGGCGCAGGTTAT
This sequence comes from Gammaproteobacteria bacterium, assembly GCA_041395725.1. Taxonomy (NCBI): domain Bacteria; kingdom Pseudomonadati; phylum Pseudomonadota; class Gammaproteobacteria; species Gammaproteobacteria bacterium. The sequence goes on along the minus strand of JAWKZW010000001.1, from coordinate 3,694,081 downwards.
TCATCCAGCCCGCCCCACGAAACCTGGCTAAGGAAAAACGTGCTTCGTTCAGGAAGTTAGGGTCATCCCCCAGCGCCGCCTCGAAACCGTCAGAAATACGCTCCGGTGCCACGATGGATGTCGGGTCAAAGCGAACCCAGCCCTCACCTTCGAGCCAGATTTCCGACCAGGCATGGGCATTGTACTGATAGACCATGGTGTAATTTTCAAATCGATTATACTCGCCCCCCTGATAGCCAACCACTACCCGGGCCGGTACACCGCCCGCCCGCATCATGAAGGTAAACGCGCTGGCAAAGTGCTCACAATAGCCTGCCCGGGTCCCGAACAAAAACTCGTCAACGCGCTCGGCACCCAGCAACGGCGGACTGAGGGTATAACTGAACTGCTGCTGAAACAGGGCCATGACAGCAAAGGCATAATCCCGGTCCGTGGCGGCGTTGGCACGCAGAGATTGAGCCAGCTCGCGACTGCGGGGGTTACCCCCTTCGGGCAGAGCCAGAGAACGCCTGCGAATACTGTTCAGCAGCAGTAAATCCGTCTGATTGTTGCGATAGGAACGCAGGTTGTAACTCAGGCGCTGGTTAATCGGTGTACGGTTGAGCAGCTCGAAGTTACGACCCCGGGTTATCTGGGGAGACAACGGCTCGGCCAGGTGCAGGCCAAAGATCCAGCGTTGCTGACTGGGCTCCATGATGACGTTATAGCTAACCGGCGTTCCGGCTACGTTGACCCGATCCTGGTAGTCGATCTCTACCGGCGCATTGGCTGCGGCTGCTGACAAGGCAGAGCGTCCCTGGCGACTCCAGCTTGCCCCGTCGAAATAGTCCAGCACCAGGCCTCGCCAGTAGAGATTTTCGTGCAGGGGCGGCGGGCCATTCTCGAAAGTCACCCGGAATGCCAGATCAGTTGACTGGGCCAGTTGACTGATATCGCCGGGCGACATCTGCTCCGATACGCCGGTAGTGGAAGTCGACTGAGTAGGCACCGCCCACAGGGGCCCGATACGCGGAAATACCAGAAACAGGACGATCATGAGGGGCAGACTCTGGGCAGTGATTTTCACCGCCACTCCCAGAGTGGCCGGTCGCTTACCCACTGGCGCCGTTCGGTTCAGCGACACCATGCTGCCGATGATGACGATAGTCATCAGGGTCAGGTACATGCTGGTAACCATGCTCTGGGAATAGATCAGAGAGACCAGCGCCATGATAAAGCCCAGGCACAGCACCACATAAATGTCGCGCTTACTCTGCATCTCGACCAGTTTGAAGATAAATCCGAGCGCCAGCAGACTGGCCGCGACATCGAGACCAATATCGAGTGACCGTAGTTGTGAAGCAGAGCCAACCAGGATAAACAGCACCACCAGCACCCGTAGCAGTCGCCCGGGGTAATCCAGTTTGCCCAGAAAAATAAGCACGCGCCAGATTATGCAGCCCGCCGCCACCAGACTGATCCACGCAGGCAGGCGCAGGACATGGGGCGCGAGGGCCATGACCACGGACATCAGCACCCAGATCAGGCTTCTGCGGGGAATCTGGTAGGTGATATCCAAGCCTATGCCCCACTTCCAGCACTGTTGCTGGACTCAGTACCTGCCCGCTGCCGGTATAGCGCAAGCGCCTGCAAGACACTGAGCTTGTGGGACTTACCGGTATCAGGTGCGATTTCCACCCCCGGCAGCCTCAATCCATAGGGAGTTTCTGAGGTAGCCAGCTTCAGCACGCAGTAACAAAGGCGGGAGAGGCGTTCTTCGTCAGTAAACCCGAAGAACATGTCCCAATCCAGCTGCAGGCGTTCGTCCAGGTAATCAACAAACTGTTTAACCAGCATACCCTGTCCACGGGCCACGTTTTTCCAGGCGACCTGCCTGAGCGAGTCGCCCGGAGTGAAACTGCGAAAACCATAGAAATCCTCGGTACCTGCCCTGACCAGCGCAGTCTCTTCGGCACAGCCTCCGGCATTCCCGAACCGGGCCAGCGATACTGCCACCGGCTTCGGGTAAACCAGGCACTGCATCTGCAGGTTGACCACCGACCAGGCGGTAAACAGCCCGGTAGGAAAACGGGTGCGGATATAGAGCCGAGGCGCCGCATGCCAGCCTCGTTTCACGGTGCGGCTGAAAACAGCCACCGACTCCTCCTTATAGATCACCAGGTTTGCCTTGCTGGCGGTCGAGCCCTTGAAAAAAAATTCCAGCGCCTCGTGATTGCGCTTACCGGCACGCCTCAGTCGTACCTGAAACGCCGCGTCTTCGCCGCTGAACACCGGACTGGCTGGCAACGCCGACAGTTGCAGACCATTGAGATTACTGAAGCTGTGAATCATGGAAACCATGAACAGGCTGATCATAAAAAAAGCCAGGCCAAAGGCCAGGCTGACTTCATAGTTAATGGCAGCGATGAATACGATCATGGCAGCCAGCAGAAACAGGAGGCCCTGGGGGGTAGGCAGAATCAGGATGTTCTTTCGGTTAAGAATCGCATCAGGGCCCGCCGGATTGCGACGCTCTGCCCAGATTTCCATGCGGCGGGTCAGCCATGGGTAACGCTGAGATGAATCCATATTTTATCGATCGGTCCCGTAATTCAACACTGGGTTAAGACCGGGCAGCAGTTTACTTGATTACGTCAACGTCGTTGAGCATACGTTGTGCGAGCGAGGCACCCGTGTGCCCGTCCTCATCGGTAACCGCACGCAGACGATGCTCTACCACGGCCGGTAAAACCGCCTGAACATCCTCTGGAATGACATGACTGCGCCCACTCATCAGCGCCCAGGTCCGGGCCGCACGCATCAGTGCCAGACTGCCGCGGGGGGACAGGCCATAATGAAAATCATCCCGGTTCCGGGTATAAGCGATCAGGCGCTGAACGTAATCAAGTAACGAATCACTGCTGTGTACCCGGGCTGAGCGGGTTCGAAACTCCTCGATGTCCGCGGCCGACAGGCAGTTCGAAATAGAGGCGGTGGCATCGATCAGTTCATCGCGCTCGAGAAGCGCCCGCTCGGCTTCCTGGTGGGGATAGCCGAGGTGCAGGCGCATCAGAAAACGATCCAGTTGCGATTCCGGTAACGGAAACGTACCGGACAGGGTGACCGGGTTCTGCGTGGCAATGACGAAAAACGGCTTTGGTAACGCCCGGGTCTCTCCCTCCGTGCTCACCTGCCCTTCCTCCATCGCCTCAAGTAATGCGCTCTGGGTTTTCGGCGTAGTACGGTTTATTTCATCTGCCAGTATCAGTTGGCTGAAAATGGGACCTGGGTGAAAACTGAAACCACCACTGGACTGGTCGTAAATCGAAACGCCGAGTATGTCTGCGGGCAACAGATCGCTGGTGAACTGGATTCGGTTGTAAGCAAGACCGAAAGCCTTGGCAAGGGCATGGGACAGAGTGGTTTTCCCCATACCCGGCAGGTCTTCTATCAGCAGGTGGCCACCGGAGAACAGACAGCACAGTGCCAGCCTGATCTGCTGCTCTTTGCCGAGCAGTGCCTTTCCAATCTCGGCGATCGCAGCATTAACCCTTTTTTCCATGCTGGCACCCTGGATATCCATACCACCACCGACCTTACTTTCCGGGTTTACCGATAACATTGCAACTCCCTGTCTATTGCTCGCCACCTATTCCTGCAGGTCCGCGATCAGATTGTTTTCCTTGCTGAAACCGGAGTTTTTCTTGTGTGACTTGGCCTGATCGCTACGACTGTTCTCCAGCCGCCTGAGGTAGATCTCGTCCACATCTCCAGTGACGTACTTGCCGTCAAAAACGCTACATTCATATTCTGTTATCGCGGGATTCCCCTCTTGAGCGGACGCGATAAGGTCACTCAAATCCTGGTAGATAAGCCAATCAGCACCAATTTTCTGCTGGACCTGTTCATCAGTCTTGCCATTGGCGATCAGCTCACTGGCTGCCGGCATATCGATGCCGTAAACATTCGGATAGCGGATTGCCGGTGCCGCCGATGCGAAATAAACCTTATTGGCGCCCGCATCCCTGGCCATCTGGATAATCTGCTTGCAGGTCGTTCCCCGTACAATGGAATCATCAACCAGCAGGACGTTCTTGCCTTTGAATTCCAGCTCGATGGCATTGAGCTTCTGCCGCACCGACTTCTTGCGCTGGCTTTGCCCGGGCATGATAAAGGTACGACCGATATACCGGTTTTTCACAAAGCCTTCCCGGTATTTGATACCCAGTCGGTTGGCCAACTCCAGGGCGGCGGTGCGGCTGGTATCAGGGATCGGGATCACCACGTCGATATCGTGATCTGGCCGCAAGCGCTTCACCTTTTCCGCCAGCTTTTCCCCCATTCGCAGCCTTGCCTTATACACCGAGATACTGTCCATTAGAGAATCAGGCCTGGCGAAGTAGACATGCTCGAAGATACAGGGCGTGTATTTTCCTGGCGTAGTGCAAACCTTGGAATAGAGATTACCGTCCACATCAATGTAGACCGCCTCTCCCGGAGCCACGTCACGCACCAGCTCGAACCCTTGTGAATCCAACGCTACGCTTTCCGAAGCAATCATATATTCGACCCCTCGCGTCCCTTCGCGGCTGCCGAATACCAGAGGCCTGATGCCGTTGCGATCTCTAAAACCGACTATTCCATAACCAGCGATCATAACTACGGCTGCGTAGCCACCACGGCAACGCTTGTGCATGCCTGTAACGGCACGAAAGATATCCTCTGGCGAGGGCTCTACTTTTCCACTCTGCTGCAGTTCGTGGGCAAAAACATTCAGCAGCACTTCTGAATCCGAATCCGTATTGATATGCCGCAAATCGTCATTGAACAGTTCCCTGACCAGTTCCGACGTATTAGTGAGGTTACCGTTGTGTGCCAGTGCCAGGCCATAGGGGGAGTTCACATAAAAAGGCTGCGCCAGGGCCGGGCTGGAGCTGCCGGCTGTAGGGTAACGCACGTGACCAATACCCATCTGTCCAGTCAATCGGCGCATATGGCGGGTGCGGAATACGTCTTTAACCAGGCCATTGTCCTTGCGCAGGTTAAGCCTGCCGTTATCGCTGGTCATGATTCCGGCGGCATCCTGACCGCGGTGCTGGAGTACCGTGAGGGTATCGTAAAGACACACTCCGACATCTGTATTTGAAACTACCCCTACCAGACCACACATGTTAACCACCCCGCCTCGGTTAATGGATAAATCACTGTACTACTCTTGCAGGTGACGACGTCTCGATCAACGCATCAGCCTCGGAAATATCGTCCAGAAACATCCTCGACCATTCTATAGCTTGCTTGCCATAGGGAATCAACCTCGACTGCTGCCAATCAAGTGACTCGGAAAAAAAATTCCCGGCAACGAATATTCCCAGCATGACTATCAGCCCACCCCTGGCGAAACCAAAAGCACCACCAAGAAGCCGATCCGTCAGCTGCAGTCCCACGAAAGAGATCAGCTTCACCATCAGGTTGTTTACCAGCGCACCAACGATCAGCGTGGCAAAAAACAACAGAACAAAGGCGGCAACCAGCCTGGTCGTCTCACCGTCGAAAGTGGAGGCCAGTGCAGGTGCAAAATCGTCACTGTACACCCTGGCCACTATGAGTGCTGCGATCCAGGTCACTAGTGAGAGCACTTCCTTAACCAGCCCCCGCCACAGCCCGAATACGAAGGAAAGGGCAACAACCACGGCAATCACAATATCTATCCAGTTGAAGTCCGCTACCTGGTTCACACTACCTCCCTCTTGTTTCTCATCGTGGCACTCTGCTGTGCCAGGTTATCGCGGTCATAAGGGCTCAACTTCAAAGCGAACCACGAGGCCGGCCAATTGGAATTCTTCCTGTAATTGTACTTTGAGGCGATTGGCGGCCTCACGCTCCACCTGTGGCCCCACAAAGACTCCCGTAACCGATCCCTGAGCACCCGACAATTCCCGTCGGTAAGCTTTGTAGCCGGCATTCAGCAGTCGTGATTCGAGGGTGGCCGCATTCTGGGGATTGGAAAAGACCCCCAGCCTGACACTCCAGCCTGCGGGTAGAGACATCTCGTCCAGCATGGGCCCTGGTTCAGGTTCAGGTTCAGGTTCAGATTGAGGTTCAGGTTCCGGTCGGGGTTCCACCACGCTATTTTCCACCAGTTGTCGGGGTTCCGGTTCATCCTGTGCGGTGACAGCCGGCCGGTCAGTCAGGACCGTCATAGCGGGCGGCTGGGTACGAGGGTAGCGGTCAGCGTCGATTTGCGGACGTTGTGGGACCGGCTCCCGCATGATTTCAACTGCCGGCATCTCCGGTATACGGCCAGTGATTGCAGGCTGGTAATCGCCGTCACCATCCAGTATGAACGGCAGGAAGATCAGGGCCAGCATCAGCAGCACTACCGTACCGACGATTCGCTGTTTAGTTCCGTGATTCATTGTTTCCCTGCCATCGCGAGGACATCGATGGCGTCTGCCGGTTCAGCGTGGCGCGTTTTGTTAAACTCGGTAAATACGTCAACAAGACAACTACCTCTTCAGGAAAGCCCTGATTGCAGCCACTGTTAAAAAAGACCCGGTCACAACGACCAGGTCATCGGGACCGGCATGCTCGCAGGCCTGTTGATAGGCGGATACGACATCCTGACACACGGTGACGGGCTGTGAGCTGATAATTGGCTCCATCCGCTCGGCAAGTTTCTGTGCAGCCAGGCAGCGAGGCTGATTTACCTGCGCAATATACCAGATGTCCACGACTGAATCTAAGGCCTGCACAAATCCTTCGACATCCTTGTCGGCCATTATTGCCAATACCAGTAGCACCTGCCGGGCAACGGGGCTGTTTGCTTTGGCGGCGGCCAGTCTGTTTTTCAGTAATTTTGCCGCGGCCGGATTGTGCGCTACATCAAGCACGACCTCACAGGAGCCCGAGGCATCCCTGAACTGCTCGTACCTGCCCGCCAGTCTCAACTCCGCCAGGACACGATCGACAACTGCCGCTTCGGGCAGCAATCCGAGCAGCAACAGCGCCTGCATGGCGGCCGCTACCACATCCGGATGCAGCGCCGGTACCCTGAGCGTATCCAGATTCAACTGACAATCCCGCTGATTGCTACCCTGCCAGGACCAGGCTCCCGTGTCGCTGATTCTCTGATCAAATTCCCGGCCCGCGAGGTAGACTGGCGAGCTCACCGCACCTGCCACCTCCAGCACACTTGCCGGTGGTTGCCGGTCGGCACACACCAGCGGTTTTCCGGATCGAAGAATGCCTGCTTTCTCCCGGCCGATCTCCTCCCGGGTTTCGCCCAGCCAGTCCGTGTGATCAAGATCAATACTGGTGATCACGGCGACGTCGCAATCGACGATGTTGACTGCGTCCAGGCGCCCACCCAACCCGACCTCCAGGACCAGCACATCCAGTTCGGCCTGCTGGAATAACAGCAATGCCGCCAGAGTGCCAAATTCAAAGTAGGTCAAGGAGATGTCGCCCCGGGCAGCCTCAATAAGGCTGAAGGCTTCACACAGAGAACTGTCACTGACTTCCTGGCCGCAGATCCTTATACGTTCGTTGTAGCGCTGCAGGTGCGGCGATGTATAGACGCCAACCTTGAGCCCCTGGGCCAGCAACAGACCTTCCAGCGTGGCAACACAGGATCCTTTGCCATTGGTGCCCGCTACTGTGATCACCCGCGCGCTGGGACGATCCGGCATGAGATGTCTGGCAACAGCGCGCACCCGGTCCAGCCCGAGATCGATCTCTCGGGCATGCAATGCTTCGATATAGTCCAGCCAGGCCTGCAGATCCTTCATGGCCGCACACCTCTCATTCAACCAGCACACCGCTGGGAAACCACGAGTTCAGACTGCAGAACTCATTTTCCGGGAACGTCATTGATTCAATCATGCCAGTCCGATGCGAACGGGCAGCGCGACGGGGATTCTTACTATCTGTTGGAAGGTTTGTCCTCGCTGCCGTCTCTGTCAGAGCGAGGAGTCTGTTGCTCAGGGTCCTGTTGATCGTCCTCGGAGTCGACAGACTCTTCTCCGTCGGGAAGGCCGGAACTCTCCTCCGTCGTCCCGGCTTCGTGAGTCAGTTCAGATTCCAGGCCTTCCTGGGTGGCTGCGCCTGCTTCAGGTTCGGCACCGGTTTCATCCTCTAAATCCAACTCTGGTTCCTGCAACGGTTCGGGTGCGGAAGCACCCAGCCGATCATGCATTAATTTCCGCAACAACGACACAATACGTTTACGCAGCTTCTTGCGAGGCACAATCATGTCAATGGCGCCATGCTCAAGCAGGAACTCGCTGCGCTGGAACCCTTCCGGCAGTTTTACCCTTACGGTCTGACGAATCACGTCCGGGCCGGTGAAGCCAACCAGCGCGTTAGGCTCGGCGATGTTGATATCACCCATCATGGCGAGGCTGGCTGATACACCCCCGTAGACCGGGTCCACCAGGACCGAGATAAAAGGCAATCGGTGCTCGCGCAGCTTAGCCAGTGCAGCAGCGGTTTTTGCCATCTGCATGAGGGAAATCAGCGCTTCCTGCATACGGGCTCCGCCGCTGGTGGAGAAACACACCAGGGGTGATTTGTTTTCAATACAGGCGTTGACGGCCTGAGTGAATTTTTCACCCACCACCGCACCCATGGAGCCCCCTATAAAACCAAACTCAAAAGCAACCGCTACCAGTTCGGTGCCTTCGACAGTGCCTTTAACGACTATCAGCGCATCCTTCTCGCCTGTTGCTTTCTGAGCGGCGGAGATACGATCCTTGTATTTCTTGAGGTCTTTAAACTTCAGAATATCGACGGGCTCGATGTCGGTGAACAATTCTTCCTGGCCCTCTTTATCCAGAAACAACTCAATGCGTCGTCGCGCCGTAATGCGCAAGTGGTGATCGCATTTCGGGCAGACTTCCAGGTTTCGTTCAAGGTCGCCGCGATACAGAGTCTGATCACAGCGCGGGCATTTCTTCCACAGACCTTCGGGAACTGACGACTTGCTCTTGCTACCGATGGAAGACGTCGAGATTGACGGTAATATCTTGTTGATCCAACTCATCGGTCAGAAACCCTCATTTGCAAATCCTCTGAAAGTCACAGACTGGCCGCATCCAGTCGCGCCCGGACAGCATCAATCAGCTCTACGCTGGACTTGATCTGTTCATCTGCCAGACTGGTTTCAGCCGGCAGTTTACCAATCTTCGCTACCAGTGCACTGCCGATCACCACCCCATCGGCCAGGGCTGCCATCGCAGCCGCGCTGGCTTCGTCCTTGATCCCGAATCCGATCACTACCGGCACGTCGGTAAAGGTTTTTAACAGCGCGATATTCTTCGCTATGGAGTCGGTATCGCTGATCGCGGCGCCTGTCACTCCCTTGAGCGACACATAATAGAGATAGCCGGTACACTGGCTGGCTATAAGTCGGGCGCGCGTTTCACTGGTAGTAGGCGCCACCAGAAAAATAAGATCCATTTCTGCCGCACTGAGCAGGCCCGCCAGTACCGCGGACTCGGTAGGCGGCATGTCGACTACCAGCACACCGTCTACGCCAGCCTCGCTGGCACCGTCAACAAAGGTCTCGTAGCCCATTATTTCTATAGGATTCAGGTATCCCATTAAAACCACGGGCGTCTCGCTATTCTGCTTCCGAAACCGCGCCACCAGCTCCAGCACCTGATTCAGTGTGGTACCGCGGGCAAGGGAACGTTCAACACCTTTTTGAATGACCTCGCCGTCGGACGACGGGTCGCTGAAAGGGACACCCAGCTCGATGATATCGGCCCCGGCAGCAACCAGAGCATGCATAAGCCGCAGTGACAACTCAATATCCGGGTCACCCGCCACCAGATAGGGTATCACTACCTTCTGGCCTGCATCCCGTTTCGCGCTCATAACCTCAGTGATTCTGCTCATAGTCGGTTACAGCTCTATACCTTCGATGGTGGCGACAGTTTGAATGTCCTTGTCGCCACGACCGGACAGATTGACTACCACCCTTCGCCCCGCACCCAGGTCCCTGGCCAGTTTCATGGCATAGGCGATCGCGTGGCTGGATTCGAGCGCCGGAATAATTCCCTCGAGACGCGTCAGTTCATGGAAAGCCCGCAAGGTCTCCTCGTCTGTCGCATTCACATACCTGACCCGTTTGATATCCTTCAGCCAGGCGTGTTCGGGACCCACACCGGGGTAGTCCAGCCCGGCAGAGACTGAATGTGTTTCCCTGATCTGACCACCACTGTCAGTCATAAGGTACGTGCGGTTGCCGTGCAGAACACCAGGCCGCCCGTCGCTCAATGGCGCCGCATGTTTACCCGTCTCCAGACCCAGCCCACCTGCTTCAACACCGTACATCGCAACTTCCGTGTCATGCAGGAAGGGGTGAAACATGCCGATAGCATTGGAACCCCCACCGACGCAGGCCACCAGCGCATCCGGCAGGCAGCCGAACTGCTCCAGGCACTGCTCCCGGGCTTCAGTGCCGATAACGCTCTGAAAATCCCTCACCAGCCTCGGATAGGGATGAGGGCCCGCCGCGGTACCGATCATGTAATAAGTGGTGTCCACGTTTGTGGCCCAGTCCCGCAGGGCCTCGTTCATCGCATCCTTCAGGGTTCTGGTGCCAGATGTCACAGAAATAACTTTGGCACCGAGCAGCTTCATGCGAAACACATTGGGCGCCTGCCGCTTGATGTCCTCGGCCCCCATGTAGACATGGCACTCAAGCCCCATTCGCGCTGCCACGGTAGCACTGGCCACGCCGTGCTGACCCGCTCCTGTTTCGGCAATCAGCCGCTTCTTGCCCATGTGCTTGGCCAACAGCGCCTGGCCTATGGTGTTGTTCACTTTGTGCGCGCCGGTGTGATTGAGGTCTTCGCGCTTGAGGTAGATCTCGGCACCACCGGCTGCAGCGGTCAAGCGCTCCGCCAGATACAGCGGTGTAGGCCTGCCTACGTAGTATTTGAGATCGTGATGAAATTCCTCCCAGAACTTCGGGTCTGCAGACAGCTCGTTATAAACTTCTGCCAGCTCTTCTACTGCGGCAACCAGCGTTTCGCCAACGAACATGCCTCCGTAGGGGCCGAAATGACCCAGATTGTCAGGACCATCCAATTGGTCACTGTCTGAAGTCTCCATCGATACTGCGTCTTTACTTAACACGATATTAGTCCTTTCCAGGTGGGAAGATTCTACCTGATTCTAACTGTAAACGGCGTCAAAAAAGTGCCTGAGTTTTTCCGCGTCTTTCACACCCGGCCGTCGCTCAACACCACTGCTGACGTCAACCCCATAAGGCGCCACCTCAGCAATAGCCTCGCTTACATTGGCGGGCGAAAGGCCACCGGCAAGCACGATCGGATTATGTCCATCGGTTACCAGCTGACGCGCAACGGACCAGTCAAATGTGTGACCTGTTCCTCCTGCTGCGCCAGCTACAAACGCGTCGAGAATAACACTGCACTTTCCATGAAACGGAATCAGCTGTTGGCGGGCACTTGCGAGATCCTTAACCCGGACAGCCTTGATATAGGGTACGCCGAAAGACCCACAAAAGGATTCCGATTCACTGCCATGAAATTGCAGACACTGGATACGCCCGGACTCCAGCACAGCTCTCACATCAGCCTCAGCCGGATCCACAAACAGTCCTACCACGGTTACAAAGGCCGGCAGACTGCTGACAATGCCCGCAATGGAGCCTGGATTTACCGCGCGGGGGCTGGAAGGATGAAAGACAAGCCCAAGCGCATCCGCACCAAGGTCTGCAGCCAGCCTGGCATCTTCGGCGCGGGTGATGCCGCAGATTTTGATTCGATGTCGAGGCAAACTGTTACAGTGTCCGCTAAAAGCGCGGAATTCTAACAAAATAAGCTGGCGCAGCCTATGGATATGGCTGCAAAAAGACTGGACCGAGGCCGCTGTCGGGCAGATTGAACTGAGCGGGATAGTCCGCCCTGACCAGATACAACCCGTCGGCCGGTGCAGTCTTGGCCGCTAACCTGCGATCCCTCCCCTTCAATAACTCCAGGCTCCAGGGTGCCGGACGCGCCCCTTTGCCCACTTCCAGCAACATCCCCACAATGTTTCTCACCATGTGCTGCAGAAATGCATTGGCCTGAATATCCACCACGATGAACCGGTTGCTATGCCTGACATTGAGCCAGTTTATGCAGCGCTGTGGTGTCCGGGACTGGCAACCCGCGGCGCGAAAGGCACTGAAGTCGTGCTCACCAAGCAAGTGCTGGCCAGCCTGCTGCATGGCTTCCACATCTGGCGTGAAGGCAATTCTCGTCGCTTTACCGGCCAGATGAGTGGCGTGAAAATCAGCTTCGTAGATGAGATAGAGATAGCGGCGTGCTGTCGCGGAAAAGCGAGCGTGGAATGACAGAGGAACCGGTTGCGCCCACCGTACTCTCACAGTTTCCGGCAGCATGCTGTTGACGCCTTTTTGCCAGGCTCTTCTGCCCCTGTCCACCGGGGTATCGAAGTGCACCACCTGGCCGGTAGCGTGTACGCCACGGTCTGTTCTGCCGGCACAATGCACGGTGATTGGTGAATCCGCTATCCTGGACAGTGCTTTTTCAAGCGTTGCCTGTACGGTAGGAAGTTCCGGGGACAATTGCCGCTGCCAGCCGGAAAAGGAGGATCCGTCATACTCCAGTTCCAGAGCAATTCGGTGGAGCTGCCGCTCCTGTTCAGGCTGGCCATCCATCCTGACGAAACCCTGGTGAGACTGGAGAATTACGCTGTGTGATCAAGTGCTGGCGAGAACCACCTGGCAAGGGATGCAGGCCACTATTTCTGCAGGGCCTGCATCAGATTCCGGGCCTCGCTGATCTGCGAGTCATTGCCTTCACTGATGACCTCTTCGAGAATTTCCTTGGCACCGTCCACATCACCCATCTTCTGGTAGGCGTAGGCGAGATCAAGCTTGGTAGCAGCCTCGTCGTCATCAGACAGAAACTCGAGATCGTCTTCAGCACCCTCAAGGGCTGACTCTTTATCCGCGGAGAAGAAATCCAGATCCCCAAGCTCAACAGCCGCTTCGGGGGTGGCAGCTTCTTCGTCCTGCCTGTTGTCCGCCACGACGGCATCGGCGGACCGGGAATCCTCATTGGCGCCCGGCTGACCCTGATCATTGGCCGCAGCCTCTGAGGATAGATCAATTCCCGTGGCTTCATTCTGCGAAGCGGCTTCGAGCGTAATCTCGGAGTCGTTTTCCGCTGCATACTCGACTGTTGTAGTCTGGTCTTCCAGTTGCTCATCTGACTCGGACAAGTCAGCTTCCTCACTGGCCAGATCAACAAGCACTTCTTCACGAGCCTCTGATTCCGGTGCGGACCCGGAGGCTGCCTCACTGTTCTGGTCTGCCTCCGACGGATCTTCAAATTCTATATCGAAGTCCTGCCGGGTCTGCTCCTCTTCATAATCCAGGTCCACCTCAATATCTTCGCGGGCAGTTTCCTCCTGGTGATCAAGATCCAGTTCTATATCCGCTACGGAAGGCGCTGCCTCATGTTCGCTATCAAGATCCAGCTCGATGTCACTGGTTGAGTCAGACCCACTGTCATCCAGCTCAAAGTCAATCGCATCGACTTCCCCGTCCTCTCCCTCTTCTCCAACATCTACAGCGTCCTCTTCGGTCAATGCAAAGTCGACGCTGCGCTGCTCCGATTCAGGATCTGCCGTGGCGGAGTCCAGTTCATACAGTTCCTCGGAATCTGAATCACCTTCTTCAGGCGCGTCACTCAGAGAAAAGTTCAGCGACTCTACTTCCGTTTCCGTTTTCGTTGCTAAATCGGAAATCTCTGCCTCATTGTCTGGCTGGTCGAACGCATCGATGCCCTCACTGCTCAGGTCAAAGTCGAGTGTCTCCAACTCATCATCTTCTGAACCGTCGTCGAGAGGAGTCCTGACTTCCTCAGCACCATCGTTGTCCACCTCAGCTTCGGCCAGCCCTTCGTCTCTGCCCGCATCGGTAGTGAAATCGATTCCACCACCATGGTCAGTCTCGCCGCTGTCACTCTCGCCAACATCGCCTATTTCAGTATCCAGTTCAAAATCGATACCGGCATCGCTGTCAGCGCTTTCTGCTTCGTTGCTGTCCACAGCGGCCGGAGTCGCCCCGCCATCACCAGGCTGATCATCCTCCTCGTCCAGAAAATCATCGATATCAAAGTCCATGACGTCGACATCTTCTTCCACTGCTCCCGCCTGCTCTGCGTCGTGATCCAATTCAAAATCGATGACTTCGTCGTCATCCAGTTCTGACGTTGATTCCTCCAGCCCGTTAAGCGGTAATTCTGCTTCTGAATCCTGCCCTGCGGCAGTTGAGTCTGCCCCTGAATAGGTGAGTTCGTCTACGGAGTCGTCCGGCTCGTCATCGTCCCAGACATCCCCAAGCGTTTCTTCGCTGACCTCGTCAATTTCGTCGAAGCCCCCAAATTCCTCGTCGTATTCCTGTTCCGATTTGTCAGCATCGCCGTACCCACTCATTGCTGCGCCGGCCAGTCCAGCCCCCGCCAGGGCCGCAGCCTGGGGCAACTCGTGCTTCTCAGCGCCCAACTCATCATCAATCCCGGAACCCGGCACTGCGTTACGTAACAGGACGGTATCGTCCTTCTCAGGCCCCAGATCATCCGCAAGACCCTCTTCCAGCCCTTCTGCTGCAGCAGCCCGGTTTCTCCGCATCAGCAACATGACTGTCAACAGAACCACCAGGAGCACAACCACGACCAATACTGTACTGCTGCTGGAAAGTACCCGGACCACGCTGTCCCGAAAGCTTGGAGGCGTGGTCTGAAGAGGTTGTGCAGAGGCTGTCGCAGGGGGTTGTTCCTGCGGCTCACTCTGAGGCTGAGCTGAAGCCTGGGCAGCAGCCTCGACCAGTGATTGTTGTAATTGCGCCAGTTGCTGATCCTGCAGCCTGATTATTGCCATTGCCGAAGCGATCTGTTCATCCAGGTCATTGAGGCGTGAAAGCAGTTCCGCCCGCTGAACGCCAACGCGGTCAGCTTCTTCTTCCTGCAAGGCAAGCTGATTCTCCAACGCCGCAATTCTGGCATCCAGTTGACTGTTCTCTGCCTCCAATGCCGCGCTGCCGCCGCTGGCGGACGGCTCGGCGTCTTCAGCGGTTAATACCCTGAGTTGCCCCTGCCGGTCCGCACTGGTGAGCGAACTGGGCCCTGTACCTGGCGCAGTGAGTGGCTGCGCATTGAGGTCCGCCTGCTGATTCTGGCGGGATACTTCGGAAACCGCCTGCTGCTGATTAATGCTGCGGATCTCACTGAGATCGGGAATCTGCAGTGTCGCCCCCGCCTGCAGACGATTGATATTACCGTCCACGAAGGCATCTGGATTCATCCGCTGGATAGCCAACATGGTCTGCTGAATAGAGACCGTCTCGCCCGGACGAACCCGCATGGCAATTTCCCACAGCGTGTCGGAAGACTGAATCTCCAGACTCTCAGGGCGCGACGGGGTTTCAGAAATAACTTGTTCGTTTCGAGGCGCTGGCGCAGCGGTGTCGCGCTGAGGTTCCGGGGCGGCTTCTTCAATCCGCGTTGCCGTTGGACTGCTGCTGTCGGCAATCTGTTCAACCTGGCGACTGGCCGCTGACTCTCGCTGTACCACCCCCTGCTGGGGTTCCACGACCGGGCTGACTGGCTGATTGATCGGTTGCGCGACTGACTGCCCGTCACTGAATACCGGCAGGTCCAGCAGTACCGTGTGTTCGCTGAGGATTCGGCCGCTGGGCCAGCGGGTGTCCAGGATGAAGCTGAGAAATGGCTCTCTGACGGCCTGGCTGCTGGTGAGTACCACGAACACGCCATCCGCCGTGCGCTCGATTTCGAAATTGACGCCGGACAGGAAATTGCTCCGCTCCAGATCAAACCGTTCGAAGTCCTGCTGGGCAGCCATCTGCACGGTTATCTCCGCCGGGCTCACTCCCCCCAGATCAACCACTTCAATGCGCGCCCTGAGCGGCTGGTTAAGCGAAGATTCGAGGGACAACGTGCCCAGACCCAGGGCATACACCTGACTGACTGCAAGACAACAGATAGCGGTGAGAACGGCAGAAGCTTTGCGCATCATAAAGTCTTTCCTACAAACGATAATTTCCCTGATTCCCGAGTCAATGCCAGTGATGCGGTCTCGCCGATCCAGCTTGCCGCGAATCACCTGGCAAGCCGAACAACTCGTAATTTGATATTTTTATCCCTCGAAAAACAGCAACTTGGATTCAAATTCTCAAATCAGCATTAAGCCACTTTCCTTGACTCAGGGCGTGATTTTCAGCACCCTAGGGATAAGTTTAAGGAAATTTGCCTGCAGTTGCCCGGATTTCGTCAAATTTATTCTTAGACGAGCTCTCCACTACCGCATGCAAGTATTCATTATAAATAGTCTTTTATCAATAGCTCGGCGATCTGAACGGAATTCAGCGCCGCACCTTTGCGCACGTTGTCGGAGACGACCCACAGGTTCAGGCCGTTTTCCATGGAGATATCCTGACGTATCCGACCTACGAAAACTGCGTCCTGGCCCACAGAATCGGTAACAGCCGTGGGGTAACCGCCGTCCTTCCGCTCATCTATCACCACCACACCCGGCATGGCTTTCAAAAGCCGCCGGGCTTCTTTATCCGATAGGGGCTTTTCAGTCTCTATCTGCACGGCTTCCGAGTGCCCGTAGAAAACGGGAATCCGGACGCAGGTGGCGCTTACCTGGATGGAGTCGTCGCCAAAGATCTTGCGGGTCTCCCAGCACATCTTCATTTCTTCTTTGGTGTAACCATTATCCAGAAAAGTATCGATATGCGGCAGTGCATTGAAGGCGATCTGCTTTGGATAGACTTCACAGGTGGCCTGGCGACCATTAAGCAGATCCGCAGTTTGCTTGGCCAGCTCCTCGATCGCCGCCTTTCCGGTTCCTGACACAGCCTGGTAGGTCGCCACGGAAATGCGTTTGATCCGGGCCGCGTCATGGATGGGCTTCAGGGCCAACAACATCTGGATGGTCGAACAATTCGGATTAGCGATGATATTGCGGTTCGTGTAGGCCGCAATCTGCTCCGGGTTGACTTCCGGCACCACCAGAGGGATATCGTCGTCGTAGCGAAAATGCGAGGTGTTGTCTATGACGACGCAGCCAGCCGCGCCTGCTATCGGGGCAAACTCCGCCGACACGCTGCCACCGGCCGAAAACAGGCCAATCTGGGCCTGGGTGAAATCAAAGTCGGCCAGATTCTGAACCATGACCTGGCGGCCTTTGAACATGATTCTCGAACCCGCCGAGCGTTCGCTGGCCAGCAGATACAGTTGATCCACCGGAAAATCACGCTGCTCAAGGATGCTCAGCATCGCCTCGCCTACCGCGCCAGTGGCACCCGCCACCGCTACGTTATACTTCTTCATCGCTTATTCTCTCTAATTAATCTGTTTACGCCCCGCCCCGGGACCAGGCACGGTAAAATTCCTGCCCACAGCCTGGCCCCTCCCTGGAGCTAAGCCTGAGACTGACCTGATTGCACAAAATACCAGGGCGAACGAGTACGCCACTGGTCTTCAAACGCCTTGATTGCCTCTGCGTCCTGAAGCGTCACGCCTATTTCGTCCAGCCCATTGAGCAGACAGTGTTTCTTGTATTCGTCCACCTCAAAAGTGATGACCTCCCCCGTCGGGGTGGTAATCGTTTGTCCGGCCAGATCCACCTTCAGCGAATAACCTTCGGTCTGTGCCACCTCATTAAATAACCTTGAAACTATTTCTTTCTCTAAAACAATCGCTAATAGACCATTTTTAAAGCAGTTATTGAAGAATATATCCGCAAAGCTCGGTGCAATTATGACCCGGATGCCATAATCATCCAGGGCCCACGGGGCGTGTTCCCGCGAGGAGCCGCAACCGAAATTTTCCCGGGCCAGCAGCACGGTACCATTCTGGTAACGGGGCTGATTCAGGACAAAATCAGGGTTTAAGGGGCGCTTGCTGTTATCGGCGTCCGGTTGTCCTTTGTCCAGATAGCGGTGCTCGTCGAACAGATTGGGGCCGAACCCGCTGCGCTTGATGGATTTCAGAAACTGCTTTGGAATAATGAAGTCGGTATCTACATTAGCGCGGTCCAAAGGAATAACTATGCCTTCTTCTGTACTGAATTTTCTCATCGGTTAACTTTCCTGTCTGATAATTAGTTGCTGGCCTGGCGAATATCAACAAAGTGGCCCGCTACCGCAGCAGCCGCTGCCATGGCGGGGCTGACCAAGTGCGTGCGCCCTCCAAACCCTTGACGTCCCTCGAAATTACGGTTGGATGTGGAGGCGCAATGTTTGCCTGCCGGCAACTGATCAGCATTCATGGCCAGGCACATCGAACAACCCGGCTCCCGCCACTCCAGGCCGGCTTCCGTAAACACCCGGTCGAGCCCCTCTGCTTCCGCCTGCTTTTTAACCAGCCCTGAGCCAGGAACCACCATGGCCAGCTCAATGGAGTCAGCCACTTTCTTGCCTTTCACCACCTGGGCGGCTTCCCGCAGATCTTCAATTCGTGAATTAGTGCAGGACCCGATGAAAATATAGTCCAGTTGAATATCACGGATCGCCGTGCCAGGTTTTAAACCCATGTAGTGAAGTGCCTGCTCCATGTTGCCCCGTTTACTGGGATCACTTTCATGTGCGGGATCCGGAATCTGACCGCTGATCGGCGCAACCATTTCGGGAGAAGTCCCCCAGGTTACCTGCGGCTCAATTCCGCTGGCCTCCAGTTCGACGACCTGATCGAACCGCGCATCAGGATCGCTGACAAGATCTCTCCAGGCCTCGACAGCCCGGTCCCACAGCTCCCCCTTTGGTGCGAAAGGGCGGCCTTTGAGATACTCGAAGGTAATCTCGTCGACGGCCACCAGCCCGGCCCGGGCACCGGCTTCTATCGCCATGTTGCAAACGGTCATACGCCCTTCAACCGACAATGAACGAATAGCCTCGCCGCCGAATTCGATGGTATAGCCGGTTCCCCCTGCTGTGCCGATTTTACCGATGATGGCCAGCACGATGTCTTTGGCTGTCACACCCGGGCTCAGCTGACCATTGACGCGAACCAGCATGTTCTTCATTTTCTTCTGCAGCAGGCACTGGGTTGCCAGCACATGCTCCACTTCGGAGGTGCCGATACCATGCGCCAGGGCGCCGAGGGCACCGTGGGTAGAGGTGTGAGAATCACCGCAGACGATCGTCATGCCCGGCAATGTGGCCCCCTGCTCCGGTCCGACTACATGGACGATGCCCTGACGTGCGTCGTTCATGCCCAGTTCCAGGATGCCGAATTCCCTGCAGTTTTCGTCCAGGGTTGCCACCTGAATGCGGGAAATCGGGTCCTTGATCCCCTCAAGACCCTGGCTACGCTCCTCCCGAGTGGTGGGAATATTGTGGTCCGGGGTGGCCAGGTTGGCATCAGCACGCCAGGGCTTACGACCTGCCAGGCGCAGGCCTTCAAAGGCCTGTGGTGAGGTTACTTCATGGATAAGCTGCCGGTCGATATAGATCAGCGCCGTGCCATCATCACGCTGCGTTACCAGGTGTGCGTCCCAGATTTTGTCGTATAAGGTCTTTCCTGCCATGTCTTTATTTCCTTCGTGCTTTGAGCGAATCAGTGAACTGCTGGCGTGAAATTTATCTTATTGAAAACCAACAATAAAATTAATAATTCTCATACAGGTTATAGGTAAAAGTTATAGCGCCGGATGACCCGCCGCTCAGGAGTCAGTGATGGCGGTGTTCTGAGCTCGGTGGCGCAGATAATGATCCATAAGTACGATCGCTACCATTGCTTCGGCTATGGGCGTTGCGCGAATGCCGACGCAGGGATCATGTCGACCCGTAGTGACGACTTCGACAGGGTTGCCGTTCACATCGATTGATCGACCGGGAATTCGCAGGCTTGAAGTCGGTTTGAGGGCGATACTGGCAAGGATATCCTGACCGCTGGATATGCCGCCCAGGATACCCCCGGCATTATTGGACAGGAATCCCTGCGGGGTGATCTCGTCACGGTGCTCGGTACCTTTCTGCTCCACACAGGCAAATCCGGCACCAATCTCAACACCCTTGACGGCATTGATGCTCATCAGCGCCGCTGCCAGTTCGGCATCCAGGCGGTCGAAGACCGGTTCGCCGAGACCAGCAGGAACACCGCTGGCCACCACGTTAATCCGGGCACCGATAGAGTTCCCTTCTTTGCTTAAGGCATTCATGTACGCCTCCAGCTCCGGTACTTTCGCTGCATCGGGACAGAAAAAGGGATTGTTCTCTACCTCATCGAAATCGATATTTTCAGCCCGGATCGGGCCCAATTGACTCAGGTACCCTCGAATCAGAACCCCTTCATGAAGGCGCAGGTACTTCTTGGCGATCGCACCGGCAGCCACCCGCATGGCGGTTTCGCGGGCAGAGGAGCGACCGCCGCCCCGGTAGTCGCGCAGCCCGTATTTTCGCTGATAGGTAATGTCTGCATGGGCCGGACGAAACTGATCCTTGATCTTGCTGTAATCTTTCGAACGCTGGTCGGTATTCTCGATCAACAGGCCGATCGGCGTTCCTGTCGTTCTTCCTTCAAACACACCGGACAATATCCTTACCTGATCTGCCTCACGGCGCTGCGTGGTAAATCGTGACTGCCCCGGCTTGCGCCGCTCCAGATCGACCTGCAGGTCTGCCTCGCTGATCTCCAGACCCGGCGGGCAGCCATCCACGATGCAACCGATAGCCGGCCCATGGCTTTCGCCAAAGCTGGTTACAGTAAATAGTCTGCCAATGCTGTTGCCGGACATGAGATTCAAGGCCCTTCAGGTTAGCGGCAGGAATCAGCCTGCCTGTTCGGGTATGCTCTGACAAAAAGCACCGCATTGTACACTACTTGAAGCGTTCCCTGTACTTGGCGAGCTGGTCATGTGTGAGCATCAACACCCCCTCCCCGCCCTGCTCGAACTCAAGCCACAGAAAGGGAATATCCGGGTATCGTGCACTCAGCTCCGGGTGGGAATAACCAACCTCCAGAATCAGAATGCCGTCCTCGTTGAGGTGGTCGACAGCTTCCGCAAGAATCCGCTTCGGCAATTCCATGCCGTTGTCCGCTGAGAGCAGGCCCGTAGAGGGCTCATGATTGAACTCCGCCGGCAAGTCATCGATTTCCTGCTGACTCACGTAAGGCGGATTGCTGACGATCAGATCGTAGCGTCGCCCAATCAGGCCGGTAAACAGATCCGAACGAATCACTCTGACGCGCTCCTCAAGCCCATGCAGACTGACATTCTCGCGGGCCAGATCCAGCGCATCTGATGAGTTGTCCAGCACATCTACGCGGGCTTCGGGAAATGCCAGTGCAACAGCGATACCTAGACATCCCCCACCACAACAAAGATCCAGAACAGTCTGCGGGTCGCTGGCCAGCAACGGGTTGAACCGCTGCCCGATGAGTTCAGCAATTGGCGAGCGGGGTATCAAGGCACGGTGATCAGACTTGAACGGGTGGCCGGCAAACCAGGCGGTCCCGACCAGGTAAGCGGTAGGTATTCTGTCTTCCAGGCGCCGCCGGGCCCTTTCCTCGAGCAACTGCAGCTCTGACTCCGACAATTTGCGCTGCAATGCGGTTGGAAAATCCTCAAAGTCCAGTGACAGGGTGGCGAACACAAGGTAACAGGCCTCATCCCAGGGATTGTCTGTGCCGTGTGCATAACACAGGTCGGCCTGCTCAAAGCGCTGAGACAGGGTCTCTATATAGTCATTGACTTTCATGGCCACAGCATAACAGGGATGCCAGCAGGGAAAAAAATCTTTACCCGAATTCGCTGTTGTCGTAGGGTAGCGGATCATAGCAAACAGCAGCAATTTCCGCCCCCGCCAACCGAGGCCACTGATGGACAACGCTTACAGGCAAATTATTGATGCAATTGGAGAAGACCCCGAGCGCCCTGGTCTGAAAGACACCCCCGCACGGGCAGCGAAAGCCATGCGGTTCCTTACTCAGGGCTATAATCTGAATATCGACGACGTTATCAATGGCGCACTTTTCCCTTCCAGTTCCGACGAGATGGTCATCGTCAAGAATATCGAGCTTTACTCGATGTGCGAGCATCACCTGCTGCCATTTATCGGAAAGTGCCATGTAGCTTATCTTCCCAAAGGCAAGGTTATCGGCCTGTCTAAAGTAGCCCGGATCGTGGATATGTTCGCGCGCAGACTGCAGATTCAGGAAAGTCTTACCAATCAGATCGCCGAAGCGATCCTAACTCAGACCGAAGGGACCGGCGCCGGCGTGATTATTGAAGCCCAGCACATGTGCATGATGATGCGCGGGGTGGAAAAACAGAATTCTGTAATGACGACTTCCTGTATGCTCGGGGCGTTCCGCAACAGCCAGTCTACTCGTAACGAATTTCTTTCACTGGTCAAATCCGGCTGACGGGTTACTGCAACACCAGCTCCACCCGCTCATCGCAATCTCCCTCGCTGCAACCCGGCGCCAGCGGCCCAATGCCCCGGGCCAGCACCCGGTCTCCACTAATGCCTTCCAGCAGAAGCTGCTCCCGGACCTGCTCGGCGCGCCGTTGCGAGCGTTGCAGCAGACTTGCAAGCCCGCCTGATCCTCCAAGGTGGGCGACCACATAGACTGCCAGGTTTCGATTCTGCTCCAGCAGGCGAACTACAGCATCGATACCTGAAGCCTCTGTCAGTCTGTCTTCCGCATCGAACACCAGACCGTAGAGCCGAAGACTGCGGGATTCCAGCAGCGTCCCCAGAGCCCCCTCCCCCTCCGGCGCAACGTTATCCGCTGCACCGCCATCCAATCCGGATTCGAGTATTTCCAGATGAGCGAGAAGTCGCTGATTGGTTCGGGTGGTGACATAAACAGCAAGATACGCCGCGGCACCTTGATCGCCATCGGCTCGCAATGCCATGTAGTACTGATTTCGCTCTGGGCCATACAGCGAGCGATTGTCAAATACCTCATTGGCCCAGTAATTGCTGTTGCCGCAACCCCTCCCCTCGCAACTGTACAGGGTTACATAACCATTCCGTTCCGCCTGGGCCCGGAAGAAAGCGATCACATCGGCACCATTGTATCCGTCAGGAATTTCGTAGGTCAGGCGGGTCAGGTCGCCGCGCAGGCGGTCTGCCTGCTCGGGCACAACACGGCCTGCAATGCGGCGCATATTGCCAAGCACCAGGCGATAATTGACGTCGGATTCTTCAGCGTATTCAACGATCGTGGCGCCGGAAAAACGTGCCATCAAAGAATGATCCCGCGCTTGCGACACTTCTCCAGGAAGTTGGGCGGCGGCGTGTCCTCCCCAGCACAACAAGAGCAGCGCACCGAATAACAGTCGCAGGTTTGGTGGTGCAGAGTATCCCACAGGCTGATCCATCATTTGGTTATCCAGTGTCAGTGTGCGCCGCTATGGACAGGTTCGAGCCCGACAGCTGTTCAGATGGGTCACTTATCCTGATTCTCAGCCTCTTCGTTATCGGAAGCAGGTCCATTCTCATCGGCTGTCCTGCCCGTCTTCAGACCGGCAAACAGCTCCGGCCCTGCTTTACTGTTCCTATTCCTGTTTACGTTGACCTTGATGTTGGCAAGACTGAAAACGGCTTCGCTCGAGGCCTTGTCATTGCCGTCATTGTTTTCGCTCTGAGATGTAGGTTCATGGTTTGACATGGTTCTTTCCTTTTTTAGGTGATTCTGTTCTGCAATTGACCGCTCATCCGGTGGCACCGGAATCCGAGGGTTTTTTTTTACCTCCGCGTCAGACCCTGCCCCTTCGCCAGCCTCGGCCTTCCGCAGATCGGGCTCCTCGGCAGTTTCTGTTGCGCGGCCAGGCGTCCCCGCCGGGCCTGTGGATTCTTCCGAGGGGTCGGCCTGGTCAGGAAAAGCACTGAACGGAAAGGGCCGGCTCTCCGAATTATAAGTAAGAAAACTGAGAATCTGATTGACGTATTCCGCGAGGTCGCCCCCCAACAAGCGCAGATTCCGGTTGTCGTTACCGGTCAGAATGCTGAACAAGGCCTGTGCCAACGTGATGAATAAAAGCACTATCCCGACCACGTAAAGCGCCAGCCCGAAGCCTAGCATGAAAAGTATTCGCAGCCACGTGGATCGTTGTTTCAAATTTCCAGCCACGCTGTCAAAATCATCATCCATGGCCTACTCCTCTCGATTCAGCCGCTTCTCTTCTTTAGCGGCAAACTCAACATCCAGCGCCTGTTCACTCTGCATCAATGACGGGATTATTTTTTCGATGGATTCCCCTTCGTAGATCACGCGATAAAGCGCACTGGCCAGAGGCATATAGACGCCCAGTTCATCGGCCCTCTGCTTGACCAACTTCAGGGTATTCAGGCCTTCTGCAACCTGGCCAACTTCCTTGATCGACTCGTCGAGGGATTTACCCTTCCCCAGGTTGTAACCGATACGGTAGTTTCTGCTGAGCGGCGTGGAGCAGGTTACAATGAGGTCACCCACCCCGGCCAGCCCCAGGAAAGTCATCGGGTCTGCACCCAGTTCCCTGCCGAATCTCGCCATCTCGGTCAAACTGCGGGTAATCAGCATGCTGTTGGTGTTGTGCCCCATCCCAAGGGCGGCCGCCATGCCGGCAACGATGGCGTAGATGTTTTTCAACGAGCCACCCAACTCGATGCCGTAGAAATCGTCGTTGCTGTAAACCCGGAAATAGTCTGAAGCCAGTATTTCTTTGACTGTCTCGCGCACACTCGCGTGTTCGCTGGCAATCACCGTACCGGTGAGATCCCGACGGGCTATTTCCTTGGCCAGGTTGGGACCACTCAGAACACCGACCTTCGCCAGTGGTGCTTCCTGGCGAAGAATCTCACTCATCAGTAAAAACGTGCCCCGCTCTATGCCTTTGGTGGTGCTGATCAACATCGACGTCGGGGGAAAGAAATGCCGCATGAGCCGGACGACGGCCCTGAATGAATGGCTTGGTACTGCCACAAAGACGATGTCCGCTTCGGAGACAGCGGTTCGCATGTCATTCGTCGCCGTGACGTTCTCATGCAGGTGATAACCGGGTAGGTATTGTGTATTTTCGCGTTGCTCGTTGACCTGACGCGACATCTCCCTGCTGCGCATCCAGAAAAAAACCGGATAGCCGTTCTCGGCAATAATGTTAGCGATTACCGTACCGAAGCTGCCACCCCCAAGTACGGCTACTTTTTTGATATCCATTTATTGGCCAAAAGCGAATCGTCGGGCCGCCAATGATAGTCCGATTTCAGTGAGATAACCATGATGGAACCCTGCAGGACGCTATCAGGGTGCGACACATCAGTCCGATGAGAACGGATAACATTCTCTTCCACGCCACGCCAGGCGACGCGCAAAGAACTCAGATAGAGACGGCCACCGTTTCAATCAGCGCCATAAGAGACGCCGGATAGACCCCCAGCAGTACCAGAGCAAACAGCAGCAAAGCCAATACCGCGTAGGAACCGATACTGCTCCAGCCTGCGATCCGGAAATCCTGCTGGTGTTCCGACTGCAACAACATACGATAAATGATCCGCAGGTAGTAGTAGATGCTGATGCCACTGCCGGCAACAAGAACCAGCAGCAGCCCCCAGAGCGAGCCTTCTACCCCTGCCAGCACTACGTAGAACTTGCCGATAAAGCCGACGGTCAACGGGATACCTGCCAGGGAAAGCAGCATCGCGGTCAACAGCAGTGCCAACCAGGGTTCGCGCCAGAACAGCCCCTGATAATCGGCGACGAAATCGAATTCCTTTTCGCTGCTCGAGACTACCGTGGCGACGCCAAAGGCACCTAATGACATCACTATGTAGGCAATGAGGTAAAAGCTGATGGCTTCTACGCCCAGTCTGGTACTGGCTCCATCAAGCGCAATTAATGCTATCAACAGGTACCCCATGTGGGCGATCGAGGAGTAGGCCAGAATCCGCTTAAGGTTTTCCTGCAGCAACGCCAGGACATTACCGGCCAGAATAGACAGCACAGCAATCACACCCATTACGGCAACTACCGGACTGAATGACAGGGCCTGCGAAGCGATAATAAAACGCAGCAGCAGTACCATCATAGCGGCCTTGCCGACCGTCGCAAGAAACATGGTGGCGGGCAATGGCGCGCCTTCGTAGACGTCAGGTGTCCAGAGATGAAAGGGTGCCAATGACAGCTTGAATCCCACGCCGGCCATCAGCAGAACCAGCGACGTGACATAGTAACCGTCAGCCACCGGGGCTGCCCCATTGGCCAGTGCCAGATCGGTAAATTGCAGGCTGCCGGTCTGGGCATACAACAGCGCGATACTGAACAGGATAAAAGCAGAAGAAACCGCTGATAAGACGAGATATTTTACCGCCGCCTCCAATGGAAATTTGGCGGCGTCCTTGCTGTGGAGAGGATAGGCAATCATGCCGTAGAGAGAAATGCTGAGCGTCTCCAGGCCAAGAAATGCGCTGATGAAGTGATTACTGCTGACCATCACCAGCGCACCGATAGTGGCTATAAGCAACAGCAGATAGAACTCCTCCACTTCGTCCTTCAGATCATACAAATAGGGAAAACTGAACACCGCGATGGCCCCGGTCGCCACCAGGATAACGGCGGTGAAGAACAGGCTGTAGTTGTCTATCATTAACAGCGGTGTTATCTGCTGCCCTGCGAAAGGAAGCACCAGAAAGGTCGCCAGCAGGGCCAGCGCGATGCCGACCATGGTGACCGCCCCCACCAGGGGATGATTGCGCTTAAGGGCGATCAGCAGCATAACCACTACTGTCATTGCTGTAACAACCAGCATGGGCAGTAACGGCACAAGATCCTGAATTGTTAGTGTTGTTTCCATCGACAAGCCTGCTACTGAATCTAAAAAAGACTTCCCAGCGTCATGGCTGACAGGTCAAGAAAAGTCTTGGGGTACATTCCCATCCACACCAGTCCAGCCATCATGGCCAGATAAAAAATCATTTCATGTCTGCTCAGATCGACCAGGGCCGCTTCATCATGCTGCTCGCTGTCATAAGAGCCCTGAAATACTTTCTGCAGCACCCACAGCGAATAGACGGAAGCCAGTATCAGCCCCAGCGCCGCCACCGCCGTAAGTGGAATACTGACGCGAAAAGCTCCGATCAGCGCCAGAAATTCGCCAACGAAATTACCCAGCCCGGGCATCCCGAGCGCCGCTACCGAAAAGAACAGTGCAACGACTGACATCCTGGGAACGCGGGCCCAGAAGCCACCCATCTGCTCCATGTTCCGGGTGTGAATACGGTGCTGGAGACCGCCTGCCAGCATGAACAGGGCTGCCGCACTGAGCCCGTGTGCCAGCATGGTCATCACTGCACCCTGAACCGCCTGCTCGTTCCAGGCAAACACTCCCAGCGTAACGAAGCCCATGTGACTCACACTGGTATACGCAATCAGTCGCTTCAGATCGGTCTGGGCGAATGCCACCTTGGCACAGTAGACGATGCTTATTGCGGCCAGGGTCATAGCGACCGGCGCAAACTGCCGGGCCGCCTCCGGAAACAGCGGAATAGTGAAACGAATCAGCCCGTAAGCACCGGTTTTCAAAAGGATACCCGCCAGGATCACACTGCCTGCGGTCGGCGCCTGACTGTGGGCATCCGGTAACCAGGAATGCAGCGGCACGCTGGGCAGCTTGGTGCCGAAGCCGACGAAGAACGTCAACATGATCAGCATTGCGGCAGATCCGGCCAACTGGACATTCTGCAGGGCAAAATAATCGAAGCTGAAAGTACCGAACTGCAGGTAATGGTTGTAGGCGATGGCAAGAATTCCTATCAGCATCAGCAGGCCGGAAATCTGGGTAAAGATAAAGAACTTCATGGCGGCGTAGCTCTTGTTCTCATGCCCCCAGATAGCAATGATCAGGTACATGGGGATCAACATGACTTCCCAGAAAAAGAAAAACAGGAACAGGTCGAGCGCAACAAAAACACCAATGACCCCGGCCAGAGTCCACAACAGGTTGAAATAGAAAAATCCGGCTTTGTCCCGGATCTCATTCCAGGCCGCACCTACGGCCATGATGCCCAGGAAAACCGTCAGCGCCGTCATCAGCCAGCTGAGCCCATCCAGCCCCACCTGGAAGTAGATCTGAAAGCGGGGAAGCCAGTCCGCCTTGAGGTAGACCAGCCATTCACCGGACCCTCCAGGCGGAGTTAAAGTGGGCTCGTTGAGCACACTGAGAATCAACAGTCCGTCGATGAGCAGAAAGACCAGCGCAACGATTCGCGGCAATCTGGGATCAACATAGTCTGCCAGCCAGGCAGCCAGCCCGCCCACAAAGAGAATGATTATCAACCAGGCCAGAATCACAGCAATGCTCCTATCGCTATCAGGATGACAAGTCCTGCCATGACGCTGGCAGCGTACCAGCGCAGGTAGCCGGTCTGTGTTCTGACCAGCAGTCGGTTCGCCTGGGCGGTTATAGAGACCAGCAGGCCAACCAGCAGATCGATAATATCGCGCCGATTCAGCCTCGCCAGCGCAACGAACGGGCTGACAAAGAGCATCTGATACAACCTGTCCATGCCCCAGCCGCTGAACCAGAATCTGTGCAGCGCGGCACCAAGGCCCGATTTAACAAGGCTCTGCGCAGACCAGGTTCTGGCGCAGAAAAACTGGTAGGCAACTCCAACGCCGATGATGGGTACCGCAATCATCAGGGCATGCAGTATAAAACTGACATGGTGTTCTTCATGGACCGTCTCGCCATGGCTGAAGACCGCATCCACCGGCACCTGAATAAAACCACCCACTAAAGCCAGCACGGCCAGAACCGCCAGAGGAGCGGCCATTCTGAAGCCGGTAACTTCCTTGGCCGGATGCGGGCAGTCGCCGAAAAACACCACAAATACTAGTCTGAAACTGTAGATCGCCGTGAAGAACGCACCCAGTACACCCCCCAGCCATAACAAAGTGCCGCTGCCACCGCTCTCAAGAGCGGCCAACAGTATTTCATCCTTGCTGAAGTAACCGGAGGTAAATGGCAAGGCCGTCAAGGCAGCACTGCCGATGACAAACGACCAGAAGGCGACCGGAAGATGCTTGCGCATACCGCCCATTTTGAAAATGTTGTGTTCATGATGCAGGCTGAGGATTACCGTGCCAGCCGCCAGAAACAGCAGCGCCTTGAAAAAAGCATGAGTCATCAGGTGGAACACCGCCGCCGACCAGGCACCGACGCCAAGCCCGAGGAACATATAACCGATCTGGCTGATCGTTGAATAAGCCAGGATGCGCTTGATGTCGTTCTGTGTAAGTGCCGTAAAGCCGGCCATTAGCAGGGTTATCAACCCGACCCAGGCGACCAAAGACTGAACAGTGGGCGCCAGTTCGAACAGCAGGTGCGTGCGGGCTATCAGGTAGACACCGGCGGTTACCATGGTCGCGGCATGAATCAGGGCGCTGATCGGCGTCGGGCCGGCCATTGCGTCCGGTAGCCAGGTCTGCAGCGGTAACTGGGCGGACTTGCCGACTGCGCCGCCGAGCAGCAGCAGCGTGGCTGCAACGGCCACGCCGGAGCCTGTCTGCCACTGACCCTGGGCATTGTGCATCAACTCCTGAATATTCAGCGTTCCCAGTTGCGAAAACAGCAGGAACAGCCCAAGCGCCATGGAGGTGTCGCCAACCCGGGTGACCACGAACGCTTTACGGGCAGCGTACCCGTTGGCGGGATTTTCGTACCAGAAGCCGATCAGCAGATAACTGCACAGCCCCACCCCTTCCCAGCCCAGGTACAACAGTACCAGGTTGTCTGCCAGCACCAGTACCAGCATGGCAGCCACAAAGAGATTCATGTAGGCGAAAAAGCGACCGTAACCGGGATCGTCGATCATGAATCCGGTGGAGTAAAGATGAATGAGAAAACCGACCCCCGTGATCACCAGGATCATGACGACCGTCAGACCATCCAGGTAAAACGCGAACGCTGAAGTGAAATCCCCGGCTGCCATCCACTCCCAGAGAGTCAGTTGAAAGCTGGCCTGGCCCGACGAGAGAAACTCATAACTTGATAAAGCCGCCACGAGAAATGCCAGCCCGATAGAGCCGGCCCCTACAGAGGCAACAACGGATTTTGGAAGGTCCCCACCCGAAAACGCCAGGATAAGAAACCCTGCTAGCGGAAGCGCCGGTAATAGCCAGATTAGATCAAGCACGTTGAATCTCTTGTTGTTGTTTGCTGTTTGTTTGCCAATTCTGCCACTGCTGGTCAGCCCCGCATTTGCGACAACACATTAATGTCCACAGTTTGAAACTTCCTGAACATCTGAATAATCAACCCCAGCCCTACGGCCACTTCTGCGGCAGCCAGGGTCAGAATCATCAGAAACATGATCTGCCCGTCCGCATGCTGCCAGCGTGCCGAAGAGACAACGAAAGCGAGTCCGCAGGCATTGAGCATTATCTCGAGCGACATGAGCACGAACACCACATTGCGTCGGGTGAGGACGCCAATCAATCCGAGCGTAAACAAGATTGCCGCCAGCATCAGACCCTGTTCAAATGGAATTTCCTGCATTCTGTTTCCGCCCCGCTGTCTACAGTGAATTCAACTATTTCTTCGCCAGGTGATACGCGCCCACCAGGCCGGCCAGCAGCAGGATAGAGGCAATCTCCACTGCCAGCACGTAGGGACCGAACAACGCCAGGCCGACCTCCCGCACACCGACCTCGGTTACTGCAACCTCCGTCTGTTGCTGACGCACTACATTCAGCAACTGCACCAGCAGCACGCCAGCCATTGCCATGGGTCCGATCCAGATTTTTTTGTCCAGCCAGCTTTTTTCCTGATCCCGGCTCCGCTTACCCAGATTCAGCATCATGATCACAAACAAAAACAGCACCATAATCGCCCCGGCATAAACGATTGCCTCCAGCATGGCGGCAAAGGGGGCACCAAAGGTATAGAAAATAACCGCTACCGCCAGCAAAGAAAGTATCAGGTACAGTAGCGCGTGGACCACGTCTGACTGCAGAATTACGGCGACTGTAGAAATCAGCGCGATAGTGGCCGCCAGGTAAAATAACAGCATCATGGCAACAGACTCCTTACATCCACAGGCGGAGACTCATTCAGTGCTTCGCCCTTATCTTTACCACCCACAGCCATTCCCGCAACCCGGTAAAAATTGTAATCGTGGTACTTGCCAGTTCCGTCGATAAGCAGATCTTCTTTCTCCCAGACCATGTCCTGACGCACGTATTCGGCCATCTCGAAATCCGGGGTCAACTGAATAGCATTGGTGGGACAGGCTTCCTCACAGAACCCGCACATAATGCAGCGGGAAAAATTAATCCGGAAAAACTCCGGGTACCAGCGACCGTTTTCGTCTTCCGCTTTCTGCAGCGCAATACAGTCCACCGGGCAGGCCACGGCGCAAAGGTTACAGGCGACGCAACGCTCTTCCCCATCCGGGTCCCTGCTGAGAATGATTCGCCCCCGCCAGCGGGGAAACATGTAGGGCTGTTCATCGGGATACTGCACAGTATCCGTTTTATCGAACATGTGTACAAAAACGCGCCACAACGTGACGAGCTGACTGGTGAAGGTATCCTTGATCAGTTTAAACATAATTAACCCCCGCTTCCTGCCAGAATGATAACGCCGGTCACGAGCAGATTAAGCAACGACAATGGCAGCAGGAACAACCAGCCATAACGCATGAGTTGATCGTAGCGGGGCCTGGGGATCGCCGCCCGCAGCAGAATAAAGAAGGCGATAAAAAACGCCGCCTTGATGACAAACCAGACTATCGGTGGGAGAAACCCGGGTCCAAGCCAGCCACCAAAAAAGAAGACCGTAATCAAAGAAGAGATCAATACCAGCCCCAGGTACTCCCCGACAAAGAACATGCCGAATTTCATTCCGGAATATTCGGTGTGGTATCCAGCGCAAATTTCCTGCTCCGCTTCGGGAATGTCAAAGGGCAGGCGATGACTTTCAGCCACGCCGGCAATGAGAAAAATGATAAAGCCGATGATCTGCGGAAAGACATACCAGCCATCTGCCTGGGCCAGTACGATTTCGCGCAGATTGAAACTCCCGGTCAGCGCCACGATACCCAGCAGAGAAATACCCATGAAGACTTCGTAACTCACCATCTGGGCCGCTGCCCGCAGGCTGCCCAGCAGCGCGTACTTGTTATCTGACGACAACCCGCCCAGCATCACGCTGTAGGCGCCCAGAGAAGCCATAGCCAGCACGAACAGAACTCCGATATTGGAATCGATAACCCCCACTCCCGGGGCGAATGGAATCACACTGAAACTCATCAGCACCACAGTCATGATTATGGCCGGAGCAAGCACGAAGCTAAGCTTGTCGGCAAATGGAGGCACCCAATCCTCCTTGGTAAAAATTTTGAGCATGTCCGCCACGACCTGCAGCAGCCCAAAGGGACCGACCCGGTTTGGGCCCAGTCGTTCCTGCCAGATGCCCAGCAGTCGCCGTTCAACCCAGATCAGCATAGCGGCAATACCGACCACGACCAGCAGGATACTCACAACATTTAAGATTGATCCGACTTCCCAGCTCATGATCTAGGGAACCTCCTGAAGCAAATCACTGACAATCAGATTGTCGAAGCGCCCCTGCCCTGACCCGGGAGTTTTTGACAATTGCACACGTTCTGATGAACCCGCGATGGGAAACTCACCGGCGCTGGTAAACATCAGGACAGATCCGGGTTTTACCTTACTCCTGATACAAACGGGATAAAGGGCCTTGCCTGCCGCCGCCTGAACCTCAACAAGGTCATTGCTGGTGACCCCGAGCTTTCTGGCATCCTCCGGCGCGACGGCCAGGTAGGAACCGGTCAGGCGCTCCCGCACCGGTCCCGCGCGGCTGCTGAGTTCGTCACTGCCGTAGAGCTGATGCACCGGGAATACACTGAAGCCTGCTTCTGCACCGCTATTATCCGCTGTGATTTCCAGGTAACTGCCAGCACTGCTGCTCTTGCCGATCACGTGCCGGCCTGGATTCCCCTGCCGCAGTTGGCCCCCAACTTCGTCCTGGAACTTGCTTACCGACTGGTTGGAATTCCAGCGTGGCGCCCAGGTGTTGGACATCATCGAGGCATCTTTCTGACTCAGCACACCCTCCATGGAGAATGCCATGATCGAATCGGCATCCTGGGGCTGCTTGGCTTCATGGACATTGATGCCGGCCTGGATCGCGGTCCGGCCGCTGTAGCGATGCGACTGCCGGGGAATCTTCATTCCGGCAACAGCACCGCTGCCATCCGGCAGAACAGCCGTGAGGCCACTCATCTTACCGAGCTCGGTTTCACAGGACTGCAACAGTTCACTGTGTGTTGTCGCGGCATCCTTACGCAGCCAGTTCCAGGCCGGCTGATTGACCAGTGAGCTGATGAATACCTGCATGCTCAACTGCGCCCGGCCTTCGTAATTAATGTAGGTTCCTTTCTGTTCGGCAAAGCTGGTGCTGGCCAGTACCAGATCTGACCTGGCGGTAGTCCGGTTGCTGAGTTGATCAATTGTCACCACGTGATCCACCCCGGCGATGGCTTTATCCACTTCTGTTTCTGCAGCCCGGCTGTAGAGATCATTTTCCAGGACAATGACGGCTTCAGCCTCTCCCGCCTGCATTCTGCCCAGCGCCTTGCCCAGAGTATTTTCCGCGCCAAGCATGAGGCCCAGGCCGACACTGTTTACCTCAGGTACAACACAGCAGAGATCAATTGCCTGTTCCGCCGCGCGGTCAACTGCCAGAGCCCGGGCAACGTTGGCGGCAGCCTTCATTAGTTGCAGGCTGCCGCTTCCTGTGCCACACACTATAAGAGGCCGCTTCGCCTGCTTCAGATCAGCCACGATGCCATCTACGACACGAGATTGTTCTTCAGTCAGGGCACCGGATACTGCCGGTGCACTGGCGTCAAGCCCGCTGGCAACGGCCGCTGCCAGCAGCGTCAGGCTGCTCACCTCCCCTACAGTCGTGGTGCTGGCCACATCGTCCAGCCGTGTTGCATGGCCGGCCAGGATATGCAGCGGAGCCAGCTCATGTTGTGCCAGCTCCCTCACTGCGGCGTCCTGCCATAATGGGATACCCGCCCCTGCGGCCAGCTCGTCTGCCCGGTTGCGAACCGATTGCCGCAGTGCCAGCGCGATACGCGGCGCTGTGTTCGTTACATCTTCACCAAGGATCAGGACGGCGTCCGCGGCTTCTATTTCGCGAATCGAAGGCGCATGGAATTGAGGATCACGTAGCTGTTCGATCATCTGCCTGATCAGGATAAATTCGTTGTCGCTGCATCCAGCGTAGAAATTTCCCGGCCCTACCCGTTGCAGCAGCGCATAATTGGCTTCGACACTGGCTCGCGGCGAGCCGATACCCACGACAGGACCCTTGACCCCGCTGAGCAGACTCTGCAGTTGCTGTGCAGCCTCCTCGACACTCAGGAGGTTGCGCTGATCTCCCCTGCCCGATTGCGGTGCGGCGATACGTTCATCACTGTTGACGAAGCCATACCCGAACCGGCCACGATCGCAGAGAAAGTAACCATTAATGTCACCGTGGTAACGATTGACGATCCGTCGCAATTCGCCATACCGCTCACCGGGAGTCGTGTTACAACCCACCGCACAGCCAACACACACGGAAGGGGCTGTTTGCAGGTCCCATTTACGCGAGTAATGGGCGCTGAACGTGGCGTCCGTAAACACGCCGGTAGGACAGACTTCCACCAGGTTACCACTGAACTCGCTTTCCAGGCAGCCGTCGCTCTGCCGCCCGAAATAGGTGTGATGGTGACTGGCCTGCGCAGAGAGATCGGTACCGCCCGCGTAATCATCGTAAAACCGCACACACCGATAGCAGGTGATACAGCGGTTCATTTCATGCCCTACGAAAGGACCCAGATACTGATTGCGATGGGTGACTTTTTTCCGGTCATAACGCCGGTAGTTGTGGCCTGACATCAGGGTCATGTCCTGCAGGTGGCATTCACCGCCTTCCTCACAGACCGGGCAGTCATGGGGATGACTTATCATCAGGCTTTCGATGACCTGGGCACGAAATTTTTTCGCGTCCTCGTCTTCAATGGAAATGATGCTGCCATCAGCGGCCGGCGTCATGCAGGCCATCACCAGCATTCCGGTTTCGTCGTCTTCGTTCCGGTATTGCTTTACCGCGCATTGGCGACAGGCACCAACGGATCCCATGCAGGGATGCCAGCAGAAATACGGCAGATCGAGGCCTTGGGAGAGACACTCCTGCAACAGGTTGTTGTCTCCGTTTACCTCGTATGTCACTCCGTCTATGACAACTTTTGCCACTGATACTTCTCCAGTATTAACTGCAATATGCCCCTGGCGGTCTGAGCGTTCAACTCAGTGCTGCGTGTAGGGGCAACATTTTTTAGCCACGTGTTCTTCGAATTCCTGCCGGAAATGTTTCAGCCCGCTTCCAAGTGGCGCCATCGCGCCTGGCGCCAGTGCACAGAATGTGCGCCCTGGCCCCAGGTAACCAAGATGGTCTTCAAGGATACCGATATCCTTCTCAGTGCCGAGGCCGGCTTCCAGATCACTAAAAATCTGCTCAATCCAGGGCAGGCCATCCCGGCAGGGTGTACACCAGCCACAGGATTCATGGCTGAAAAAGCGCATCAGGTTGCCTATCATCCCGACAGGGCAGGTTCGGTCATCCAGCAGAATCATTGTCCCGGTAGCCAGCCGGCTGCCGGCTTTGCCGATCACATCGTAATCCAGCGCGAGATCCAGGTGTTCCGGTAACAGAAAATCCGTTGACCCGCCCCCGGGCAGAAAGGCTTTCAGCTGATAGCCCTCCTGCATCCCGCCCGCATGCTCTTCGATAACTTCACGTATAGTGGTTCCGAACGGCAATTCCCAGCAGCCTGGATTCCGAACCCGGCCACTGACACCAAACAACTTGGTCCCATGGTCGATGCCCTTCCCCAGGTTCTGGTACCAGGTAACACCCTGGCTGATGATCCCAGGCAGATTGCAGATTGTTTCCACGTTGTTGACGATAGTCGGCTTGCCCCACAGGCCACTGACCTGGGGAAACGGCGGTTTGGCCCTGGGGTTAGCGCGTTTCCCTTCCAGAGCATTCAGCAAGGCCGTTTCTTCGCCGCAAATATAACGCCCGGCCGACGTATGGACCACGATATCAAGATTGAAACCCGTATCGAGAATATTGGTTCCCAATAAGCCCTCTGCATACGCTTCCCTGATTGCCTTATTCAGAGCCTGCTCGGCACGAACGTATTCACCACGCAGAAAGATGTAGGACTTGCTGGCCTGAATGGTGTACGCAGCGATGATCATCCCTTCAAGCAGAAGATGCGGATCACCCTCCATCAGCAGGCGGTCCTTGAAAGTACCGGGCTCCATTTCGTCCGCGTTGACGACCAGGTATTTTTCCCTGGGTGCGGCATCTCCCATGGGTACGAAACTCCATTTCAACCCGGTTGGGAAACCAGCACCCCCGCGCCCTTTCAGGCCAGAGTCCTTCACCTGTTGCAGGACATCGCCGGGAGCCAGTCCAGCGGCAATTTTACGAATGCTCTCGTATCCCCCTGCAGCCTGATACTGGGCTATTTCCAGCGGCGGTCGGGACATATCGATATTTCTGGTCAGCGGTTTTTCCATAACTTGAACTATTCTTGACTGCTCTGTTCGCCGGTCTCGTTATTAAGGTACCGTTGTATGATTGCGTCGATCTTTTCCCTGGTCAGGTTGCGGTGCTGGTGGTCATCAACCATCATTACCGGCGCCCGGTCACAATCACCCAGGCACGGCACTGGAATCAGGGTAAATTCACCGTCACTGGAAGTCTCGCCATAATCAATTCCCAACCTGTCCTTGATGTGCTGACGCATGCTCTCGCAGCCCATGATCCAGCAACTCACGCTATCGCAGAAAAGCATAACGTGTTTGCCAACCGGCCGCCTGTAGACAAGGTTGAAGAATGTAGCGACACCCTCCAGTTCACTGGCCGGAATATCCAGGTATTGAGAGATGGCCAACAGGCTTTCATCCGAGACCCAGCCCTGGTGCTTCTGCACAATCTTCAGCGCTTCCAGACCCACTGCCCGCTTGTCGGGATACAGGGTCATTTCGTGCTCGATTTCCTCGATTTCACTGGCGCTTAACTTCCGTGCCTTCACCTGGTCGGCAGTTGCGCTGCTGGCTATGAGGTTTGAATTCATTTTCCTGTGACCACTTCTTCTCTCAAACGGAACCTGTTCCCAATAAAGCGAATCTCTATCTGTCCACATCCGCCATAACAAAATCGATACTGGCGATAATGGCGATCAGGTCAGGCAACATGAAGCCTCGGCTGATCTCCGGGATCATCTGCAAATGGGCAAATGACGGCGTACGGATCCTGGTTCTGTAAGAGGTGGTATTCCCATCGCTTACCAGGTAATAACCATTGATCCCTTTAGTTGCTTCAACTGCGACGCTGACTTCATCAGGGGGTATAACCGGCCCCCAGCTGACATTCAGAAAATGGTTAATCAGGGTTTCGATATCCTGCAGAGTCCGCTCTTTGCGGGGTGGCGTTGTTAACGGATGATCGGATTTGTAATGCCCTTCCGGCATGTTATCCACGCACTGTTTGATTATGCGCAGGCTCTGTCGCATTTCTTCCACACGCACAGCGCAACGGTCGTAACAGTCACCATTAATCGCAATAGGTACATCAAACTCAAAATTCTCATAACCGCTGTAGGGACGCTGCTTCCGGTAATCCCATTCCAGCCCGGTGGCCCTGAGACCCGGCCCGGTAACGCCCCAGTCAAATGCCTGTTCCGTATCATAGACCCCGACACCCTGCGTCCTGCGCTTCAGAATGCCATTGTCCATTACCATCTTGTCGTAGTCATGCAGACGCGCCGGCATGAAATCCAGCAACTCACGCACTCGCTTATCCCAGCCCACCGGCAGGTCCTGGGCGACGCCTCCGATTCGAAACCAGCCGGGGTGCATCCGTGCTCCGCAGATTGATTCGATAATATTGAATATTCGTTCACGCTCAACAAACATGTAAAAAATGGGCGATAGCTGTCCCACGTCCTGAGCGAAAGTGCCGTAGAAAAGCAGGTGACTGCAGATTCTGAACATTTCGCACAGCATCACGCGGATTACTTTAACCCGCTCTGGCACCTGGATGCCGGCCATCTTTTCCACCGCCATCACATAAGGCAGGTTGTTCATTACACCGCCCAGATAGTCGATCCGGTCGGTATAGGGAATAAAGGTATGCCAGGACTGGCGCTCTCCCATTTTCTCTGCGCCACGGTGGTGATAGCCAATATCAGGAACTGCGTCGACAAGAATTTCACCATCCAGTTGCAGCGCGATGCGAAACGCCCCGTGAACACTGGGGTGGTTGGGTCCAAGGTTGAGAAACATGAATTCGGAGGTTTCTGATTTACGGGCCATCCCCCACTCTTCCGGCCGAAACTTCAGCGCTTCCTGCTCAATTTTCTCCTTGTCTTCATCCAGTGAAAACGGCTCCATTTCGGTTGCCCGGGCCGGATGCTCCTTGCGCAGGGGGTGCCCTTCCCAGGTGGGAGGCAAAATCAGTCGGTAGAGATTGGGGTGACCGTCGAACTTGACTGCGAACATGTCCCAGACTTCGCGCTCGTACCAGTTGGCACTGGGCCAGATGTCAGAAACCGTCGGCAGGGATAAGTCTCGATCCTGGAGTGGCACCTTGATGCGCAGGTCTGCGTTTCCCCGGAATGACATCAGGTGATAGACCACCGAGAATTCACTGTCAGGCTGACCGCGACGATTTACCCGCATCCGTTCATCAATGGCGGTCAGATCGAACAGCATTTCAAAGCGCGGATCGGCATCCTCCTTGAGGTACCGCATAATCTCTTTAAGATCAGCACGGTCTATCCAGAACGTCGGAATGCCGTCACCGGTGGACTGTCTCGCCAGCACACGCTGACCGAAACGACTCTCGATGTCTTTCAACAAGGTCATCGGGGCGGCGGAGTCCTGGTTGCTGTCTGACTTGGATTGCTGGGCTGTTTCCACTTTTTGTTTTACTTCACTTGTTTTTGTTATCTATTTGTTTTAGAACAATTTATCCGACCTGATACTCTATTCGATTCAGGCTGCCTTACGACGCGTTCGATACCTGTCAAACCTCATCCGGAGAGCGCAGTTCCCGGGCCGCAATTCGCTCGTCATGACGACGCACCCGCTGCACTTCTTTGCCATCACGACGGTAAATTCCCTGATCATTGATTACCCAACTCAACGGGCGACGCTCCGCCCCTATCGACTCCTGTAACAGAACCAGCCCCTGTAACAATGCTTCGGGGCGTGGCGGGCAACCGGACACGTAGACGTCTACCGGCAGAAATTTGTCCACCCCCTGGACCACCGAGTAAATATCGTACATGCCACCGGAATTGGCGCAGGACCCCATGGAAATGACCCAACGTGGCTCCAGCAACTGTTCGTACAATAACTCGACAACTGGAGCCATCTTTCGAAAGACTGTACCGGCGATTACAATCAGATCCGCCTGCCGTGGTGTACCGCGGATTACTTCGGAACCAAAACGCGCGATATCATGGCGACTGGTGAAAGCGGTCGCCATTTCCACGTAGCAGCAGGACAAGCCGAAATTGAACGGCCAGATTGAATTCTTTCTGCCCCAGGCGACCAGATCCTCGAGCTTTGCCATCATCACGTTCTGCCGGATGTATTCGTCAAAACTGTTGTCACCACGCCGCGGAGACGGGGCATCTTCCGGTTTTTGCAGCTCCCAGGTCATAGCTTGAATTCCTTCTTGTTAACCACACCTCCGGGGCCGCGCACCATGTGCAGCTCACGCTTCTGAGTCTGTGTTCGCCAGTCCAGGGCGCCAATACGCCACAGATAAACCAGTGCCACGGTCAGTATGAAGATAAAAACACTGACTTCGATAAAACCAGTCCAGCCTGCCTCCCTGACCACTACGGCCCAGGCGAACAGGAAAACAACTTCCAGATCAAAAATGATGAACAGAATTGCGGTGAGGTAAAAATGTACGGAAACCTTGAAATGAGCACTGCCAACAGAAACGATGCCGGACTCAAAGGGTAAATCCTTGTTGGGTGAACTGGTACGTTGCCCCAGCAGGTAAGACAGGCCCAGCATAAAGAGGACCAGCGCCAGCACTGCCGCCGAATAGAATAGAAACGGCCGTAGCGCGTCTAAAAGACCGGTTGTAGCTTCCAAACCCAATACCCCTTTGGTGCACTGAGAGCGAGGATAACTCTATCCGTTTTCCTTACTCAACAAACCCGATTTATGTAAAAAAGAATTCTAATTAAACGTCAACTGCTTACTTCTATACTTCTGGCGTCAATCCTCTCGAAAATCCGGCTCTACACCCTGGCGCTCACCACTGCCTGCTCACCTGTAGCCGTGCTTTTCATCCAGTTTACAGAATCCTGGCGCAAAGCGTGCAAGCCCTGAAACGGATAAACACCGCAGCGGTCTGAGTTTTCAGCAGTTGGAATATTGAGTTTTAGGAGGTTAAGACTGGGAATGAAACGACAGGTCAGCGAAACACTGACAGGGATTTGCAGGTCGGCCCTGCCCTGATTTCGGCTTGTAGCGGTTGTCTTTCTACTACTTCCCATACAGCAAAACTTCTGATGAGGAAGCCCAGAAAACTTGTCTCGTATCAGGAATTACACTGACTTACGGTACGAGAACAACTCAAGCTTAAAGACTGCGGCTTACTGATTTATTCTTGTTTAACAGGCCGGCCCACTGCATGCAGGACCTAAACCTTAGCCTGGCGCAAAAGTAACACGCCTTCTGAATTAATGGCAAGCGCTTTGATCCTCGACGGCTATCAATATCAGGGACTGATATTTCACTAACGCCACCCACTCGACAAAGGACTCCGCTGAAAATGACCAGCAGGAAACCTGGAACCACTATTTTTCGGCCTGGATTTCCTTCCAGTTCTCGTAATATTCCAGGCTCACCATGTGATTCAGCTCCTCCAGTTCCTCCATCTTCTGCTGGAGGTTGGCTTTCATAACGTCACCCACAGAAAGCAGCCCTATATAGTCTCCACGTTCCTCGATAAGCAGATGACGAATCCGGCGTCCCAGAAATTTATCATAGAGTTCCAGGGCCTGATCTGAAACATTGGCCGAGATCAGGTTTTCACTCATGTGATCCTTGATTCGGGCAGTCCTGGCATCAAAACCTTCCTCGAGTACATGAAACATCAGATCCCGCTCAGTATAGATACCGACAATCTTATCGTCATCCGTGACCACCACAGATCCGACTCTATTCTGAGTCATCAGGGTCAAGGCCTGATAGACGCTTGCGTCGGAACTGATGGTGACCATATGACCACCTTTTTCTTCCAGAATGTCCTTGGCCGTTCTTTTCATTATTGTTCCTCCCGGTCATTCCCAGACTTAATTCCACTGGCCTGATTACTATATAGCAATACCTGCCGGGAAGACCAGATGTCCAATACAATTGCAGCGCGAATCAGAAAACGCGATTGAGACCGTCAAGCGCAGCGATACGGTAGGCTTCCGCCATGGTGGGATAGTTGAAGGTGGTATTGAGAAAATAGTGCATGGAATTGGCAGCGCCTGGCTGCCGCATAATTGCCTGGCCGATATGGATTATCTCGGAGGCCTGATCTCCGAAGCAATGTATGCCGAGGATTTCCAGCGTATCAAAATGGAAGATCAGCTTCAGCATGCCCACTTCCTCACCAGTGATCTGCCCCCTGGCGGTATTCTTAAAAAAGGCCTTGCCCACCTCGTAAGGGATTTTTTCCCTGGTCAACTGCCGCTCAGTCTTACCCAGGGTGCTGATCTCCGGGATGGTATAAATTCCGGTTGCCACTTCGTCGATAAAGTGGCACTTGTCGGGATCGACAATGGCATTGCAGGCCGATCTTCCCTGATCATAAGCAGAGCTGGCCAGTGAAGGCCAGCCAACCACATCGCCGGCGGCGTAAATATTCTTCACCACGGTGCGATAAGTTCTGTCTACCTCAATCTGGCCGCGTGAGTTAGCGGTAATGCCGACCTTCTCAAGTCCCAACCTGTCAGTATTGCCTGTGCGACCGTTGGCCCAGAAGACAATATCGCTCTTTATCTTCTTACCTGACTGCAGATAGGTGACCAGATGATCGTCATGATATTCCATCTTCTCAAACTGCTCATTGTGACGACTTCTAACCCCGACATTTCGCAGATGATAGCTCAACGCATCCGAAATTTCGTAATCCAGAAAGGACAGCAACGTGTCTGCCGGGTTGATAATTTCCACCTTGGTGCCCAGTCCACCGAAGATTGATGCGTACTCACAACCAATAACTCCCGCACCTATGACTGTGACCTTGCGAGGGGAATGCCCCAGCTGCAGAATGGTGTCGCTGTCAAACACGAGTGGGTGGGAAAAATCCACCTCAGGCGGATGATAAGGTCGTGCACCCGTCGCGATAATAAAATAATCGGCGGTAAGAATCTGACCTCGATTGCCAAGCTTTATCGTGTTGGCATCCTGAAAACTGGCGACACCTTTGAAAACCGGTATGAAATTGCGCTCGTAAAAGCCTGTGCGCATTTTAACTTGTTCATAAATCACCTTTTCAGTGTGCTTTACCAACTGTGGAAAGGTGATCTTGTGAATCTCGGTAAAGTCCCGAAACATCGGACTGTTATTGAACTGCAGAATCTGCTTGACGCCATGACGAAGTGCTTTTGATGGTATTGTCCCCAGGTGAGTGCAATTGCCACCAACCTGTGGCAGATCACAGACGACAGCAACGTTCCTGCCCTTTTTCCTGGCATTCATCGCCGCGGCTTCTCCAGCCGGTCCGGCACCAATAACAATAATGTCAAAGTGATTAGCCGTCATATGCTGAAGATCGGTTTCCTCTGTGAGTGTGCCCAGGTTGATATCACCGACTACCCACCCGCTCTAGTTCCACGCATTTCTCCGGCTTGCCACCACAGAGTTCACAGGCGCCAGCCTCACCGAAATTATTCAATCCACCGCAACTACCCTGCAGGGGTTTACGACCCATAATCACCCCCACGGACAGGCCCGCAACAGCGAGACTGATCAGTAAAAAACTTAAAATCACTGTGGCCATCTGATTACTCCCCCTGAGCCTGAATGAAGCGGGCAAAGGATTGTGTGTAATGCGCCTCAAAGTCCTGCTCTGCCCTGGTAATAAAATAAACCGCCAGGTCGTGGCTTGTCGCCAGCTCCAAGCCCGCCTCATACCCCAGGACCATAAAAGCGGTCGCCAGAGCATCTGCCCTGGCTGTGTCGCTGTCTATCACGTAAACCGCGGCAAGATTGTGAGTTACTGGCCTGCCACTGCGGGGATCAATCTCGTGTGAGTAATGAATTCCGTCAATCTCAAAATAGTTACGATAATCCCCCGAGCCTGCCAGGGCCAGCTCTTCACCCTGGGAATTCAGGATTTCATAGACTTGTGGTGCCGTATCTTCCGGCCGCTCCACCGCGGGTACCCAATGGGCTCCGCCAGGCTTCAGCCCTTTTATCTTCAACTCCCCGCCAATTTCCAGGAAGTAGCTGCCGATACCGATAGAATCAAGATAGGCAGCCACCTGATCAACCACATAACCCTTGGCTATACCGCTCAGATCCACATAGATATCAGCCGCTCGGATCAGGGCCGATTGCTCCGGGTCTATTTGCAGATACTGGTAACCAACCTGGGCGCGGGCCGCTTCTATCTGCTGGGCGGCGGGGACTCTTTCCAGGCTGTTATCAGGGCCGAATCCCCATAAATTAACCAGCGGGCCCACCGTTACATCGAACGCGCCATCCGTCATGACACTGATGTCCCGGGCCAGAATGGCCACTTCCAGCAGCTCCCTGGAAACCCGCCTGGGTTGGCCGACGGGAGCCCGGTTGAAGCGGGAAAGTTCAGATTGTTCAGCGTAAGTGGAAAATACCTGCCGATCGAGACGGGTCAATAACTCCCCGATCGTCTCCTGAATCTGGGTGGTGGCCAGCGAACCTGGCACTTCTACGATCTGCAACCGATAGGTGGTGCCCATGGTGTAGCCGGTCAGCTGCAATATTTCTTCGTTGTCCCTGCTTGTCAGCAGGTAAAACAACACAAAGGCACTGACCAGTACAATCGATAAGCTGTATCGACGCAGATAACTGATCATGAGAACTCGTCTAGTGAAATATTCTCGTCTTCGACACCCAGATCCTTCAGCATCTTGATGACTGCCGCGTTCATCATAGGCGGACCACACATGTAGTACTCGCAATCTTCCGGCGCCGGGTGGTCCTTCAGATAGTTCTCGTACACCACATTATGGATAAAACCTGTCGGCCCCTCCCAGTTATCTTCCGGCTGCGGATCCGATAGCGCTACATGCCACTCGAAATTGTCATTCTCCCGGGCGATTTCATCATAATCCTCCTGGTAGAACATTTCTCTCAGGCTTCTCGCACCATACCAGAATGAAACCTTTCGGTTGGTATGCAGGCGCTTAAACTGATCGAAAATATGTGACCGCATCGGCGCCATACCGGCGCCACCACCAATGAAGATCATTTCGGCCTCAGTCTCCTTGGCAAAAAATTCGCCAAACGGGCCGAACACCCTGATTTTATCCCCGGGCTTAAGACCGAACACATAGGAAGACATTTTTCCTGGCGGCAGGTTTGTGCCCGGTGGTGGCGTTGCTATACGGATATTGAACTTGATAATTCCTTCTTCTTCCGGGTAATTGGCCATGGAATAAGCCCGGATAGTCGTGTCGTTGACCTTAGACACCAGATTGA
Source organism: Gammaproteobacteria bacterium (assembly GCA_041395725.1). Classification (NCBI taxonomy): domain Bacteria; kingdom Pseudomonadati; phylum Pseudomonadota; class Gammaproteobacteria; species Gammaproteobacteria bacterium. The sequence goes on along the minus strand of JAWKZW010000001.1, from coordinate 3,649,250 downwards.
AGAGGCCGAATTTCTCCCAGTCTCCCCGATATTCTTCTTCTATAATGAAGTCACTGTAACGCACTTCGTGGGGAGGTGCCTCCAACTGCACGTAACCCCCGGCACGAAAATCCACACTTTCTCCCTCGGGTATCTTGAGTACCAGTTCTTTGATAAAAGTCGCCACGTTATGATTCGAGACGACCTCGCACTCCCATTGCTTTACGCCGAAGAATTCTGGCGCTATCTCTATCTTCATATCCTGCTTGACGGCGACCTGGCAGGATAAACGCCAATCTTCCTTGGCCTGGCCGCGAGTAAAATGCCCCGCCTCGGTGGGCAGCATTGAGCCACCGCCCTCCAACACCTGGCACTTGCACTGGGCGCAGGTCCCCCCGCCACCACAGGCGGAAGACAGGAAAATCCCGGCGTCGGCCAGCGTGTTGAGCAGTTTTCCGCCGGCAGGCACAGTCAGGGTCTTGTCTGGATCCCCGTTGATTTCAATTTTTACATCGCCGGTACTGACCAGTTTGGCTCTGGCAGCCAGGATTACCACGACCAGCATCATGACCACCACGGTGAACATGACTACACCGCCAATAATTGTCGTTAAATCCATCATGCAAAAATGACTCGCTACAGTGATATGCCACTAAGAGACATGAATCCCAGGGACATGAGACCCACGGTGATGAAAGTAATACCCAGCCCCCGAAGCCCTTCGGGGACATCGCTGTATTTCAGTTTTTCCCGAATACCTGCCAGGGCGACAATAGCCAACCCCCAGCCAAAGCCGGACCCGAAGCCGAAGGCCACGCTCTGGGCAAACGTATAGTCCCGCTCCACCATCAGCAGACTGCCACCGAGAATTGCGCAATTGACCGTGATCAGCGGCAGAAAAATCCCCAGCGCGTTGTAGAGTGCCGGCACGAACTTGTCGAGAAACATCTCCAGAATCTGCACCATGGCGGCAATGACGCCGATGTAGCACAGGTAACCCAGAAACTGGAGCGATACCTCCGGCAGCCCCAGCCATGACAGCGCACCTTCTCGCAACAGGTAATTGAAAATCAGGTTATTAACCGGGATGGTAATCGTCTGTACCACCACCACGGCAATACCCAGTCCAAGCGCCGTTTCAATCTTCTTCGAGACGGCCAGAAAGGTGCACATCCCGAGAAACAATTGCAGCGCCATATTTTCGATGAAAATGGCCTGGACTACGATATTAAGCAACCCTTCCATCAGAACGCACTCTCCCCGATGTTATGTGGTGACAGCCGGTACTCCCGGTGCTCGACCTGTTCCTTGCGTCGACTGCGCAGTCCCCAGATAAAGAATCCGATGATGAAGAACGCGCTGGGCGCCAGCAGCATAAGTCCATTGGGTTGATACCAGCCGCCATTGGAAACCGTAGGAAGAATTTCAAATCCCAGCAGAGTTCCGGACCCGAAAATTTCTCTCAGGCTGCCCACGGTAATCAGCACGACGCTGTAGCCAAGTCCGTTGCCCACCCCGTCCATGAAACTGATCAGCGGCGGGTTTTTCATTGCAAACGCCTCCGCTCGCCCCATCACAATGCAGTTGGTGATGATCAGACCAACAAAGACGCTCAGGCTCTTACTGATTTCAAACGCGTAAGCCTGGAGAAACTGATCGACCAGAATTACCAGCGAGGCAATGATTGTCATCTGGATAATGATTCGGATGCTGCTTGGCATCTGATGGCGAATCATCGAGATAAACAGGTTGGAGAATGCCGTAACCGAGGTGAGCGCCAGGCACATTACCAGCGTCACCTTCAGACTGGTGGTGACGGCCAGCGCCGAGCAGACCCCCAGGACCTGCAGGGCAATCGGATTGTTCTCAAAAATAGGTTTGGTTAGTACTTGGCTTGCTTCTGACATGGTAAAAGTCTTTATCCGCTAGCTGTGTGTTGTTGCTTGATCAGTTTGCCTGCTTCGAACAGCGACGTCAGGAGTTACGCAGTGTTTCGAGAAACGGTCCGAATCCGTTTTCACCCATCCAGAACTGAATCAGGTCTTCTACACCACGACTGGTCAGGGTCGCGCCCGCCAGGCCGGAAATCTGGCTCTCACCACTTCCGGAACCGCGCACTACACGAAGAGCCACCTCACCCTGCGTGCCAAAAATTTTCTTGCCCTGCCACTGCCCCCGCCAGTTGGGGTTTGTGACTTCCGCACCCAATCCCGGGGTCTCCTTGAGTTCGTAAAACCCGATCCCCTGGACTGTATTGGCGTCTCCTTCCAGCGCGAGAAAACCGTAGAGAATCCCCCACAAGCCGTAGCCATTGATCGGTAGCACAATCTGCTCCACGTCGTCACCGGACCCCACCACGTAGACCATCGGATAAAGCAATTGCCGTTTGATATTGGCAATATCCTCATCCGCAGAGAGCGCCCGCGAGTATCGGGGATTGTTCACTTCACGACGCGGGTCATAGGTAGACATGTCGATACCCAGCGCCCCGACTTCCTCCCCGGTGAGAAACCGGCCGCTCTCCAGGTCAACGATACGCGGCGTGAACTGTGCGAACAGCTCGTCCACATCGTCATCAGAATGCATTCCGGGATCAAACAACCCGGCGGCGCTGAGGATGTTTTTGTTGCGATCAAGAATCTTATTGGCATCCTGTGCCGGCTTTAACAACACTGCGGCGCCTGAAACCAGGATAGAACACACCACACACAGGGATAAAGCGACAATCAGGGTTCGCTTGATAGTGTCATTCGAGGATGCCACGTAACTGTCTCCTCTTGATGTTGGCCTTGACTACACAGTAGTCGATCAGCGGCGCAAAAAGGTTGGCGAACAGAATTGCCAGCATCACGCCCTCCGGGTAAGCCGGATTCAATACCCGGATCAACACCGTCAGCACGCCGATAAAGGCGCCGTAAATCCACTTCCCAACATCGGTCATCGACGCCGACACCGGGTCGGTCGCCATGAATATCATGCCAAAGGCAAAACTGCCGACCACCAGGTGCCAGTACCAGGGCAGTGCCATCATTGGATTGGTGTCGGAACCGATGAAGTTGAGGAAATAGCTGAAAACGACCATCCCCAGAAACATGCCGGTGATGATGCGCCAGGATGCAATCCGGGTTACCAGCAGAATAACGCCACCCAGTAAAATCGCCAGTGTCGATGTCTCTCCGATCGAACCCTGCATCTGCCCCAGGAATGCCGCCATCCAGGTCAGCTCCTCACCGGTAGCCGCTGCCACTGCGGGCAATCCATCAGTCGCTATCTGGCTGAGTGCCGTGGCACCACTGAAACCATCACTGGAAGCGCCTGAAGTACCGTCTATGGGTGCTATGGCAGTCCACACCGAATTGCCGGATATCTGTGGCGCGTAAGCGAAAAACAGAAAGGCCCGCCCCGTCAGTGCCGGATTCAGAAAATTCTTGCCGGTGCCACCAAACACTTCCTTGCCAATGACAATACCGAATGAAATACCCAGTGCCGCCTGCCATAAGGGGATTGCCGGTGGCAATATCAAGGCAAACAGGATCGAGGTGACGAAAAAACCCTCGTTAATTTCGTGACGGCGAATAATCGCGAACAGGACTTCCCAGAAGCCCCCTACGGCGAAGACGACGAAGTAAATGGGCACGTAGTAAACGGCCCCGTGCACGAAGCAGTCCCAGATGCTGCCGGGGTCGTAACCACCGGCCAGGAATTCAATGGCCCAGCCTCGCCAGCCGCTCACGCTGCTGATCCACCAGGCATCGGCAATCGCATGGTTAGCCTGAAAGCCGATGTTGTACATGCCGTAGAACATGGCCGGAAAGGCGGCGAACCAGACCGTGATCATGATTCGTTTGAGATCAATGCCGTCCCGGATATGAGGCTCTGACACCGTCACCTTACTGGGTGAGTAGAAGATGGTGTCCACAGCCTCAAACAGCGGAAAGTATTTCTCGTATCTGCCGCCCTTCTCAAATTGCGGCGATACGTCATCCAGAATTCTTCGCAATCCCATGGCTGTGGTTGTTACCTTTCCCCAATGCTGGCCCGTTATGGAGCCTGTAAAACCGGCATAGCAGATCAACGACCAGAATCTGTCGTCAATCAGCTCTCTTTTTCAATCGTATTCAGATTATTTCGCAGTATCGGACCGTAGTCGTATTTACCGGCGCAGACATAACTGCACAGCGCCAGGTCTTCTTCATCAAGCTCCAGGGCGCCAAGGTTCTGTGCTGTTTCAATGTCGCCGACAATCAGAGACCTGAGCAACTGGGTCGGTAAAATGTCCAGCGGCATCACCTTCTCATAGTTGCCCACCGGCACCATGGCCCTCTCACTTCCGTATGTCGTGGTGGTGTAATCAATGGTCATGCTTTTCATCAGCCTGGAAAGGTATATGCCCATCACGGAATGACGGTTCACTCCGGCGGACAGATAACCGAACAGTTCTCGTTCCCTGCCTTCGCGCAGGACCGAAACCTGCAGATGATAGCGACCCAGAAAAGCCTCGGCGCCGCGCCCATGACGGCCACTGAGCACCGAACCCGAGATCACCCGGTTTTCGCCCGATAATAACTCGCCAATAGTCATTTCCTCGAGATTGGCGCCCAGCCGTGTTCTGATCAGCCGTGGCTCTTCCACCTGAGGCCCGGCCAGGGACACAATCCGCTCCACCGACAACCGGCCGCTGGCCAACTGCCTGCCGATGGCTATGACGTCCTGGTAGTTGATGGTCCAGCTCTGGCGGGAAAGACCCGCAGGATCCAGGAAATGAATATGTGTGCCACTGAGACCTGCCGGATGAGGGCCGGAAAATTCTTCCACCTGGACATTACCCGGGTAGGCTTCCCGTGTAATTCCGGGTACGGCACCGGGGCTCTTGCAAAGATACAGCCTGTTTTCCGGCAAGCGCGCCAGGGCCTTGACTCCCCGGGCAAAATCGTCGCCGGCCTCTTTCAGCGCAACTCCGGGATCGGCTGCCAGAGGGTTAGTATCCATGGCGTTGATAAACAGTGATCGCGGACGACGGGAAGGATCCGGCACCTTGCTGTAAGGCCGGGAACGCAGCGCCGTCCAGACACCGGATTCAACCAGGGCATCGACGATATCCTGAACCGGCAGCGTCTCCAGCTCCCGATCAGAAAATTGCCTGAATCCGACTTCCTCGCTCCCATCCAGATCGATCACTACCGACTGCAGTACACGTCGCTCGCCACGATTGATGGCGGACACCGTCCCGGCACCTGGCGACGTATATCGCACGCCGGGCGTTTTCTTGTCGGTGAACAGCAATTGACCCAGTTTTACCCGGTCTCCAACCTGAACTTCCATGGTCGGCTTCATGCCAACATAGTCCCTGCCCACAATCGCCACTGACCGGACACTGTGAGAATCGCCGATTTCCTGCCGCGGTGCCCCGGAAACAGGCAAATCAAGGCCGCGCTTAATTTTGATCATGAATCAAGCCTGAGAACTGATGACTTACAAGATTTCCCGCAACACACTCACAAGAACGACGCTGCCATGATGGTAAAGACCTCACAACAGTCGTTTTCAGAATCAAAACAAGGAGCCTCGGGATGTAGAGCACACTCAACCTACGAACGGCAGGAATTATAGTGGCCCAGAGGCAAAAATACTAGGGCGTTTCCGTATAAAAAGTCAGGCGGGACGGGCTTCTGGTGGCAATTCCTTACCACCACAAGCCCACTCGGTTCAACTGGGAGGATAAACCTGGTAGGTGACGCCAGCCATGCGGTAAACGCACCGGGCGACCTGACAGCAATAACCAAATTCGTTGTCGTACCAGAGATACAGAACACAGCTCTTGCCATCGACAATGGTAGCGCAGGAGTCGACGATGGAAGCTTCTCTGGAACCCACAAAATCGCTGGAAACCGCATCCGGGTTGTTGGTGTAACTGATCTGCATTTGCAAATCGGAATGCAGGGCAATCTGGCGTAGAAAATCGTTCAGCTCTTCCCGGGTTGTCTCTTTCTCCAGGGTGAGCATCAGAATCGCCATCGACACGTTCGGGATGGGAACCCGGACAGCATTACCTGTCAACTTGCCGGTCAGCTCGGGCACTACCTTGACCACGGCCTTGGCGGCGCCTGTTTCGGTGAGCACCATGTTCAGCGCCGCGCTGCGCCCGCGGCGCGTGCCCTTGTGGTAGTTGTCAATCAGATTCTGGTCGTTGGTGTAGGCATGGACCGTCTCAACGTGCCCATGGACAATCCCGTACTTGTCCTGTATCACTTTCAACACCGGTGCGATCGCGTTCGTTGTACAGGATGCCGCGGTAATAATCTGATCTTCCGGCGTAATCTCATTATGGTTGATGCCATAAACGATATTCTTCAGATCCCCTTTTCCTGGTGCGGTCAGCATCACCTTGGCAACACCTTTCGCCTTGAGATGCAGGGACAGACCCTCCCGGTCCCGCCACTTGCCGGTATTATCTACCACCAGGGCGTCGGAAATACCGTACTGGGTGTAGTCGATCTCGTCAGGGTTGTTGGCATAAATAACCTTGATGGGGTTACCGTTGGCGATCAGGCAATTATTCTTGTGGTCGACACGCAGAGTGCCCTGGAACGCACCGTGCACGGAATCGTTGGTGAACAACCCGGCTCGCTTATCCAGGTCGCCTTCCTCGCCGGGCCTCACTACGACAGCCTTCAGGCGCATTGTTTCGCCGGTGCTGGTGCGTTCCACCAGCAGCCTGGCCATCAGCCGCCCAATGCGCCCGAACCCATACAACACCACATCCTGGCTTTTCTCAACCGGCAGCTTCTTGTTGCCGTCAAGGTACGCCAGTTCCTGCGTGACAAAACTGTCAACATCCAGCGCCTCTTCACCCTTTGCCTGCAGCTGCTCCATATATTTGACGGTCAGCTTGCCAAGATCGATCTGCGCATGCCACAAATCCAGCTTGGCCAGCGCCAGGAGTACCGGGTGGGATTCGAATTCCGACATCTCGTTCTTTTCCACCTGACGCACATAACGATGAGACTTCATAATAAAAGTCACCGATCGATTATGAATCGGCCTGCCGTAAATAAACACGCCGACATCTCGCTGGCTGTAAAGTCGCCCGATCACGGGAATCATTTCCTGGACCAGCGCCTCACGCTGTTTCCAGTCAGCAAAATAGTCTTCTACACTGGGTCTTTCCACTAGAGCACCTATAAAATAAGGGGTTTTTTTATTCCCGGTTATTATCTTTTGATTGCATCCCGGGTGCAACACGAACACCCCGACAGAACGCACCTTAGCCTCTCAATGTGATACAGCGCAATATATCCATGGGGAGAACTCGCTCCCTGGCGAATTACGGTACAATCACTGCCTTTCTCCGATACGATCAAAACAGACCAGTGAAGCCATTCGTCGAATTACTTAATCCGCCACTGCCCGATGATGAAACGCCTGTTGTGCGCTGGGCCAATCTGCCAGGCCTGGCGACCAGTCTTGCCATCAGTGAAGCCGCCCGGCACAGCCCTGCTCCGCTGCTGGTGGTGACCGAAAACAATGAACAGGCAGAACAGTTGCGCCGCGAGCTGGGGTTTTTCTACGGCGCCGATCAGACCCCTGTGCTGTCATTCCCCGACTGGGAAACCCTCCCTTATGACAACTTTTCCGCGCACCAGGATATAACATCCGACCGCCTCAACACCCTGTACAGGTTACCAACCCTGAAGAGGGGAATTCTGGTTGTCTCTTTCAGCAGCCTGATGCATCGCCTGCCCCCCCGCAGCTACGTTACGTCCAACAGTCTTATGCTGACATGCGGCCAGCAGTTTGACATCGACACCATGCGCATCACCTTGCTGAAGGCCGGCTACCAGAGTGTCGAGGCTGTCTATGAGCACGGTGAGTTTGCAGTACGCGGTTCGATCATGGACATCTTCCCCATGGGAAGTGATCTGCCTTTCCGGGTCGATCTGCTGGGCGATGAAATAGAAACCTTACGCCCCTTCGATCCTGAAACCCAACGCTCGCTGGGGCAGGTCGAAGAGATCCGCCTGTTACCCGGTAAAGAGTTTCCTCTGAACGAAGCTGGAATTCTGCGCTTTCGCAATAGTTTCCGGGAACGCTTTGATGTGGATATACGCAACTGTCCACTTTACCAGGATGTCAGCGACGGCATCGCTTCACCCGGTCTGGAATACTACCTCGCGCTGTTTTTTGACCAGCTATCCAGCCTGGTGGATTTTTTACCCGAGCAGACCCGGGTCGTTCGAATTGGCAGGCTGGATAGCGCCGGAGAGTCATTCTGGCATGAGATCAAGACACGGCACACCGACCGGCAGATCGACAGATACCGTCCGATACTGGACCCCGGCGAGGTGTTTCTTTCCGCCAGCGATGTCTTCGGGCAACTCAACACCTTTCCCACCGTGGAAATTATTGCCGGGGATTCAGGCCGCCGGGCGACGAAGGCTTTCACAGTCAATGGACTTCCCGATCTTGCCATCAATGCAAAAATGCAGTCACCTCTGGCCAATCTGCACGATTTTCTCAGCTCTCACGGCGACAGCCGGGTTTTGCTTTGCGCCGAGTCGGCCGGGCGCCGTGAGACCCTGACGGAGCTGTTCCGCACCATTGAACTTCGCCCCGAGCCCATGGAATCGTGGCAGCAATTCCGGCAGTCGCCACCGGGCGTCTACCTCTGTGTCGCCCCCCTGGATCGCGGGCTCTGGTTGCCGGACACCGACACGGTACTGATCAGTGAGGCACAGCTTTTCGGTGGCAAGATCGCCCAGCGCAGACGCCGCGGCAAGGTTCAGGACAACACTGAATTCGCTATCAAGAGCCTCACCGAACTGCGCGAGGGTGACGCGGTAGTTCATGTGGAGAATGGCGTCGGCCGTTACCGTGGTCTGACGACGCTGACTATCGATGAGCAGGTGACTGAGTTCCTGCTGCTGGAATACGCCGGCAACAGCAAGCTCTATGTACCGGTATCCTCTCTGCACCTTATAAGCCGCTATTCCGGCGCGGACCCGGAGTTGGCTCCCCTCAACAGGTTGGGCACCGACGCCTGGAAAAAGGCCAGACGCAAGGCGGCCGAAAAAATCCGTGATGTTGCTGCAGAACTGCTGGAGATCTACGCCCGCAGGGAAGCCAGAAAAGGCTTTGTCTATGACACCGGGGACATCAGCCTGGAGCAGTTTGCCGACAGTTTTCCTTTTGAAGAAACCGAAGATCAGGCTAACGCCATTTCCGCGGTAATCACCGATATGAGTTCCGAGCGCGCCATGGACCGACTGGTCTGCGGAGACGTCGGGTTCGGCAAGACCGAAGTCGCTATGCGCGCTGCCTTCATAGCTGCCCAGAATCACAAGCAGGTGGCAATCCTGGTACCCACAACCCTGCTGGCCCAACAGCATTTCAGCAGTTTCCAGGATCGGTTCGCGGACTGGCCGATCAGTGTGGACGTCATTTCCCGCTTCAAGTCCTCTCAGGAGCAACAGCAGAGCCTGGATAAACTGGCCAATGGCAAGACAGACGTGCTGATCGGAACCCACAAACTGCTGAACAACGGGATCAGGTACCATGACCTGGGCCTGTTAATCATCGATGAAGAACATCGGTTCGGAGTCAGACAGAAGGAAAAATTGAAGGCCATGCGCGCCAATGTGGATGTCCTGACCCTCACCGCCACACCTATTCCCCGCACATTGAACCTGGCCTTGTCCGGGGTCCGGGATCTGTCACTGATCGTTACGCCCCCGGCCAAAAGGCTGTCAGTAAAGACCTTCATCAGGGAAGAGCAGGACAGCCTGATCAAGGAAGCAGTGCTGCGGGAGCTCCTCCGGGGTGGTCAGGTCTTTTATCTGCACAACGAAGTAAAGACCATTGAACAGGCCGCTGCCCGGTTGCGGGAAATCGTGCCCCAGGCCAGGATCGCCATCGCCCATGGACAGATGCCCGAACGGGAACTGGAAAAAGTCATGGGTGACTTTTATCACAAACGGTTCAACCTGCTTCTCTGTTCAACGATCATCGAAACGGGAATCGATATACCCAGCGCCAACACCATCATCATTCACCGGGCTGATAAATTCGGCCTGGCGCAACTGCATCAGCTGCGTGGGCGGGTTGGCCGCTCCCATCACCAGGCCTATGCCTATTTACTGACTCCGCACCAGGGCAAGATGAGTGATGACGCGCACAAGCGGATTGACGCCATCCGGGCCGCCAGCGCTCTGGGGGCAGGCTTCACCCTGGCCAGCCATGATCTGGAAATTCGTGGAGCCGGGGAATTCCTCGGTGAAGAGCAGAGCGGGCACATGCAGAAAATCGGATTCAGTCTCTATCTGGAGATGCTCGAGGACGCTGTTGAATCCCTGCGGGCCGGTAAAACTCCGGCACTGGATTACAAGGCAGAGAAGGCCATCGAAATCAATTTGCGCATTCCGGCTCTGATCCCGGAGCATTACCTGCCGGATGTGCATAATCGCCTGGTGATTTACAAGCGGATCTCCGCCGCCGATACGGCCGACGAGCTCACCGGATTGCAGGAAGAAATGATAGATCGGTTCGGCCCGCTGCCAAACGAAGTCAGATTGCTGTTCCGGCTTACGCACCTGAAACTGCAGGCCCTGCCATTAGGGATCAGTAAAATTGATGCCAATGTCAGCAGCGGCCGGATAGAATTCTCCTCCACGACCAATGTTGACCCCTTATCAATAGTGGAGATGGTGCAACAGGATCCACAACACTATAAACTGGGTTCAGCCAACCAGCTGCTGTTTTCTCACGAGGCCCCGGACAATGCTGCGCAGCGACTGGACTTCATTGCTGCCATTCTGGGTCGCTTCCGGGTTTCCGACCAGCCGGCGGCCTGAATCACACACCTCCATCACAATGATTTGCCGACATGCCAGAAGCCAGTAATTCAAAGTCATTATTCCGGGTCGTGATGGTTAAAATCTGTCAGCGATTACCACTGATCAGCCTGCTTTTACCGGCGGTTCTGGCGCTATCGGGGTCCGCCACCCTGGCCGCCTCCTATGACGGCTTTCGCTGGTTTCAGGTGGAAATCAGCATTTTTTCCAATGAATACCCGGAGTACCGCAACGCCGAACTGTGGTCGCCGGCGAGTCTGAATCTTAGCTACCCACAACGCAGCCGGGAATTTGCAAGACTGGCGAATTTCTTTCAGGTTGAGAATTTTGAGCAGCGGGTGCTTGGCATAACCGGCAGTGAGGAATTCAGCACCGAACTGATAGAAGGCATTGCTGAGCCCGGAACAGAATCACTCCCTCCCGAAACGGGCCCTTTCCCGCACCGGCCAGCTGCCGATCTGCGGCTGCCAGACTTCGAACGGGACCCCTACCTTCTGCTGCCGCGCGAGCTCAGCAATTTCCAGACCACCAATGCCAGGCTGGAAAGCTCCGCCAACAATCGCCTGCTGTTCACCGGCCTCTGGCGACAACCGGTGGTGGGAACTGGCAGCGCAACAGCGCTGATTGTTCGCGGCGGTCGGCAATACGGTGAACATTTTGAACTGGAGGGTAACCTCACCATCCGCTTTAATCAGAATGAAGACCGCGTGGTGATCGATACTGATCTATGGCTGACTGAATTTACCGCACCTGGAACTGGTGACAGCCGCTGGCAGTTACCACCCGCCCCACCAGGCAGACCGGCAACTGAAACTGCAAACGGGATTAATGCATTCGGCATCAGCCGCATAATTCAAATGCGCCAGAGTCGGGATATGCGCAGTAACGAGTTTCACTATCTGGATCATCCAGCGCTGGGCCTGGTGATCAGCGTGCAACCTTATGATCTGCCTCCGCCCCTATCCCTGCCGGCCCCGCTGGCAGCCGACCCTCCTCAGAGTGTGGATCAGTAACCCCTGACCGGTTTGGAAGTTGAAATCTGAGGTCCGACCCGATCTCAAATTTCCGTGCGTTCCCGGTACAGTCGCACAAACACCTGCAATATATTTTTGACCTCGATAATGCCCCTGGACAAGGTATTGTTAATAGCCTCCATGGTAATAGGCATTTCCTCAAGCCCAGCGGCCCGGTTTACGGAGAGTGCCAGGCAGGCATACTGCAGCCCCAGCTCACGGGCCAGTGCCGCCTCCGGCATACCTGTCATGCCTACCATGTCGCAACCGTCCCGGCGCAGGCGGTTGATCTCCGCGGCGGTTTCAAGTCTAGGCCCCTGCACGCAGCCATAGACTCCGCGGGTCAAAGGCAATTTGTTCTCGTCTTCATCCATCTCAAGTTGTTCCTGCTCCACGGCAATAACCAGCAGATGCCGCAGACGCTTGCTGTACGGATGCGTGAAATCAATGTGCACGACCTCTTCCAGGTTTTCCTCGTAAAAGGTGTGGTCACGCCCGTACGTGTAGTCAATCAACTGATCGGGAATGGCCAGCGTACCTGGTGACAACTGGGGATTGATCCCGCCCACGGCATTTACAGCGACTATATCATTCACCCCGTGTTCTTTCAGGGCCCAGAGATTGGCCCGGTAGTTGATCCGGTGAGGTGGGAGGTGATGTTGCGCGCCATGGCGGGGCAGAAAGGCAACCGGGTACCCTTCCAGAAACCCATTCAGGATCTCCACCTCGCTATCCGCAAAAGGTGTCCGGTAGGTTGCCGAACTGACACTTGTCAAACTGTCTAACCGGGATAAACCCGAACCACCTATTACTGCCAGCAAAACGTTATCCCTCTTGAATTCCCTGATGGAACCAGCTGCCGACCCCGGAAGCGATTGCACAAACAGGCTGCCGGAGCCCACTGTCAGCCGCAACATAAACCAGCCACGGCACAATGGCAATTGCAATCAGCAGTGAGCTTGACCCAGTGCAATCAAGCCGGACTTCACTAGACCTCGCTCACCAAGGTGAGGCTGAAGGGGTTTGTTCGCACGGGATTCTTTAATAACAGTAACCGGCTATAATCACCCTCCGTTACCGCTAAAAAAGAACACCAAGACGATGCGCCTTGCCACTTCTCTCTGCAAGTTTCTCTGGAATCAGCCCTGGTTCAAGCCCGAATACGGACGCTCTGTCTACAAAATAATCTGCTCGGGTGACGAAGCCCCGGACGCACCGTTCGAAAAGGACTTTTTCGGGCTTCGCTATGCCGGCAATCTGCGCAATACCATCGACTTCAGCGTGTTCTATTACGGCGCCTTCGAGAAGCCATTGCTGTTTTTCCTGCGGGACTGTCTGGCCGCTATTCACAAACCACCGACGGTGTTCTGCGATATCGGCGCCAATATCGGCCAGCACGCACTGTTCATGTCACTGCTCGCCGAACAGGTTCACGCCTTCGAACCCTACGATAAAGTGCGTGAAAAACTGCAGCGACAGATCGCGCTTAATAACCTGACCAACCTGCAGGTCCACGCAGTGGGGTTGAGTGACCAGCCCCAGAGACTGCCCTTTTATGCGCCAACCGGGCGTAACGAGGGAATTGGCTCCTTCGACGCCGGTACCACACAAAAAGGCAATAAGAGTATTGGCGAATTGGCCCTGGAGCGTGGTGATGATTTTTTCCAGGCCCATGCGATTGAATCCGTAGACCTGATCAAGATTGATGTGGAAGGATTCGAAAAATCAGTCTTGGCCGGATTGCAGCTTACCCTGGGAAGCCAGCGCCCCGTCGTCGTCTGCGAGATCACCTACGGAGCCGATCTGTCTATTCAGTCCCTGCAGGAACTCGAGGCACTGTTTCCGCCGGATTACCGGTTTTTCACTTTCGACGTGAGAAAGGCCGATGGCAGCAAAGCCCGCCGCAAGGATGCCAGAGCGAGGCAAAGTGGCGAATATCAGCTGATACCATTCGATTTTCGCTTTCAGAAAGGCCAGGACGACATTATCGCCTGTCCGGCAGAACAGCTGGAACGATTGCCAACAAGCAACAGTCAGCAGGCCTGAATGAGAGAGTAACGAACCTCGGATTAATTGCTGCAATGAACTGGCAATTAAACAGAGATGCTTAAGCTATTTCGGGGAAATCAAGCAGATAAAATAATGCCCAGGTCACGAGGCAAGATGAATTACGGCCTGAGCAGATCGTACTTCACTTCACCTCTAAGCCTGCAACTTTGACCTGGGCATTGATCACTCAAGATGTCCGTAGAGTGATTTGTAGCACGAGGAGTGATACTACGGGTACAGAGTCTACGGGGGCAGGCCCGGGCCGTATTGATCTACATCAGAATCTGGATAATAAAGCTGGATCACTTGAGAGTCGGGTCGCGCGGCTGTCAACCCGTTCTTTTCAGAGGAAGTGGTACGCCTCAGAGGAAGTGGTACGCCGAGAGAATTTGAACCTGTAACCCTCGGCTTAGAAGGCCGGTTGTGCTGATTTGCGCGCTCGATTGATCCGCCTTTTGCTGTTCTCAGAATGAATAGCTGACCCACTTCCTGCTGCTGATTCTCTGCACCAGAGGCCTATTCCAGTGGTCATACTTAGTCAGAGGCTCCCTGAATGCAATTACCGGGTCAGGTTGCGCTGCAACGAGGTAATGAAGAGCGTCCACCTGATTCCGATAAGCCAGTTCATTTTGTATAGTTGCAAACTGAGTGGTTGGATCCCAACCCGCACGAGGAAATGGTAGTAGTTTGACAGCAAAGCCAATGCGCGACATTGGCTTCCGATCTACTGTAAATACTTTACGAAACGACTAAGGATATCCTGCTTATCGATGCGATGTTAAAAGACATACCGCGCCTTCAGGCCTCGACCGGCAAAATGGTGACATCCCAGATCTATGAAGTCGTCCGGTCCTTGGCATACCCCCATAGAGCAATATTGCAGAGCCTGCCGCATTGCTCGATTTTGATTCGCCAGCCTGCCTTGAATGATGTCAGTGCGTTTAGTTGTTAAATAATCAGTGTCCCCTGCGGGCGGTTAAACGCTCTTAAGCGGCAATCGGGTATAGGTCTTGCCCGTTGCAGCAGCCAGGGCATTGGCAACGGCTGGCGCAATGGGCGGCGTCCCCGGTTCGCCAACCCCGGTCGGTGGCAGGTCTGAGTCGATAAAATAAACCTCCACCTCCGGCATCTCACCCATTCTCAAGACCTGATAGTCATGGAAATTGCTCTGGTCCACCAGACCGTCAGTCAGGGTCAACTCGTCGCCCAGCGCCGCCGACAGGCCCAGCGCGACAGCGCCTTCCACCTGGGCTCTGACAATATCCGGGTTGACCACGGTGCCGCAGTCGATAACTGCCACAACGCGATCCACCTTGAATCGCTCACCGGACACCGACACGTCAACAATTTCTGCCACGCTGGACCCGAACGAAGAATGCACTGCCACCCCCCTGCCGGTGTTGGCAGGAACTGCCCTGCCCCAGCCGGCCTTTTCCGCCGCCAGTTTGAGCACCGCGGTTTCCTTGGGGTTGTGCTGCAACAGAGCCAGCCGGTAATCGACCGGGTCGACGCCTGCTTTGCGGGCCAGCAGGTCAATAAACACCTCCTTGCTGAATGCAGTATGGGTATTGCCCACCGATCGCCACCACTGCACCGGCACACCAACCTTCGGTGAGTGCAACTCAACCAGTCTGTGCGGCACATGATAGGCAAGCTCGACGAGCCCTTCCACCGACGACACGTCGACTCCTTCCACAACGGACATCTCCGCCAGCGGCGTTCCTTCCATGATCGACTGCCCTGCCAGTCTGGCCTTGAAGGCCTGCGGTTTTCCGTCTGGACCGAGTGCGGCGGTCAGCTTATGCATGAATGCCGGGCGGTAAAAACCGCCGCGGATATCGTCCTCGCGGGACCACACCAGCTTCACGGGCACGCCCGGGTGCTGCCTGGCGATATTGACCGTTTCCACGATGTAATCGGAAAACGGGTTGGCCCGCCGTCCGAAACCACCACCGGCAAACAGTGTGTGGATCACCACATCCTCCGGCCGGCCGCCGATCATTTCGGCGACCACCATCTGGTCGATGGTCTGAAACTGGCATCCATACCAGAGTTCGGCACTGTTGCCGTTTATCTGTGCGACGCAATTCATGGGTTCCATGGGGGCATGAGAGAGATAGGGAAACTCAAAACTGGCCTCCAGGTAGTCACCGGCCGCTGCCAGTATCGCATCGGCATTGCCTTCCTGCTCTGCCACCGTTCCCGAAGTTTCAAGCAAGGATGCATATTGCTCCCGCAACTCCTTGCTGCCGCGCATTTCCGCGTTACTGTCGTCCCATTCAATAGTCAGAGCTTCCCGCCCCTTGCTGGCCGTCCAGTAATCCCGTGCTACCACCGCAACGCCGGAATCAATTTCAAAAACCGCCTGAACACCCTGTACCGCCAGCGCGGCAGAGGCATCGAAGCTTCGAACTTTGCCGCCGAATCTGGGTGAGTGTGCGACTACCGCGGTCAGCATACCCGGCAACTGCACGTCCTGGGTGTAAAGCGCTGTGCCCCGGTTCTTGCCGATATCCTTGCGCGGCAGATCGGGGTTACCGATATAGATGAATTCGGTCGGGCTCTTCAAAACCAGCGAATCGACCGGGGGAGCCGTCTGAGCGGCCGCCGCAGCGGCCAGCTCACCAAAGGTCGCTGAATGCGGTCCGTGGCGCACTACGCCGGCGCTCACACTGATATCGGCAACCGGCACACTCCAGCGCTGCGCCGCTGCCGCCACCAGCAGGGCACGGGCCGCGGCACCCGCTTCACGCATCTGCTGGTAACTGTTGGCCATGCCGGTGCTGCCACCGGTGGCCTGCAGTCCCATACCAAGATTGGCGTATTTTTCAGTGTCTGCCGGAGCGTGTTCGCAGACAATCTGAGCCCAGTCCGCATCCATTTCCTCGGCGACACAGGTTGCCAGCCCGGTATAGATTCCCTGCCCCATCTCAAGATGCTTGATCAACACCTTGACCTGGTTATCGGAAGTGACGCTGACGAAGGCATTGTAGGTCAGTTCGGCCGCCCCGGACTGCTGGGCCAGCGCGGCTCGTGGCTCGAGGTGCAGGCCGATCACCAGCCCGGCGCCGCCCAGTCCCGCCAGCTTGAGAAACTGTCGCCTGGCCGGTGCATGGGGTTGCAGAGTTTTCTGAAATTTACCCATTACGCCACCTCCCCGGCATTGATCGCCCCGGCAGCCCGCCTGATGCCGGCCTTGATACGGGAATAAGTTCCACAACGACAGATATTGCCGGACATGGCCGACTCAATCTGTTCTTCGGTGGGATTAGGGTTCTGCTCGAGCAGGGCCGCTGCCGACATGATCTGCCCTGACTGGCAATAACCGCATTGTGGCGCCTGAACCTCGACCCAGGCATCCTGCACCGCTCGCGCCGCAGGGCTGCTGAGACCCTCGATGGTAGTGATCTGTCGGCCGGCGGCGGCGGAAACCGGTAACACGCAGCTGCGCGAGGCTTCCCCGTCAATATGCACGGTACAGGCACCGCACTGCGCCATTCCGCACCCGAACTTGGTGCCGGTCAACCCCAGGTGATCGCGAACCACCCACAGCAGCGGGGTATCGCCATCGACGTCGACCTGGTAGGTCTGACCGTTAACGTTTAGTGAATAAGACATGAACACTCCTGAGCAAACAAAAATGAAAACTGCTTGTTGAAATCCCTGCTTTGCTGACTTCTCTGGATTGGCCTGCGAATATAGCAAAATCATTGAAAGGTTTCATGAATATCACAGAGAACCCGGGGCTCCTAACGCTCGAAACAGGCGTACCCGTTGAGGCTGGCGGAAGAGGGATCTACCACTGATTTTGGCAGAGCGGCTGAAATCCGGCCCGGCAGTACCGTTTTCTCAGCGGTGGGACGAAATTACTCCAGCTAGTTCTGGGGGGATACTCCACGTAGCTCAGTACACCGAAGATACTGTCGCTCCGGAATTTCCGGGCAAATTCGAAGCCACCCTCCTCGCTGTCCTTCACGCTGTCCTTCACGCTGACAACGTTGGTAACGCCATACAGGTTATGCAGATCACCAAGCGTCTCCCGCCAGGCTCCCACCAGGGATACCGCCAGGTGATATTTCTCACCTGCCGGTCCGGACGTTCATTAAGGCATCTGCTTATCAGGACGCATTAAGGCTATCCCCGATCCTTGATTGTTTCCAGTTTCGTGAGCGGTGAAACCTGTGTAGCAGCCAGATTTCTGAGGAATCCGATAGCTTTCGCTCGCCAATTCCCTACCAATTCCCTTTCGTCACTGGCTGAGGTTGCTACCAGGCCGCAAACACCCCGGCAAACGCTCCAGCCCCCAATCACAGATTGGGGGCATTCAGTTGCGCCGAAAGCTGGCGCTTTCAACCACGCTTATCCCACCCCTTGGCAGACTTTAATTTTCCGTTGCCTCTTGCTGGTAAGTCAGGCCCCATCAAACAACCTGATCTGCGGCGGCTGTGCCTGGGGTGACAGGTGCCTTCTTTACCCTATGTTCCAGAATATGTCGGATCACCCACCGGGTCTTCCAGGCAGGCAGTTATCCTTGCCGGATCCAGGCACTTCTCGCAGGTTTCGATGTCGATTTCGATCACCCGCTTCACTCGCTGGGCCCAGATTATTGCCAGGAGTGGCATGTATGCCGTTTTTGCAGGAACAAAAACCGGTTATGGCAGCGTGGCGCTCGGCTGGCGGCCTTTCATCCAGGTCGGTTGCTGCCAGCTTTTTCTTGCTGCCCTTGCCCTTCCCTGCTGATGTGATCATTGCCCGGTGTTTACTGTTGCTCGCCCGTTGTCAGCGTGCAAACAGTCTGACACCAGGACCTGTTGAGGCCCGATTTTAGTCCCGGGAGGGACCCGGACATTCCTTATTATTCTCCATTAATCCCTATTATTCCTTATTATTTCTATTTTTATTGATTTATAGAGTTTTATAGGTAATTATACGGAGTATTCGAGACAGGAAAAGACGACTATGACCCTCTATACCACGCAACAGGTTGCCGATCTGCTGGATCTGCACGTCAAAACAGTACGCGGTTACGTGAAGGACGGCAGACTGCGTAGCACCCGGATCGGCAAGCAATACCGGATCGCACGTAAGGATCTTGAGGCGTTCCTGGGCAGGTCCCTCGACGCCAGTCCCACCAAGCTGACACCACGGGCGGAAGTTTCCAGCATTGTGGAGTTGGACGGGATCGGTAACGAAGCGGCCAGCCGACTGGCCAACCTGCTGATGACGGCAGCGCAAGGACATCGGGATGATGCGCCGTTGCGCGTGGAAACCCTGTTCGATACGGAACGCAATCGCCTCAAACTGATCGTCATAGGCAGCCTGGATGCCACCGTGACTGTGCTGCAGATGATCGATCGCCTGACCAGGGAACCCTGATATGAAACCAATTTACCGCTCTCCGCAAGGCCGGGAACTGATCCTGTCACGCTACGAGGAATTTCTGCGTGCCTGGCCCGGGCCCTTTGAACGCCTCGCCATTGAGACCCGACAGGGAAAGACAGCGGTTCTCCGCTGCGGTGACCAACACAAACCGGCATTGGTTCTGCTACACGGTTCCATGAGCAATTCGCTGATCTGGATGAACGACGCGGCACGCTGGCAACAACACTTTCAACTGTTCGCCATCGATATCATAGGCGAGCCCGGGTGCAGTGCCGAATCGCGCCCCGATCTTCACAGCGACGCCTATGCCGAATGGCTGGATGACCTGCTCGACACGCTGGGACTAACGTCGGCCAGTCTCGTGGGAATCTCACTGGGCGGCTGGCTGGCGCTGGATTATGCCAGCCGCAGGCCGGGACGGGTCGAGCGCATGGTGGTGATGTGTCCGGCCGGTATCGGCAGACAGAAACACAGTCTCGTTTTCAAAGCCATGTTCTTATTATTGCTAGGTTCCTGGGGAAAACGCCGTCTGCGGTCACTGGTAACAGGGGCGGACCACCAGCCAACTGAGCAGGGCTTACAGAAATACCTGGATTATCAGTCGTTGATTCAAAAGCACTTCAGACCCCGAGTGGTCCGTTTCAAGCGGTTCAGTGATGACGCTCTGCGGGCAATCACCGCTCCGACACTGTTGATCGCCGGCGGACAGGATGCCTTCTTCGATTTCACCGACACCAGGGAGCGCCTGGCGCAACTGGACTGCCGGATCGATGTGGCGTATCAGGAACAGCTGGGGCACATGATTGTCAATCAGACCGAACCGATCCTCAGCTTCCTGTTAACAGACGCACAATGAAAGCCAAAGACTTGCGGCGACGGCGTGGATAATGACATTCGTCGGAACAGGTGCCGACTCCAACCTGATGGCGCGCGTAGTGGAGAAGCCCAGGTAGAATTCAACGAGGAGATACAGCGCGGCGGAGGCGTAGCGTTACTTCTCAGCGATGCGCGTGAGCATTATAGATTTCCCCCTTTGCGCACGAATCGAAGGGGGCTGATCTGACTGTATTAGGAAGACATCAGAAAAAGATGCATCTCGCACCAACTAACGATGCAGCCTACTGGATATGGTACGCCCGACAGGACTTGAACCTGTAACCCTCGGCTTAGAAGGCCGATGCTCTATCCGGTTGAGCTACGGGCGCAGTGTTTAAAATTAAAACTCAGTTAGCGGAAAACCCGCCTTTCTTTCTTCGCATCGTCTTTTTATCGGCCGATGCCCGTTCCAGCCACCGAGCACAGCTCGATGGCGTTCGCCCGGCACTCAAAGCTCTCGCTTTGAAAACCCGCCGGCTCACCCGGATGAGCCAAGGTCTCTTTTGAGCAGCGCGGTATTTTACACGAAAGTCCCCGGGTTGGGACTATAAAGGCCGATTGTCTCGATCAGGACCGTAGGTGTGGTGGGAGTGGGGCACGCCGCTGCAACCGATGCCGGTGTACATCCCGGCCAGGAACAGGGCAAGTTTGCGGCGCAGGCGCATCATCAAACCGCCCGCCTTCTCCTGCTTGTCAGTTGCTTCACCCACGTTAATCTCGGTGAAAACGACCCGCTTTCCATCTACCGTGGGAACCCGCTTATCACCTGAGTCTACGCTAATCTTGTCCACAGGAACTGGCATGTTACATCCCCTCCTTTAAACAGAGAGACTCATCTTAACCGCAGTAAGTAGACAGTGCCAAGCAGGCGATAGACGGGGAAGAAAAGAAATGGGGTGACCGACGGGGGTCGAACCCGCGACAACCGGAGTCACAGTCCGGGGCTCTACCAACTGAGCTACGGTCACCAGTATGAAGAATTGATTGGTCGGGGTAGAGAGATTTGAACTCCCGACATCTTGCTCCCAAAGCAAGCGCGCTACCAGACTGCGCTATACCCCGATTCGGTACATCAATTTCAGGAGGCAGGGATAATACTCATGAGTCCCCGGACAGTCAATGATTGATTTAGCGCTCGATACGCCAGCTGCTGCCGTCAGCGGAGTCCTCCACCACCACGTTCAAGCGACTCAATTCGTCCCGGATAGCGTCCGCTTTGCCCCAATCTTTGGAGGCTCTGGCCTGCCGTCGTTGGTCCAGCAGGGAATCGATATAAGCTGGGTCAACCTCCGCAGAGACGCTGCCCTGCAGAAACTCAGCCGGCGGCGACTGCAGGATTCCCAGCACATCACCGAGGCGTATCAGTAACTCCGCAAGCTGAGCGGCCTGTTCTGGATCATTATCCTTGCGACGATTGATCTCTCTGGCGATGTCGAACAGCACCTTGATACCTTCTGCGGTATTGAAATCGTCATCCATCGCGGCATAGAAGGCTTTTTCAAAGCGTCCATTTACCAGGGACTTCACACTGCTGGTATCGATGTCTTTCAAAGCCGAATACAACCGCTCCAGAGAGCTGGCGGCCTGCTTGAGATTCTGTTCCGAATAATTGATCGGACTGCGGTAATGACTTGAGATCAGCAGGTACCTGACCACCTCCGCATCGTAATTTTTCAGCACTTCCCGGATGGTGAAAAAATTGCCCAGTGACTTGGACATCTTCTCATCATCCACCCGCAGTGGCCCGTTGTGCATCCAGATGTTGGCAAATTTCTGACCGTTGGCGGCTTCTGACTGGGCGATTTCATTCTCGTGATGCGGGAACATCAGGTCAGAACCTCCCCCGTGAATATCAAAATGCTCCCCCAGGCAGCTGTTCGACATGGCCGAGCACTCGATATGCCAGCCCGGGCGCCCATAACCCCAGGGGGAGTCCCACCCGACCTCACCGTCCCCGGATGCTTTCCAGAGGGCAAAATCACGCGGATCACGCTTTAACTCCCCCACTTCCACCCTGGCGCCGGCCAGGAGGTCTTCCGGGTTTTTCTTGGACAATGCCCCGTAGGACGCGAAGCTATCAACGTCGAAATACACATCTCCGTTATGAGCCCGGTAGGCACTCTCTCGCTCGATGAGCTTCTCGATCATGGCAATGATTTCGGAAATATGTTCTGTGGCGCGAGGCTCGATATCCGGCGGCAAAATTCCCAGGGCACGTTCATCTTCATGCATGGCCTTGATGAAGCGGGCGGTCAGGTCGGAAAACAGCTCCCCGTTCTCCCTTGCCCGCTGCAGGATCTTGTCGTCGATATCGGTAATATTGCGCACGTAAGTCACCTCAAAGCCCCTTGCCCGCAGGTAGCGGACGATAACGTCGAAGGCTACCAGCATGCGGGCATGGCCCAGGTGACTGTAGTCATAGGTAGTGATACCACAGACATAGATTCGCAGCCGGCCCGGATCAATAGGCTCCAGCACCTCTTTGCGCTGAGTCAGGGTGTTGTAAATCCTGATTTCCACGTTTTTCAGCATCAAAACCACTACCCTCCGCCACCAGAACTCCAGGAGTCACGCAGGGTAATGGTCCGATTAAAAACCAGGGCCTCACCCAACGAATCCAGTTTATCAAGGCAGAAATACCCTTCCCTCTCGAACTGAAAACCGGCATCGGTTTGCGCAGAAATTACCGATGGTTCCACAATGCACCCTTCGAGCTCGGTCAGTGATTCCGGATTCAGTCCATCCCGGTAATCCTCAACTGATTTATCCTCGGGGTTTTCGACCAGAAACAGCCGCTCGTACAATCTGACCTTCACCGGCAGACCGGCACTGGCCGAAACCCAGTGGATGACACCCTTGACCTTCCTTCCCTCCGGCTTCCTGCCCAGCGTCTCAGAATCAATCGAGCAGACCAGCTCAGTGATTTCGCCGTTCTCGCTTTTTATCACTTCATCACACCTGATGACGTAGGATCCACGCAGCCGCACCTCACCACCCGGTGTCAGACGTTTGAATCCAGGCGGGGGCTGCTCTTCAAAATCGCTTCGATCGATATAAATCTCTCTGGTAAAGGGCACTTCTCTGCTCCCCATTCCCTCATCCTTTGGATGGCTGGCCATGGTGAGCATGGTTTCCAGATTTTCGTCCACATTGCTCAGAGTCACCTTTAAAGGTGCCAGGACGCACATGACTCGCGGCGCGTTTCTGTCCAGATCCTCCCGGATGCAATGCTCAAACATACTCAGGTCGACAACACTTTCACTACGCGCAACCCCTACCATTTCGCAGAAATTCCGGATCGCCGCAGCTGTCACTCCGCGACGACGCAGGCCCGCCAGGGTGTTCATACGTGGATCGTCCCAGCCACTGACAACCCCGGTCTCGACCATGTCCTTGAGGTTGCGTTTACCACCCATGGTGTAATCGATACGCAGCTTGGCGAATTCGGTCTGCTCGGGAAGAACATACTCACCTGTCGTGTCGGCAAGGTCGCTGGCCTTGCGGATCGACTCAAGCTCAAGATTCTGCAGAATCCAGTTGTACAGAGGCCGATGGTCTTCAAACTCCAGCGTGCATAGCGAGTGGGTTATCCCCTCGATGGCATCGGACAGGCAGTGCGTGTAGTCATACGTGGGGTAGATGCACCATTTGTCCCCGGTCTGATGATGTGTCACATGACGAATCCGGTACAGAACCGGATCCCGCATGTTGATATTCGGCGACGCCATGTCGATCCTGGCCCGCAGGCTGTACTCCCCATCGGTAAACTCGCCCTGTCGCATCCGCTCGAACAGGGCCAGGTTTTCCTCTACCGCACGATCACGATCCGGGCTGTCACGACCAGGTTCAGTCAATGTCCCACGATATTCTCGCGCCTGATGTGGGCTCAGGCTGCAGACGTAGGCCTTACCGGACCCGATCAACTGCAGGGCGAACTGGTACAGCTTTTCAAAGTAATTCGAGGCGTAGCGCACCTCACCATGCCATTGAAAGCCCAGCCAGAGAATATTTTCCTTGATCGCATCCACGTACTCCTGACTTTCCTTGGCGGGATTCGTATCATCGAAGCGCAGATTGCAGTGGCCGCCGTATTCTTCGGCCAGCGAAAAATTAAGACAGATAGACTTGGCATGCCCGATATGCAGATAGCCGTTGGGCTCCGGCGGGAAACGGGTATGCACTCTCCCTCCGTACTTGCCGGATGAAAGATCATGCTCGATCAAGTGCCTGATGAAATTGGACGGCGATTTCGGGCTTTTCGAGGGGAGCTGGGAGTCTTGGGTTTTGTTGCCGGATTCGGACGAAGCCATGTGGACTTGTACTTCCTCATGATGTTCAAAAAACGTATTATAGCCTCTTCCCACACTTCCTATAAGGCCAGGATCAGCAGTTTTTGCAGATCCGCCGATTGCCCGAAGGATTCCGTAACTTTCCCACCATCACGTGGGCTGTCAGGCAGGAATAAGCATGATTGAAATGAAAACCAGTCTCGGGACTCTGATCCTGGAAATTGATTTTGAGCGGGCACCCGTTTCAGCCCGGAACTTCCAGGATTACGTTGAAGCCGGCTTCTACGATGGCACGATTTTCCACCGGGTGATCGATAACTTCATGATCCAGGGCGGTGGGTTCGAGCCGGGCATGAAGCAGAAAGCGACCAACAGCACGATTGAGAACGAGGCAGACAACGGCCTGACCAACAAGGTTGGCACCATCGCCATGGCCCGCACTATGGATCCACACTCGGCAACGGCCCAGTTTTTTATCAACATCAACGACAACGATTTCCTGAATCATCGCGACAAATCACCCCAGGGCTGGGGCTACGCCGTTTTTGGCAAAGTTGTCGAAGGTATGGATGTGGTCGATAAAATCAGACAATGCCAGACCGGCAGCACCATGGGTCACCAGGATGTCCCCGTTGAAGACGTGATCATCGAATCGGCCCGGGTTGTTGAAGCTGACACGTAAGCAATCACGGACACTACCTTGCTGCTAATCTCAGACCTGCACCTTGAAGCCGGCCGTCCCGATATCAGTGACGCACTGGTCGGCTTCCTCCGCCACAAGGCCGTCAGCGCACCGCGCCTCTACATCCTCGGAGACCTGTTCGAAGTATGGCTGGGGGACGATACCAGCGACCCCTTGGCGGAACGGGTCGCCGCGGAATTTCGGCGCCTGACCAGTCAGGGCGTGGAATTGTTCATCATGCACGGCAACCGGGATTTTCTGTTGGGAGCTGATTATGCCAGCCGCTGCGGCGCCTCGCTCCTGACTGAACCGGCAGTTCTGACGGTCGGAAACAGACGCATCGCACTACTTCACGGCGACGTACTCTGCACCCGGGACACCGAATACCTGCAATTCCGCAAGCTGGTAAGAGACCCCGCCTGGCAGCAGCAGTTTCTGGCCCAGCCACTGGCTCAGCGTCAGGCGTTCGCCCGCCAGGCGCGACAGCAAAGCCAACAGACAACTTCCAGCACTGCCGCGGAGATCATGGATGTTACACCAGCAGCCGTCACTGATCTGTTCCAGGCGTTAAAGGTCGACGTCATTATTCATGGTCACACCCATCGACCCGCGGTGCACGACTGCGGCCCACAGAGTCAGCGTGTGGTGCTCGGTGATTGGGATAAAGTGGGCTGGTACGGTGAGATCGGCCCTCAGGGCGACGTGTCACTGCACCAGTTTCCCCTTACCAGGAACTGAACTTCAAACTGGCTTTCCCACTGCTGCGTTCAATTGCAGTCGAGAGACTGCCAGCGGGAATCGGCCAGATAGCGGGTAAAGTGAGCTTCGCATAGAATCAGGATTTCCCGGTCGATCTGCTCACTGAGCTCCTGCAGGCTGAAGTGACTGTATTCCGGGCGGGTTCTGAGCCCGAATTCCTCCAGTGACAGCAGGTGGGCGGGGGCACGCTTCAACAGGTTATGAACCCAGCAATAGGGCGAGAGACTGTCGTCGAAGGGAACCCGCTGATTTCTCAACCCCTGTCTGAGCCGCTCCTCAGAGATCAGTTCCAGCCGGTTTTCGATAATCTGCACATTGAGCTTCTCGACCCGCCCCAGCACCGCCAGTTTTTCCTCGTCACTGTAGGCATTCCAATTGATAACCTCGAAAGCATAGCGCTTGCAACCCCGGCAGATGGGGTCACCGACTGATGTCGTGGAACAGATACCTATACAGGGAGTACGTATTTTTTTCATAAGACCTGGCGACTTTATGCTCAATCTGGAAATCGTAACTGGGTGCAGGAACTTTAACAACCGGCACCGGCTGGCCGGATTGCCTCCGCTCAGCTTACGCGGTGTGGCCTCAACTGGATTTATTACCTCAAATCCAGTAAAATTCCGGCCGGTTTAGTCGGCATGGCGCCGCTCTGATGCCTCCTCAGCTAGCCGTCATTTTATCCTCCGCCAGCGTCTTGTTTCTGCTCCGACAGCGGTGGCTCTGAAACTCATCAGCTGCGCCATAGAATCACTCAAGCTTGTCCACTATTCGAGGAAATTTCAGTGCTAGAAGCCTACAGACAACATGTCGCCGAACGTGCCGAACAAGGTATCGTTCCCAAACCCCTCAATGCCGAGCAGGTCGCCGGACTGATAGAGCTCCTCAAAAGCCCGCCCGCCGGGGATGAGGAGTTTATCCTTGACCTGATCAGCAACCGGGTACCACCCGGCGTCGATGAGGCAGCCTATGTGAAAGCCGGCTTCCTGACCGCCCTGGCAAAAGGCGATGCGTCCTCCCCGCTGATCGACAGAAAACAGGCTATCAAGCTGCTCGGCACCATGGTTGGGGGTTACAACATCGCGACCCTGGTGGAACTGTTGGAGGATGAGGAACTGGGTGCCCTGGCGGCGGACGAGCTTTGCCATACACTGTTGATGTTCGATGCGTTCCACGATGTGGACGCCAAAGCCAAAGCCGGCAATGCCAATGCCAGGCGGGTCATGCAAAGCTGGGCGGATGCACAGTGGTTTACCGACCGCAAAGAGCTGCCGGCAATCATCACTGTGGCGGTTTACAAAGTGCCTGGCGAAACGAATACCGATGACCTGTCTCCAGCGCAGGACGCCTGGTCCAGACCCGATATTCCGCTGCACGCCAAGGCCATGTACAAGAATCCCCGGGAGGGCGTGACCGATGCCGAACAGCAGATCAATGCGCTGAAAGAAACCGGCTTCCCGGTGGCTCTGGTAGGGGACGTGATGGGCACGGGCTCCTCCCGCAAATCAGCCACCAATTCGGTGCTCTGGTACATCGGCGATGACATTCCCCATGTCCCCAACAAGCGGGCAGGCGGCGTCTGTATCGCCAACAAGATCGCGCCGATCTTCTTCAACACCATGGAAGACGCCGGCGCCCTGCCCTTTGAGTGTGACGTTGATAATCTGAATACCGGTGACATCATCGACATCCACGTTTATGACGGCCGGGTTACACGCCACGACAGCGATGAACTGCTGGCCGAATTTTCCCTTAAAACAGATGTACTGCTCGACGAAGTACGCGCCGGAGGCCGAATCCCTCTTATTATCGGCCGCGGTCTGACCCAGCGGGCCAGGGAGAGTCTCGGGCTGCCGCCATCGGCTGTCTTCCGGGTGCCGATCAGCGGCGAAGAATCCAGCAAGGGCTTTACCCTGGCCCAGAAAATGGTCGGCCGTGCCTGCGGCGTCGATGGCGTTCGGCCTGGCAGTTACTGCGAACCCCGCATGACTACCGTGGGCAGCCAGGACACCACCGGCCCCATGACCCGGGACGAGCTGAAAGATCTTGCCTGCCTGGGCTTTTCTGCCGATCTGGTAATGCAATCCTTCTGCCATACGGCGGCCTACCCGAAGCCGGTGGATATCGAGACTCAGCACACCCTGCCAGATTTCATTCATACCCGTGGCGGTGTCTCGCTTCGACCGGGAGATGGCATTATCCATTCCTGGCTCAACCGCATGCTGTTGCCGGATACCGTCGGGACCGGCGGTGACTCACACACCCGTTTTCCTATTGGCATCTCGTTCCCGGCGGGTTCTGGCCTGGTGGCCTTTGCCGCCGCTACCGGTGTGATGCCACTGGATATGCCCGAATCCGTGCTGGTTCGTTTCAAGGGTGAAATGCAGCCGGGGATTACCCTGCGCGACCTGGTTAACGCTATCCCCTATGCAGCTCTGCAATCAGGCGACCTTACTATCGCTAAAAAAGGTAAGAAGAATATTTTTTCCGGACGGATACTGGAAATCGAAGGCTTACCGGATCTCAAGGTTGAACAGGCCTTTGAAATTTCGGATGCGTCCGCCGAACGTTCGGCTGGTGGCTGTACTATCAGGCTCAACAAAGAACCGATCATCGAGTACTTCAAGTCCAACATCACTCTGCTGCGCTGGATGATCTCCCAGGGCTACCAGGACGCGAGAACATTAGAGCGACGGGCCCAGGCTATGGAAGAGTGGCTTGAGAACCCGCAGCTGCTCGAGCCGGATCCCGATGCAGAGTACTTCAAAGTGATCGAAATCAATCTCAATGAAATCAAGGAGCCGCTGCTGGCCTGCCCCAACGACCCGGATGATGTAAAACCCCTTTCGGAAGTACAGGGCACCAGCATCGATGAAGTTTTCATCGGCTCCTGTATGACCAATATCGGGCACTTCCGGGCCGCCAGTGAAGTCCTTAAACAGGTAGAGGGAGGTTTGCCAACGCGCCTGTGGGTTGCGCCCCCAACCCGGATGGACGAGCACCAGCTTACGGAGGAAGGTATCTACAATATCTTCGGCGTCTCAGGGGCACGGACCGAAATGCCGGGCTGCTCTCTGTGCATGGGTAATCAGGCGCGCGTAGCGCCCAATTCGACCGTTGTCTCCACTTCGACCAGGAACTTTCCAAATCGTCTCGGCCAGGGTGCCAATGTCTATCTGGCGTCATCTGAACTGGCTGCCGTCTGCGCGGCATTAGGCAAAATACCCACCATGGAAGAGTATCTGGCCTTCATGCAGGATATCGATACCATGGCTGACAACATTTACCGCTATCTTAATTTCAACGAGATTGCGGATTACATGAAGGCAGCTGAACAGGCTAAGAACATTCCCGTGACCAACATACAGGTTATGGCCTGAACGTCAGTTTTGACCAATAAAACGAACAAGGAGGCGGGCCGATCGGCCCGCCTCCCTTGCTCCATATAAAAGTGCTGACGACTCAGGCAGTGCTCTTATCCACCACTTCGAATACGTCCTTCGACAAATCGGACTCTGCCTTTATCCGCTGCAGCTGCTCCTGCATCAGGGCCTGACGCTGGGCATCGAATTTCTTCCAGCGGGTTAACGGTGCAAGGAGGCGGGAGGCTATCTGAGGGTTCAGCTTGTCCAGCAACAGCACCTGATCGGCCAGAAACCGATAGCCACTGCCGTCGCGGTTATGAAAATTAACATGATTCGCCCCACAGAATGCGCCAATCACTGAGCGCACCTTGTTAGGGTTTCGGATCGAGAATTTTTCATGCTCGAGCAAACGCTTGACCCTGTCCAGATTCCCTGCCGCCGGACAGGTTGCCTGAATCATGAACCACTGGTCCATAACCAATGGCTCTTCAGACCATTGCTGATGAAAATCGTTAATGACACGACCCCTGAGCCCGGACTCGACCAGACTGGAATGATCCAGCAATCGCAACGCGGCGTGCTGATCGGTCATGTTGTGCGCTTCCTGGAATTGTCGGTGACATGACTCGATGGCCGACCCCTGACCGGTCCTGAGCAGATAGCCCAGCGCCAGATTTTTCAGGCTGCGCCTGGCAACCGACTGGGCATCAACCGAAAATATCCCGCTCTCCCGATTGGCCTCATACACCTGCTCAAATTGAACTGCCAGTTGTCGCGCCAGATTGTTACAGAGAAATTCCCTCGCCCCATGGATGGCATCGACGTCGGCCTGCTCTGCCAGTTCAATGAGGTAGCTCTCGGAGGGCAGAGTCAGCAACTGCGCCACCATCGCCTTGTCCAGTTGCGGGTCATCCAGCGTAGCCTGCAGTACACCGGCGAAGGCCTGAGTCAGAATGGCAGGAAAATTCTCTTCATTCAATGCAGCGCCCTGAGCAACAAAGTCTTCGATAATTCGTACCGACAACTGCTGAGAGGCATTCCAGCGATTAAAACCATCACTGTCATTGACCATCAGAAAATAAAAATCTTCCAGCGAATATTTGAACTGTAAGCGTACCGGCGCACTGAACCCCCGCAGCAGCGAAGGGACTGGCTCCGACTCAATGCCGACAAAGGTGAAAGTCTCCTCGGGCCGCGTTATATCGAGCACGCGGTCAACTGCGCCCTCATCAGACTGCTCGTGCTCGAGAATCAGGGGTATCTGCCCGCCGTCGGCATCCAGCAACCCCATCCGCAGAGGGATGTGGAAAGGTTCTTTTTGAGACTGACCAGGCGTGGCCGGACAGCTTTGCCGCACAGTAAGAGAATAACTTTTCTTTGCAGAATCGTAGTGGGATTCCACAGCGACAACCGGAGTTCCTGCCTGGGTGTACCAGTTGCGGAACTGAGTCAGGTCGATCCCGCTGGCGTCTTCCATCGCCTTCACGAAATCTTCGGTGGTAACGGCCTGTCCGTCATGACGCTCGAAGTAGAGATCCGAGCCCTGCCGGAACTTATCCGGTCCGAGAATGTGACTAATCATTCTAACAACTTCGGCACCTTTCTCGTAAATTGTCAGCGTATAGAAATTGGATATCTCCATATAGGACGCCGGTCGAATGGGATGTGACATCGGCCCTGCATCTTCGGCAAACTGAGCGGTTCTGAGCAGGGTCACATCTTCTATTCGTTTGACAGTGCGCGAACCCATGTCGGCGGAAAATTCGGAATCCCTGAATACCGTAAAGCCTTCCTTGAGACTCAGTTGAAACCAGTCGCGACAGGTCACTCTATTCCCGGACCAGTTGTGAAAATACTCGTGGGCCACCACTGCCTCCACCCGCTGAAACGCTGCATCGGTCGTGGTTGCCGGATTGGCAAGCACGCAGGAGGTGTTGAAGATGTTGAGCCCCTTGTTTTCCATGGCGCCCATATTGAAGGCGTCAACGGCAACGATCATAAAAATATCCAGATCGTATTCCCTGCCGTAAACCTCCTCATCCCAGCGCATGGCATTTTTCAGAGAACGCATGGCATGGTCGCACTTATCGAGATCCTTGGCTTCGACAAAGATGCGCAACTGAACCTCCCGCCCGCTGGCGGTGATAAAGCTGTCCTCGATATGTTCGAGGCGTCCGGCCACCAGGGCAAACAGATAACTGGGCTTCCTGAACGGGTCATACCAGGTAACCCAATGACGGGCAGGATCTGCTTCGTCCTGGCCGCTCGCGACCTGATTTCCATTGGACAGCAGCACCGGGTATCTGTCCCGCTCAGCGACAATGGTAGTGGTAAAAACACTCATCACATCGGGACGATCCGGGTAATAGGTAATCCGTCGAAATCCCTCGGCTTCACATTGAGTGCAGAACATGCCGCCGGAACGGTAAAGCCCCTCCAGCGCGGTGTTTTTCTGCGGCTCTATGCGGGTATGGCAGGTAAGGAAAAATTCGGCCCGACTTCCATCTAACAGCTTCATCAGATTAGGTATAGTCAGCGTTTCAGCGTCTAACAAATACTCCTGCTCCGATAGAGGACGACCGTTCAAGTACAGCTTTTCCAGCTGCAACTGCTGGCCCTGCAATACCAGCGATTCTTCCCTGTAACTTTCTCCTTCCTGCTCATTAGCGCGCATGGTCAGTTGCGCGATCACCAGCGCATGCTCTTCGAAGAGCTCAAAGCGCAAATCGGTTCTGTCCACCAGGAATGCCGGTGGACGATAGTCCTTCAGGTGTACGGTTCTTGCCTGGGAATCTCTCATGACGAATTCACTCACTTCTCATTACGGGCCCGTGCTGCCTCAGCAGCACACCTGCGCAAGCCCTGCGGGCCTACGCCTGTGCCGGGTGTACTAATCAATTTCTCTTGACGCGAAGTTCAATACAGTAACCACCGAACCTCCGCAGATTTATAACTCCGGTGTCAAAAATAAGGTACTGGCCCTTGATACCGGTAAGCCTTCCGCCGACCACTGCTTCTTTGTCAAAGCTGAGGCTGGGGATCTTCTCAGGTATCTCTTGAACCGGGTAATTAATGGTCAACGCTTCCACGCCGTTGAGAACGCTGATGCCGAAAAAGCCGAAGCGGTCGTGCATCTCCTGCAGATCCTCCTGGCATTCGGCCAGCAGGCGTTCCTTTTCCGCATCCAGATCAAGCAGTTCACCATCTGATTTCAACATGGCACGCCAGTTGGTTTTGTCGGTGATATGCTGCTTGAACATGACCTCCAGCAAACCTGATTGCAGCCTGCTTCGGACCCGGAGTATCGGTAGCGCCTGAATAGCACCCTGATCTATCCAGCGCGTGGGTATCTGGGTTGCCCGCGTAATGCCCACCTTGATAGCCGATGAATTTGCCAGGTAGACAACATGATCCTGCATGCAGAACTGTTCGCCCCACTCCGGTTCGCGACAGGTCCCCTGCTGGAAGTGACATTTTTCCGGATGAATAATACAGGAATCACATTGTGCCAACGTTTGAAAGCAGGGGTAGCAGTATCCCTGGTTGAAGCTTTTCTTTGTCTCTCTGCCGCAATGCACGCAATGGATCTGACCATTGAATACCAGCGTCAGCTCCTTGCCAAGCAGTGGGTTGGCCGGCACTTCCTCATCGCCAAGCCTGATCCGATAGGACACCGGATCCTCCAGCCTGCTGCGCATCTTTCGCAGCGTGCCTTTACCTAAGGTTTCCATAGGTACGTTTCCAACTTGCCGACTTCCGCAACCAGCTGTCCGATCAGAAAATCAGGTTTCATCGGTGCCATTGCCCTCCCCCGCTGTCCGATCGGAGGCGATGGTTTCAATGCCTGTCGCACAGGCGCTCTTATTCGCAGGCTTCGGACGGATATACCCGGTCCTCTGATCGACCGGCACCTTCCTGTGCTCGTAGGCGATGACAGCCTGCAGGCAGTGCTCAAGCTGTTGACTGCTGAGCAGTTGGCCGTTCTCCCACTTGCCCAACTCTATGGCAGTCTTTAACCTGGCATAGATTTCTGGCGTTATACCCTCGATCAAAGCCTCCAGGCTGTCAGGTTTTTTCTCCAGCATAAACTCCATTCCTGAACCTTCAAGTAATTCGAAGTAACTCGATGACGCTGACTTAATCTGGCAGCGACCAGGCTCCCCTGCTGACAGGCGGTCCCGCTCTAGGTCTGACGCCCGTTACCAACCCGGCTGGCAAGCAATACGCACAGGCCGCCAAACAGGCCGGCGAGGAGACCGCCCAGATGTGCCGCGGAAGCAATCCAGGACGAGGCCAGCACCTCCATCAGTACCAGCGCGACCAGAAAGACGACAAACAGCGATTCATTGACCTGCAGTCGTTTGCCGGGTACGAAATTGTGCAGTATCCAGGCATACCCTACCAGACCGTATACAACGCCGGACATGCCGCCAAAGTTGGAGGCTCCGCCGGAAAGATACTGGGCTGTGTTGCCGACAAACGCCGCCGCAACCACCAGCACCAGAAAAATCCAGCTGGACTGAATGACCTCCAGCTGCCTGCCAAAGTACCACAGCCAAAGCAGGTTAAAAACGATATGCAGACTGCCAAAGTGCAGAAATATTGGCGCCAGGGTCTGGAGAAACAGCACAGGGTTGTTTATCGCACCCAGCAGGCTGAGAAGATCGGTGGCGGGCAAGGCCGGATAAAACAGAAAGTCCATGCGGTATACAGCGGCACCCATCTGAGTTACCGCGGCGACAATCAGACAGATCAGGGTAAGCAATGAACTGACGGGGGCTGTAAATATCACCCGTAACACTCGATAGAGCCAGCTGTTTTCAACCGCTTCACCCCTACCGTCATGACCCGCGGCTGGTTTGGCGGCAGTTTTGATCTGCAGTTGGCCGCTGAGAAATTTCTGTACCAGTTCCCGGACCGGATCAACCTGGTATTCATCCCTGACGAAGATGACCTGCCTGCCCGATTCCTCGATTATTCGGTGTGGTATGCCCTGTTGCCGGAGATAACGACTGAGGTCACGCAGGTTTTCGTCGATGCTGACGTCGAGAACCCTAATCATCCTTGCGTTCCAGCCGGCTGCCCCAACCCAGCTTGCTTCGATAGGCCTGATAGACGCTGTGGTCAGGCGGATGTATCAGCCGCAGCACCTTGGATTTTTTTCTCACGATCAACTGATCGCCGGCATGGGCGGAAAATTTTACTTCGCCGTCGCAACTGACCTGGGGCAGTATGGAATCATTCTCGCCGATGACCAGCCGGATTTCACAATCACCGGCGACCACGATCGGCCGACTGCTGAGAGAATGCGGACAGATAGGTACCAGCGCGATGGCGTCGAGGTCAGGATGCATAATCGGCCCGCCCGCTGACATGGCATAAGCGGTGGAGCCGGTGGGCGTGGCAACGATCAGCCCATCGGATTCCTGACTGTAAACGAAACGGTCATCGACAAACAATTCAAACTCGATCATCTGAGCCGCCTTGCCCGGATGCAGAACCACGTCGTTCAGAGCGCAGCCAAGGTGCTGTCGCTCACCGTTATGCAGGACCTCGAGCTGCAGCAGAAAGCGTGACTCCACGCTGTACTCACCGGCCAGCACCTGCGACAGTCGAAGCTCGATCTCTTCCGGCAACACATCGGTCAGAAACCCTAACCTACCCCGATTGACACCGATGACCGGCACGTTTTCCGACGCAATACTCTGGGCGGCATTGAGCATACTGCCGTCTCCGCCCACCACAATTACCAGGTCGCAGTGCCGAGAAAGTGCCTCGCGACTGGACACCTGCTGCCCGTGGTCCGGTACCAGCTTGCCAGTGGCATCATCCAGAATGATCTCAACATCCCGGGCTTTGAGAAACGCCAGCAGGCGCCGCAGGGAATCTACGACGCCCGCATGCCCCGGACGCCCGATCAGGCCGATTTTCCTGAATTGCGACATGTCCCGTCCTTCATGATTCGCGTGAGCGCAGTATAGCACGGCATCTGCGTCGCCAACTCCGCCGTTCCAGTGAATGGTACCTATTCCACGGAAATACCCTGCCGATAGAGGTATCATTCAGACCAATAAAGCTCTACCACCGCACAGGATTAACAGGAGATTTCCAACAATGAAGGTACTGGTCACCGGAACCGCTGGCTTTATCGGCCACGCCCTTGCACGCCGGCTGTTGCAGCGTGGTGACGAAGTCATCGGCGTCGACAATCTCAATGACTACTACGATGTGCAACTCAAGAAAGACCGCCTTGCTCGCTTGACCGATCATCAGGCTTTTACCGATTGCCGCCTGGATCTGGAGGATGCTGAAGGTATCCGGTCACTTTTTAAGCAGCAGCAACCCCAGCGGGTTGTCAATCTTGCCGCCCAGGCCGGAGTCCGCTACTCACTTACCCACCCCCAGGCCTACGTGAGCGCCAATCTTGCCGGCTTCGTCAATATCCTGGAGGGCTGCCGCCACAATGGTGTTGAGCACCTGGTTTACGCCTCCAGCAGCTCCGTCTACGGCGCCAACACAAACATGCCGTTTTCCGTCCATCACAACGTCGATCATCCGGTAAGCCTTTACGCCGCCAGTAAGAAAGCCAACGAACTGATGGCCCATACCTACAGCCACCTGTTCAATCTGCCCACCACGGGCCTGCGGTTCTTCACCGTTTACGGGCCATGGGGCCGGCCCGACATGGCGCTGTTTCTGTTTACACGCAACATCCTGGCCGGTAAACCCATTGATGTATTCAATCATGGTAACCACCTGCGGGATTTCACCTTCATAGACGATATCGTCGAGGGCGTCATCAGGACACTCGACCGGGTTGCCGAGCCGGATCCGGATTGGTCCGGCGACAATCCCGACCCGGCAACCGCGGCGGCACCCTACCGGGTCTACAACATCGGCAGCAACAACCCCATCAAACTGATGAGCTACATCGAAACCCTGGAGAAGTGCCTGGGCAGGACCGCCATCAAGAACATGCTGCCTCTGCAACCGGGTGACGTGCCGGCCACCTATGCCGATGTCAGTGATCTGGTCAGAGATATGGGCTATCAGCCCGATACGCCAATCGAAGAGGGCATTGCGGCATTCGTGGCATGGTATCTCGACTACTACGGACACTAGCCCGGACGGACGGCACCTCGAATACGCGGGCTGGCCGCGCAGAATTTAAAAGCTTCAAAAAATTTTTAATTAAATCATTTATCTTATTGATTTATATTTAATTTAAAGAAATTTAAAACGCACCGCGCAGGCCCTGCAAAGGGGAGCTTTTCGACCCGGGTCGCAGTTCAGGCCTCCCCCGGATAGGTTCCACCGGTGTGGAGACAGATTACCCGACTGCCCGCCGGAATAACTCCCCTCGCGACCAGGTCGTAAAGCGCAAACAGGAGCTTGCCCGTGTATACCGGCTCCAGAGGGATTCCCGTCCGGTCGGCGAACTCCGTTATAAACGCCAGCAGACGGGCATCCTGGCGGGCATAGCCACCGAAGTGATATTCCTGCGCGATCTGCCAGTCCGGGTACCTGATTCCATTGTCCAACCAGGCCGTCACTGAATCCGTGAGAAACCCTGCACCCTTCAGTACCGCAACCCCCAGCAGGTCAGCAGCCAGTCCGCTTCTTTGCACCCCGCGAATCAGTCCCGCCAGAGTGGCTCCGGTGCCACAGGCCAGCGCAACCAGGTTTCTACCACTGTCTGTACCGGGAATAGAAGCCTGCAGGTGAGGTGATAACAAGTCGACGATGCTTTCACAGCCCGCAACACCTTCGGCATTGCTGCCGCCCTCAGGGATCAAATAGAACTCGCCAAACCTTTCGTGCAGAGATTCAATGAACCCGGCATGCTCTTTAAGTCGGTACTCCGCGCGGCTCACAGGACAGAGAATCATTCCCTGCTCCCGGGCAAAGGCGAGCACCGGGTTCAGTGGCTCGGGCGCTTCCCCTCTGACCACGCCAATACTGCGAAATCCGAACTGACTGGCCGCCGCTGCCAGAGCGCGCAGGTGGTTGGAATAGGCGCCACCGAAACTGAGCAGGGTGTGGTGTCCGGATTTTCGAGCGGCCTGCAGGTTCAGCTTCAACTTGAACCACTTATTGCCGTTAATGCGCGGGTGAATGGCGTCCAGGCGCAGCACGTCCAGACTGACCCCGTGTTGTTCGAGGAGCGGATCTTTGATGGAGTCCAGTG
This sequence comes from Gammaproteobacteria bacterium, assembly GCA_041395725.1. Taxonomy (NCBI): domain Bacteria; kingdom Pseudomonadati; phylum Pseudomonadota; class Gammaproteobacteria; species Gammaproteobacteria bacterium. Next base: position 3,611,824 of record JAWKZW010000001.1, on the reverse strand, counting down.
CCGGATTGGCTGGTAGAGACTCTAGCATGAGGAATGGCGGTGTGGGGTTGTTTCAGGTGTTTGAAAAGTGGCGGACCGGACGGGACTCGAACCCGCGACCTCCGGCGTGACAGGCCGGCATTCTAACCAGCTGAACTACCGGTCCGCATTTCCTTTCAAAGAACTCTTACCAGATACCAAGAGTTCTGCCCTTGTTCAAAGAGCCCCGATTGGTGGGTGGTGAGGGATTTGAACCCCCGACATTCGCCTTGTAAGGGCGACGCTCTCCCAACTGAGCTAACCACCCGCTGCAAAGGGAGAGCGCATTTTACCGACTTGCGGGTTTATGTCAATAAATCTTGGCGTTATGAAGCGCCTTAATCTGGATGTTTTGCCGAATTACTGTGCGTTTATGAGGGTGATTGGCAGATTTTTGAGCGGGGGCAGACTTGAGGTACGGGTTTTGGCTTTTGGGGGGGACTGGGACGAGCGATGCGGCTTCGAGCGGCGTGGCCGGCAGGGGCTTCTGCGTGCTGCGGACCGCGCCCGTCCCGGGTGCCTTCACTCTGAAAAATGCCCTGGTAAACGGTCATTTTTCGCCGTTCAGCGCTGGTCCTTGATTGCAGCCCGCAGAAGCCCCTGCCGGCCACGCCTTGATACTAGATGGCTCCCACTATTCTGCGACTTCGAAGGAGACCGAAGTAATCGTGAATTACCGAATTCGCAGTGGTGTCGAACAAGACGCGGGAAATGAATGTGGTTCGCTGATCGGCAATAGAGTCAAAGAAAAACTGTCGCGTTTTTGCATGAATACATATTGCTTCAAATCTCGCACCGAGCGCCACCCCGGGGGAAGCTGTCGACGGAGCGATCAAAACGCAGCACCGACTGACCGAGTGAGACCGTTTTTCAGGGCTCACGACCGAGGGAGGGAATCCCGGAGGGATGCGCGTTGCTCCGTCGGCAGCTTCCCCCGGGGTGGCGCGGCCTCGGAAAAAGCTTTGCAAAGTACTACAAAAAACTAAAACAAGAACCAGATTCCCTCCCGTTAGGGCGTTCCAGAACACACCTCATGGGGAGGAACAGACTCAGATTGCAACGCTTCCCGGCGACAAAAAACCAAAAGAATACGACATCACCGTCTCAGTAAAGCCGACTCCGCCGCAGGCATCCGGCATCTCTGCAAATCAAATCATAACCTGTTGATAAACCTATACATCTGCAACCCACGCAGGTAGTATGGCGCGTCTTGAACGCTGCCAAGCTCTAACCTGACTGAGACCATGAAAATCTACAAGGAATTTACCTTCGAAGCCGCCCATCGCCTTCCCAACGTGCCTGCAGGCCACAAATGTGCCCGCCTGCACGGCCATTCGTTTCAGGTGCGCATTATTGTAGCGGGGCCGGTAGGCGAAGAGTCCGGCTGGGTGATGGATTTCGCTGATATCAAAAGCGCCTTCAAACCCGTCTGGGAACAGCTTGATCACTATTACCTCAACGAAATAGAAGGACTCGAAAACCCGACCAGCGAAAACCTGGCCCGCTGGATCTGGCAGCGATTAAAACCCTCCCTGCCCCAGCTGGATGAAATAGAAATCCGCGAAACCTGTACCAGCGGCTGCCGTTATCGGGGCGATTAAAATCCGTCAGGACTGTGGCGGCAGGGCCCAGTCAATTGGCTGCTGGCCATGGGCTTTCAGATAGGCATTGGCCCTTGAGAAGTGTCGACAGCCAAAGAAACCCCGGTGGGCAGACAGGGGGGAAGGATGGGGCGCTTTCAGGACCAGGTGCCGGGAGGGATCGATGATGCTGCCCTTGCGCTGGGCATAGCTCCCCCATAGAAGAAATACCACGTTCTCTTTTAAGGCATTAACCCGTTCTATCAACGCATCAGTAAAAGCTTCCCAGCCCTTCCCCTCGTGGGAGGCAGCCTTGCCCGCTTCCACGGTGAGCACGGCATTCAGGAGCAGGACGCCCTGCCCGGCCCAGTGGGACAGGCAGCCATGGGGAGAGCGATCGATTCCCAGGTCCGCCTGCAGTTCCTTGAATATATTCTGCAGGGACGGCGGCACAGCCACCCCCGGATTCACCGAGAAGCAAAGCCCATGAGCCTGCCCGGCGCCGTGATAAGGATCCTGGCCGAGAATCACCACCTTCACTTTGTCGAACGGCGTGGAATTCAGGGCATTAAAGATCAGCGGCCCCGGTGGATAAACAGTCCTGCCCTGGCGCTTCTGCTCCGTAAGAAACTCCCGCAGGGCCTGCATGTAAGGTTGCTGGAACTCGTCCAGCAGCAACTTCTTCCACGACTCGTGCACTTTCACCCTGGAGCCGTCGAAGTCTGACATGACCGCCACTAGTCGTCCTGCTGAGGACGCATGTGAGGGAACAGCAGAACATCCCGAATGGAAGGCGAATCCGTGAACAGCATGACCAGCCGATCAACACCAATACCCTCACCGGCAGTCGGAGGCATGCCGTATTCCAGCGCAGTAATATAATCGTCATCAAAGTGCATGGCCTCATGATCGCCGGCATCCTTGCGCGCCACCTGGGCGTGAAAACGCTCGGCCTGGTCTTCTGCGTCATTCAATTCGGAGAAACCGTTGGCCATCTCCCTGCCCCCGACTATGAGCTCGAAACGGTCGGTGACGTCCGGATTCTCATCACTGCGCCGTGCCAACGGAGACACTTCGGTAGGATAGGACGTGATGAAGGTCGGCTGGTCCAGCTTGTGTTCAACCTGCTCCTCAAATATCTCCATCACGACCTTACCGACTCCCATCTCATCGTCGACAGCGATACCGAAACGTTGCGCCACGGCGACAGCACCTTCGCGACTGCTCAGGTCATCCTCGCTGACATCCGGGCAGTGCCTGAGGATTGCCTCGTGTACTGTCAGCCTGGCAAACGGCCTCGACAGATCATACTCCGAGCCCTGATAGGAGATGGCTGGAGTGCCAATCACTTCAACCGCCAGGCGTCGGAACAGGTCCTCAGTCAAATCCATCAGATCACGGTAATCGGCATAGGCCTGGTAGAACTCCAGCATGGTGAATTCCGGGTTGTGACGGGTGGACAGCCCTTCGTTACGAAAACTCCGGTTGATTTCGTAAACCCGCTCGAATCCTCCCACCACCAGGCGCTTTAGAAACAGTTCCGGGGCCACCCGCAGATACATCTCCTGATCGAGCGCGTTATGATGGGTAACGAATGGTCTGGCCGTGGCGCCGCCAGGAATGATATGCATCATGGGTGTTTCAACTTCCATGAAACCATGCCCGTTGAAATACTCACGCAGAAAGCCCACGATTCTGGAGCGCGTGGTGAAAACCTTTCTGGACTGTTCGTTTACTATCAGATCCACATAGCGTTGCCGGTACCGAAGTTCCGTGTCGGTAAGCCCCTTGTATTTATCTGGCAGTGGTCGCAGTGACTTGGTCAACAATGTGAATCTGTCCACCCGGACCGTCAGCTCACCCTTGCCGGTTCGAAACACACTGCCCTGGGCACCGATAATATCCCCAAGATCCAGTAGTTTCAGTTCCGCCGCCTGTTCTTCCGACAGGGTTTTGTTGCTCATATAAAGCTGCACGATGCCGGTATGATCCTGGATTACCACAAAGGGGCCGCGCATGCGGATGACCCGGCCGGCGACCCGCGCAACATGATCGATGGCTTCCAGTTGTTCACGATCCTTGTCGCCGAACTGGTTGTCCAGGTCCACGGCGACGATGTCTCGGCGAAAGTCATTGGGAAAGGCGTTGCGCCTTTCTCTTATACTGGCCAGTTTCTCGCGCCGCAGACTGATCAGTTTGTTGTCGTCCAGGTGTTCCGTCATTCTTGTTGCCTATAATCCCATTTTCAGACTTGCTTCTATGAACCTGTCCAGTTTGCCGTCCAGCACTGAACCGGTGTTGGTATCTTCCACCCCGGTCCGGAGATCCTTGATACGGGACTGATCGAGCACATAAGAGCGAATCTGGCTTCCCCACCCGATGTCCGCCTTGGAGTCCTCGATCGACTGCATGTTTTCCTTCCGTTTCAGCTCTTCCATTTCGTAAAGCTTGGCCTTCAGCTGCTTGATCGCCATGTCCCTGTTCTTGTGTTGAGAGCGCTGACTCTGACACTGCACGACGATCCCGGAGGGCTCATGGGTCAGCCGGATCGCCGAGTCGGTTTTGTTGACATGCTGCCCGCCAGCACCGCTGGAACGATAGGTATCCACCCGCACATCGGACATATCCAGATCAATCTCGATGTCATCTTCTATCTCTGGCGAGACAAAAACCGAAGCAAACGATGTATGGCGCCTGTTTCCTGAGTCAAACGGTGATTTACGAACCAGTCGGTGCACGCCGGTTTCCGTTCGCAGCCAGCCGAAGGCGTATTCGCCACGCACATAAACCGTGGCACTCTTGATACCTGCGACCTCGCCGGCGGAAACCTCAACCAGCTCGACATCGAAACCTTTGTCTTCACCCCAGCGCAAATACATGCGCAACAGCATTTCCGCCCAGTCCTGGGCCTCGGTGCCACCGGAACCCGCCTGAATATCCAGGTAGGCATTTGCCGCGTCCATCTCCCCGGCAAACATACGACGGAACTCGAGCTTTTCCAGCTGTTGGCCCAGAGAGTCAAGATCCTTGACTGACTCCTGCAGAAGTTCCGGATCATTCTCCTCGTTGGCGAGTTTCAACAGCTCCTCGATATCCGCCAGTCCGGTGTCCAGTACATCAATTGTTCTGACTACCAGTTCCAGGTCAGACCGTTCCTTTCCCAGCGCCTGGGCATTCTCCGGGTTATCCCAGACTGATGACTCGCCTAGCTCCAGCTCCACCTCGGCAAGCCGGTCCTTCTTCTCAGCGTAGTCAAAGAAACCCCCTGAGAGAATCTGTTCTTTCGCGGTAGTCTTTGACCAGTGCCAACTGTGTGTTGATTTCCATGGGTGACAATCCTGTAAAGCGATGAGGCGTGAGGCGAACAAGGCGGCATTTTACCGTATTAGGGATGATAATCTACTGCTGCGTCACGCGCGCCAGGCTAAGCCCTGTCCACAGCCCGGCCAAAAGAATTACCGGCTGTGTTATTGTTCAGGGAAGCTTTGATTAATTACCACGATGTCCGGCCTCCGGGCGGGGTCGGTCGGGCGCCACAGCGAAGTTGTCGCGCTTGGCAAGGGAACAGCCCTTCTCTGCACGCGACGCCTCTCAGCAGCGCCCGGCAGATTTCCGCGGAGCGTTGTAGTGATTAATCAGAGGCTCCTTAGAATTTCCGCCGTCAACCCCAGCCCTGGAGCTACCGCCTTTGCACGATCTGAAAAACGCCAGGCTGGCCTGGCTGGAAGACGGGTCTCCGTTCTCGACTCAATTCAAGGATATCTATTTTTCCAGCCAGGGAGCCCTGCAGGAAAGCCAGCACGTGTTTATAGCCGCGAACCGGCTGGCGCAGAGATGGGCCGCACAAGCCGACTCTGCGCGGCCGTTTTCCGTGGTCGAACTGGGATTCGGGGCCGGACTCAATTTCCTGCTGTGTTGGCAGTTACTCGAACAGCTCAATCGACAGGGCCTTCGGCTGCACTACCTGGCATTCGAAAAGCACCCCCTGACCCGGGCCGACCTCAACAGGGCTCTTGCCAACTGGCCCGAGCTGTCTCCCTTAAGCAGTCAGCTGCTGGCAGTCTATGTCGACCACACCAGCGGCCTGCACAGATATCAGCTTACTGACAATCTGATCCTTGATCTCTACCTGGGTGACGCGATCACCGGCCTCAATGAGATTCTGGGCAGCGCGCCCGGCAGCGTAGACTGCTGGTTCATGGATGGCTTTTCACCGACCAGGAATCCCGATCTGTGGGATCCCCCGCTGGTGGCCCGGATGTGGCAATACAGCCGCCCCGGTGCCACGGCCAGCTCCTACAGCGTCGCCGGCCAGGTCCGTCGTAATCTGCAATCCGCCGGGTTCTTGATTGAAAAGCTGCCCGGCTTCGGTAACAAACGGGAGATGTTGCTGGCCAGCAGACCGGACAGTGCCGGCCTGCCAATGGATTCTCGTGCCGAACCTCCTGCATCAACGTTACGGGCTCGTTCACCCAGGCCGACAATCAACCGGGCAACGGTGATTGGGGCAGGCCTTGCCGGATGCAGCACCGCCTACAGCCTTGCCCGCAAAGGGTGGCAGGTAACCCTTATTGATGAGGCAGCGCAGATAGCCACTGGTGCGTCGGGTAATCCCCAGGCCGTGCTGCAGCCTCGTCTGGCAGCAAGCCGGGATTTTCAGTCCCGTTTCTACCTGCACGCCCTGTTGTACGCACACAGGCAATTTACCACGCTGCAGCAACAGCAGGAGCTTAACTGGCACCCCTGCGGCGTACTGCGGTTGCCACAGCAGGGCCGTAAAGGCCTCGAGAAACTGCTTAAACAACCTGGTGAGTATTACAGTGAGCGAGTGTTATCGCGAGTGAGTCAGCAACAGGCCAGTAAGCTGGTCGGTTTACCGGTCAACGGGGAAGCCCTGTGGATCCCTCATGGCGGCTGGCTGGAGCCTGGCCGTCTCTGTCAGGCTTATCTCACAGCCATCCCGGAGACCCATCTGACACTGGTCACCGGCAAGCGCGTCACGGGTCTGGAATCGACAGGATCCGGTTGGCGTGTTACAGGCAGCCAGGGAGTGCTTTCGGAGTCGAACGTAGTGGTCATCGCCAACAGCTATCAGGCCCGGAATCTGGCCCAAACCGCCACCCTTCCCCTGGATCCAGTCGCCGGACAGATCAGTCGCCTGACGGCAACCCCGCAAAGCGGGCGCTTGAAGTCAGTCGTCGTGGCGGAAAAATATATCTGCCCGGCAACGGACGGAATGCATAGCCTGGGCGCCAGTTACGCCCCGCAACCGGTAAATCTGACCAGCAGCGCGGTGGCAGACCAGGAAAACCTCCGCGGTGTGAATGCCGCACTTGCCCAATTGCCACTGTCCGGAATCTGTGGTGCGAGAGTGTCGGTAAGATGCAGTGCCAGTGATTACTTCCCCATCGCAGGTGCGGTACCCGATCTTGATGAGTGCATCCGGGTGTTCGGCCCATTGAGCCGAGACGCCAGTGCCAGGATCGATGCTGAACCCACTTGCTTACCTGGCCTGTTTGTTAACGTTGCTCACGGCTCCTATGGTCTGACCTCCTGTCCGCTGACGGCGGAACTGATAGCCAGCCAGGCCAATGGCGAATCTCCCCCGCTGCCGGCGGCACTAGTCGAGAGCCTGAGTCCCGCCCGTTTTATCCTTCGTGATCTGAAACGCCAGCGGGATCCCGACCGGCTCAATCGCGATCAAAGAACGCCCTGACGACCCGGAACAATCGTTCTCCGTCGTCTGCACCGGCCAGTTCCCTGATGGAATGCATGGCAAAAGTGGGAACGCCGATGTCAACCGTCGCAATACCGGTCTCGGCCGCTGTGATTGGCCCGATAGTGCTGCCACAGGCCAGGTCACTGCGCATAACAAAGGCCTGGGACTTCACCCCTGTTTTGTCACAGTATGCGCGAAACCTTGCTACCGACTCGGTATTGCTGGCATAGCGCTGACTGGCATTGACTTTGACCACCGGCCCGCCATTGAGGACCGGCCCGTGGGCCGGGTCGTGAAGATCGGCATAGTTGGGGTGGATACCGTGGGCATTGTCGATTGAGAATAGCAGAGAGTTTCTAAACACCCGCTCTAAAGCCTCCGTGTCCGAGGATTCCGCGCTGACCAGCCTTTGCAGCACTGATTTCAGAAACGGCCCCTGGGCACCCGATGCCGAGCCACTGCCGACTTCCTCATGATCGTTACAGACCATGACCGAGGTGTGGGTTCCCCCGCTGGCCAGCAGACTGCGGGTTATGAGGTAGCAACTGAGAAGATTGTCCAATCGGGCGCTGGCAATGAACTGATCCTGCAAACCGATAATGGCGGGTGGCTGAGTATCATAGAAAAACAGTTCATGGGACATAACGCGCCTGGCGTCAGGATGTCCGGCTTCCGAACGCAGGTATTCCAACAGATAGGCCTCGAAACTCACCGCTGTCTCGCCTTCCTGGCGCAACAGCACCGGCGGAAGATGTTTCTGAGCGTCGATGCTGCGATTGCTGTTGGCTTCTCGGTCCAAGTGGATAGCGAGACTGGGTATCGTTGCCACCGGCCGCCGCATATCCACCAGGCAGGTATTCAAATCTCCGGTCTCGTCAAGGAAAGAGACCTTGCCGGCCACGGAAAGGTCTCTGTCAAACCAGGGATTCAGCAGCGCGCCGCCGTAGACTTCAACACCCAGTTGCAGGTAGCCCTGTGAATGACGCTCGGCCACGGGCTTTACTTTGAGGCAGGGGCTATCGGTGTGAGCACCGGCCAGATGAATGCCCTCTTCCAGCAGCGACTGCTGGCCGAAGCGGAAAGCAATCAGAGAGCCGTCCCGCCTGACCAGGTAGTTCCCACCCCGATGGAGGTCCCAGCGGTTCCTTTCATCAAGGATCTGGAACCCCTCATCCTGCAGGAGTGAAACCATGGCTTCGACGGCATGAAATGGAGTCGGCGCCCGCCCAATGAAGGCCAGCAGCCCCTCATTGAATGCCTGCTTGTTCATCTGCTTTGTGCCCTCAGCATGCAGCCGGGATAAGACTTAGCGAACTTCCAGCAGTTCCACGTCGAATATCAGCGTGGAGAACGGTGGAATTGCGCCCGGAATACCCTGCTCGCCGTACGCGAGTGTGTAAGGTATGAACAGGCGCCATTTGTCACCTTCTTTCATCAATTGCAGCGCTTCGGTCCAGCCTGCGATCACCTGGTTCAGCGCGAACTGTGCAGGCTCGCCCCGCTCGACGGAACTGTCAAAAACCGACCCGTCGACCAGGGTACCGTGATAGTGTGCCAGCACCGAATCGGCGATGGTGGGCGATGTCGCTCCATTGGCACCGGATTCCAGGATCTGGTATTGCAGCCCGGAGTCCAGGACCACTACCTGATCATTTTCCGCGTTGGCGGCCAGAAACTCTTCACCGGATTGCCGTGCGGCTTCCATCTGCGCCGTCTGCTGCGCAGCCATACGCTGCTGGAAGGTTTGAATAGCGGCCATCATTTCTTCAGGGCTCAGTTGCTCCTGGCCATTAACCAGATCGCTCACACCCCGCATGAATGCATTGAAATCGAGACCGTCGAGCAAGCCCTGTTGCATCAGGCTCTGCCCGATGTTGACTCCTATGCTGTAAGCGATCCGGGCGTCTTCATCCTGCAGATCCACATCCTGGGCGTGACCGAAACCTGCCAGACTCGAAGCGGCCAGCAGTGTAGCAATCCGAAGTGTTTTAACCATATTCATAAAAAGATTCCTTGCCCTTGCAATGGGGCGGGTGTAATGAGCCGTATGCACAGAGGCGGCATACTACCCGCCCTGAGCACGAATTGCCAGTGCCCGCCGAAGACCTGATTCACAGATCGGGTCGCTATTTTCCCCCGCCAGGATGGGATATTATCCCGTCCCGCCCAGGCAATTTCAGGCACATTCATGGTTCAAGAAAGCATGCCCGCAGCACCCGGTGCAGACCCAGGCGCACCCGCGCGTAAAAGCAGAAAAGCGACTGGATATTCCTGGTTGCTGTATTCGATACAGGTTGTGGCCGTTACCGCACTCCTGGCAGGCTGTACCCGTCAGTTCGCCATTACGGTCAATGAGAAGTCGGTCTACGATCCGCGCCTGCCGGAAAATGCCCGGCAGGTATCAGATCCGGATCTGCAGGGCTGTATCAATCTCGCATTACGCCAATCGGGCGTAACAGATCCAGCCAACCTCACCGTGCTGTCCTGTGCTGCCGCACAGGTAGAGGATCTGCGCGGCATCGCGCAACTGGCCAGTCTCCGTTTTCTGGATCTGACCCGGAACGCCATTACCGATCTGCAGCCCCTTGCCTCGCTGCCCCGCCTGAGCGGTCTCAGCCTGGCCGACAACGCTATCACCGATATTTCGCCATTACTCGCTATTAACAGTCTGACGGCTGTGGTCCTGAGCGGAAACACGCAAATTCCCTGCTCGCAACTGGATCGCCTGGAACAACGCCTGGGCCATAACCTCACCCGACCAGCCAGTTGTCAGGATTAACCGGCCGCTCGCGGCACGGGGTTTATCAGTGCTAGGATAGCTGGTAGAGTGAATCTGGTTGAAAGCCTGGCTATTCGCCCCCACATGATGAGCATGACAAGCAGTGAAAGGGTAATGACATGATTTTTGCTTCCGGGCACAGCATTTTCTGGCGACTGACCGACGAAACCGGAGAAGGCAGTGACGTTGTCAGTATCGTACTGTCCAATCAGAGCCGGCGGGAAATCGCCGAAGTGGAAATCGAAACGGACATTATTTCGCCCCCTCACAAGTCTGTGCAGCCGGATCAACCGGTCGATATCGAATGGAACAACTCGGATCTGGATCTGTTTATCACCCTGCTCCGCAATACCCTCGGAGAGAACGACAGCAGCGAGGAATATGAGCAGATTGAACTGGATCTGACCGACGAATCCGTGTTGCGCATCATGCACATCGTGGCCGCCGCCAGATTTGCCACACCTTATCCGGCCGACGGGGTTATTAAGCGTTCCCACGCGACTTTTGGCGGTAGCGCTGAAATAAAAGTTGGGGAAAGAGTCAGCCTGGACACCATCGATGGATTCAAGCCTGCCGTCATCGTATCACTGGACGAAGACATCAGCTGTGTACTGCTGGACCAGATCACCGCACCCAGTGGCGACAATATCCAGCTTGATCGCCATGACCTGGTGGTGGTGGAGAAAGAGTGGGTGCTGCCTGGCAGTCTCACAACCACCCAGCCGAGTTTTGCCGATACCATTCACTGAAGGGCGGGAACGCCGCTGTGAAAACGCAGCTGCGTGTCACTGGAAAGCACCAGGTCAGCCTCTATTGAGAGAAAAAAGTCCAGCCTCGCTTCAATGTCCTCTTTCGCGTACTTTCGCGCCAGCCGCAGGTAGTCCTGAAAATGCCGGGCCTCCGATCTGACCAGCCCCCGGTAAAATTTGGCCAGCACGCCATCCAACCTCGGAATCAGCTTTTCAAAACGCTCACAGGAGCGCGCTTCCACGAGAGCACCGATTATCAGAATATCCACCAGACCACCTTGCTCGTCGTGCTGGATATACTGGCGCAGACTGGCAGCATACCGGGAGGGACCAAGGCGTCGATAGCTGATCTGTCGTTCGGTCAATAATTCCACTACCTGCTGAAAATGCAGCAGTTCCTCTCTGGCAAGACGAGACATGACAGTCAGCAGCTCCGCCTTGTCCACATGACGATACAACAGGTTCATGGCCGTGGCCGCGGCCTTCTTTTCGCAGTTGGCGTGATCGATAAGCAGCGTATCCAGATTGACGACCGCGGCATCAACCCAGGACTGAGGTGTCGGGCAGGGCAGAAAGGAATGTATCTCGTCCATCCGTGTTACTCCCCGCCCCCGTCTGAGACAACCTCAGAGGTACCCGGCAAAGCATCCTGCTGCATCTCGAGATCGGCCGCCTGCAGGACTTCTTTGCTGTGCTGCTTGGATGTCTTCGCACCCAGCGCCTTGAGTTTTTCGACCCTGCCAATCAGATTGCCGCGACCGCCCAGTAATTTGTTATGGGCCAGATCATAGCTTCGGCGCGTAGCGTCGATCTTTCCACCGATGTCCTCCAGATCCTCCACAAACCCGACAAATTTGTCGTACAGCGCACCGGCCCGGCTGGCAATTTCCAGCGCATTCTGGTTTTGCTGTGCCATGCGCCAGATATTCTGCACGGTCCGCAGAGTAGTCAGCAGGGTTGATGGGCCGACTATGATAATGTTCTTTTCAAACGCGCTCATGAATAACTCGGAATCCTGCTGCGCAGCTACGGAAAACGCTGCTTCGATCGGCATGAACAACAGAATAAAATCCAGCGTTTTGACCCCGGCCAGATTCTGGTAATCCTTGCTGGCAAGCAGCTTCACGTGATTGCGAATCGACTGGATATGCTGCTGCAGAAGGTCCGCCTTCCTGCCCGGCTCATCCTCATTGCAATAGGCCTCGTAGGCTTTCAGGGAGACCTTGGCGTCGATAATAATATCCTTTGACCCCGGCATGTGAACGATGACATCCGGCTGGCTGCGGCTACCATCTGCAGCTTTCAGACTGACCTGTATCTCGTACTCCCGGCCCTTCACCAGCCCGGACTTTTCCAGAATGGATTCCAGGATCATCTCACCCCAGGTACCCTGGGTCTTGTTGTCACCCTTAAGTGCATTGGTGAGATTGACGGCGTCCTCGCTCAGACGTGTATTGAGCTCCTGCAGAGCCTTGACTTCCCGTGCCAGGGAAAAACGCTCCTTGGATTCCTTGTCATAGGTCTCTTCCACCCGTTTCTCAAAATGCTGAATCTTTTCCTGCAAAGGCTTCAGAATCTGTGCAATGTTTTCCTGATTGCTGACAGTAAAGCGCTTGCTCTTGTCCTCCAGGATTTCGTTAGCCAACTCTTTGAACTGCAGGCTCATCTGCTCTCTCGCCCCTTCCAGTAAGGCGAATTTCTCTGCAAACCGCTGTTGTTCTGAAGAGAGTTCCGACTGCAGTCTGGCTATCTGCTCGCGTAGCCCTGTATTGGTCTGTCCGAGTACCGACGATTGTTCGTCCAGCGTACGAATCTCGCCCTGCAAGGTGCGCAATTCCTCTTCCTTACCCTGCAGACGTTCTGACAATGCGGCAATCTGCCGTTCCCGCTGATTGAGATTTCTGCTTACCAGCAGATAGGTGATCAGTCCAGCAACCGCGGCTGCAGACATGGCAACCAGCAGATAAGGGAGAAGTTCCAGCATGTTGATTATGCTCCGGTCCTGTCAAAAGGATGCTGTAGAGAGTTGCAGAAATTGCCTGATGGAAAACTGCCGCCCGGAGCGGCGAAAACCGGCAGGCCCGTCCAGCATTTCTGCCCTGACCAGGCAGCCCCGGAACAGTGCGTTCCGGACTCGATCAGAGGTTGGCGAGGATGGACCGCAAGAGGTCGGTTTCCATCCCGGTGAGAGACTCCTGCCCAATCGGCTGCGCCGTCACTCTCACCAGATCACGGCTTGCATCAAGACTGATCCGAAACAGCTGATTCGTAGACTCCTCTCCATCCTCACCGCCGAATACCCGGGACAGAAAGCCGCCGGAATCTTCTTCCGCAGCTGCCCCGGAAAACTCCACCTGGAAAACTGAATTCTCCCGGTCCCGTTCGACGATAGTGAGATTTGCTTCGCCTAGCGCCTGGGCCACCTGCCCCCAGGCCCGATTCAGGCTCACACTCAGCTCAAGCACCGGACCCAGGCCACGATCCTCGATAAGATTTGCCTTGCTGTCCCCGGAAAGGCTGCCGGCCAGCAGGCTGGACGATGAGGAACTGTAAATGTCAGTCCGGTCAGCCAGATACTGGGAAATCTCCTGCAACAGACCATACTCCCGGTCCTCTGACTCAGACAGCTGTGGCCAGATGACCAGCTCGGTGCCCACCGATGAATCAGGACGGGAGATCTGCACCAGAGACACTTCCGAGCTGCCGCTATGGATCCCCGGCTCGATGCGAAGCCGGTATTTTTCTCTTTCATCGGCGCTGACCGGAGAGCGGAGCCAGACTGTCTCCATGACCCCGTCGACCGGATTTTCATATTCCAGCTCGGTCCCCTGTTGCGTCCAGAAATCCCTTATCCGCGGCCATACCTGGCCAGGCGCTGCCGCAATGACGATCCAGTTCTCTCCGGAAAAGCGGCGAATAACCACCCCTTCCGGTCGATTGGTATCCAGCGGTTTGGGGCGTGGAATAGTACCAACCAGATCCTCGGCACCTGGGACTACCTCTTCGGGAACGACATAAAGCTGGTCGAGCGTATAACTGTCCAGGCTGTCTGGTACCCGGATTTCCGGCACCACCGGTGCCACTAGATAATCGCCTTTGCGATCACGAAAATACCCCTCGTCTCCGGTGAGATAGGAGCAGGAAAACTGCGTCAGGGCCACAATCACCAGGACAGGTATTTTTCCAGTTTGAGCTCGCATTGTCAGAATCATCACTCCAGTTCTATGCCCGCTGCCAGCAGCGCTTCAGTTACTTGGTCATGAAATTTTTCGTTTAGTTCCACCAGGGGGAGACGAATGCCGCGTTCGATCATTCCCATCCGATACAATGCCCATTTGACGGGTACCGGATTGGACTCCAGAAACAGCCGTTCGTTCAGCAGAGTAACGCGATCATTCAGTGCCCTGGCAGTCTCCCGATCGCCGGCCATGGCCGCTGCACACAGACTGCTCATGATGGCCGGAGCGACATTGGCGGTG